>JALEGH010000008.1 GCA_022763065.1 Alphaproteobacteria bacterium
GGATAGCCAAACGGATTACCGTGAGGCAGGGCAAGAGGGGGAGAAGAAAATTTATTTCACACCTCTTACCCGTGCCACGGATAAAGAATTTCAAAATTTGTTTGTCCAGATTAGCGCCGAGACGAAACCCAAAAAAGAAAAGATCACCATCAAAGGGCGTGAGATAAAAGTACCTAGGGCCGCCAATGGCGCGGCAATGTTTGATTTTAAAGGCCTATGCGGCAAGCCCCTTGCGGCGGAAGATTATTTGGCCTTGGCCAATAAATATCATAGCTTATTTTTATCTGATGTGTCGGTCATGGAACAAAGCAAGCGTAATGAGCTCAAACGTTTTATTCTTTTGATAGATTGTTTTTATGAGGCTGGCGGATTGGTTGTGATTACGGCGCAGGCCCCCATATCCGAAATTTACACAGGTCACGATCATCAATTTGAGCTTAAACGTACCATAAGCCGTTTACATGAAATGCAGACGCAGAATTATTTAAGCACTCATGAGGAGAAGATGGCATCATGGGCATAAAATGGTTTGATAGTTTATTTGGTCAGAAACACGCGCAAGATACGAATGCAAAACCTTCTGACCGGGAAAAGGAGATCGCGCTCAAAGGTGGAGAGCTCAAACGTTTGTCTCTCGCAAAGAATACAAAGACACACCGCGAAATTTTATTCTATCTGGCGGAGCATGATCCAAGCCCCAGAGTTAGAAAAGCTGTTGCGAAGAATAAATCAACGCCGCTTCATGCGAGCGCGGCTTTGGCTGTCGATTCCAATTTAGATGTGCGCCTTACACTGGCGGGCAGGCTTGTTAAATTATTGCCGGATTTGTCTGTGGATACGCAAAGCCAGCTTTATGCCTACGCGGTGCAGGCGTTAGGGACTTTGGCGCTTGATGAGGTTTTGAAAATCAGGAGAGCCTTGTCCAGCACGCTTAAAGATCATGCTTATGCGCCTCCTTCCGTGGCGGCGCAATTGGCGCGGGATATTGAACGTGAAGTGGCGGAACCAATTTTACGCTTTTGTACCGCGCTTTCGGATCAAGACATGATTGATATTTTGGCGGACCATCCGGCCAGTTGGGCCGCCGAAGCGGTTGCAAGGCGAAAATCTATCAGCGCGAAAGTGTCACGGGCCGTGATTGATACCGGACATGCGGGTGCCGGAAAGTTCCTTTTGGAAAACGATGGGGCGGAAATCACTATAGAGGTGTTGGAAGTTATTATCGAACGCGCAAAAGAATTTCCTGAATGGCATGAGCCTCTCGCTACACGTCATACATTGCCCGAAGATATGGCCAAGCGCTTGTCTCGATATGTGGATGCGCGTATCCGCAAACTTCTTGAGGAAAAAGGGGACTATGATCTCCAAACAACCGAAATTGTCACCGATGCCACGCGCAGGCGTATTCACTTGCAAGAGGTGATAGGCGATGAAGAACAAACGCCTGAGCAGGTTCGGGCGCGGGTGCGGACGTTATATAAGGCAAAGAAGCTGGGAGAGCAAATGGTTTCAGATGCGCTGGGCTTGCGCGATCGCGCTTTTGTGCTGGAGTCTTTATCCTGTCTCAGTGGGTTGCCTCGTCCGCTGGTGGATAAGGCGATATCTTTGCAAGCGCCTAAAATTATTTGCGCACTTTGTTGGAAGGCCGGATTTTCGATGCGTCTGGCCTTCCGGATTCAGCAGGAGATCGCACATGTCAAGGTCAAAGACCTTCTTTATCCGCGTGATGGTGTGGATTATCCCCTCACCCCCAAAGACATGGAATGGCATTTGGAATTTCTTGGTGATGAGGGAAAATAACGATATAAGTAATAATCTAATATTTTGAGACGAAGGAGAAAACACATAATGGCTAAAACAAAAACAAGAGCAAAAATCGGATTAATCGGTGCGGGTATGATCGGCGGAACTTTGGCGCATTTGGCTGGCTTGAAGGAGCTGGGCGATGTGGCCTTGGTCGATATCGCCGAAGGGGTGCCGCAGGGTAAGGGACTGGATCTGGCGGAGTCTTCTCCTGTCGAAGGGTTTGATTGCGATTATCAGGGTAGTAACGACTATGACGTGATTAAAGGCGCGGATGTTGTGATTGTCACGGCTGGTGTGCCACGTAAACCGGGGATGAGTCGGGATGACCTGATCGGTATCAATACAGGTATTATCCAATCCGTTGGCGCGAATATCAAAAAACATGCGCCGGAAGCCTTTGTGATTGTGATTACCAATCCACTGGATGTGATGGTCGAGGTGATGCAGCGTGCAACAGGTTTTGCCGATAATAAAGTAGTTGGTATGGCGGGTGTTTTAGATTCGGCGCGCTTTCGTTATTTTCTGGCGGAGGAATTTGACGTCTCCGTTGAAGATGTCAGTGCCTTCGTACTTGGCGGTCATGGCGATACGATGGTGCCGCTGACACGTTATTCAACCGTGGCGGGGATTCCGCTTCCTGATTGCGTGGCAATGGGCTGGAGCACGCAGGAAAAAATTGATGCGATTGTGGATCGTACCCGTAATGGCGGCGGAGAAATTGTAGCACTTTTGAAAACAGGTTCGGCTTATTACGCCCCGGCCTCAAGTGCGATTGCGATGGCGGAAAGCTATCTCAAAGATAAGCGGCGCGTTTTTCCTTGTGCGGCGAAGCTAAGCGGTCAGTACGGCGTGAAAGGTCTATATATCGGTGTGCCTGTTGTGATTGGCGCAAATGGCGTGGAAAAAATTATTGAGATTAAGCTTAATGAGGATGAGCAGAAAATGTTTGATCACTCTGTTCAGGCGGTTAAGGATTTGGTAGCTGCCATGGAAAACCTATCCAAAGACGCGGCTTAAGAAGGGCTTATTTAGAAGGTCGGCAAGGTATTCTTTTCTCTCCATTTGTGTTGGTGTCTGGGAAAAGATGAAAATACGGGTAAGGTGTGCCGAAGCGTTATCTGCACTCTGAATTTTGTCGCGCATCTTTTTAATACGCTCTTCCGAAAACAAGTAGCTGTTTTCTTCTGCTTTTATAATTCCATGACTAAGCAAGAATTCCTCTTTTAGCTTTTGAATGTCCTTTGGGTGCGTATTAAAATCTTGACGCAGTTGAAGGGCCTGCTTTGGTAGGGGGCCGACAAATTGCGTGTCCTCGGCCTGTGCTATTTGGGTTTCTATTTCTTTTGCTTCATCCATTAATGTTTGTTCAATGTCTCCTGGGACGCTTACTTGGGCATAAGAAAATTCTTGCGATAGACCTACGAGACCTGCGGGCATCATGGCCTTTTGAATCTCTTGCCTTATTTTTTGAATAAACAGATTGTTGCCGGAGAAGACCCCCGTACCCGAAAATACATCTTTAAATTGTTCGAAAGTTTCCTTGAAGGACCGCAGGAGTTTCTTATGACGCTCTTCACGTTTTCGTGCTTTGTCAAAGAAAGATTTTAACCTGTTCTGCCTGAGTTGAGAGCTTTCCTTGAGAGAGAATAGCTCTCTTAAATCGGACATATCGGATAACGATAAATTCAAAGCTTTCATGTAAGTTCAACATAGCAAAATATGTGTTCTATGTCAATAATTTTCGAATTAAAAAAGTTGGTTTTAAGAAAGCTTTAAGGGTTACATACCTGCGGGTGGGGCAGGTTGCACTTGCATTTCCGGTTTTTGTCCGCTTGCGGCTAGTTCTGGCTTTGGAGATGAAATGTCAGGAATATATTCGCGCACGGCGTCCACAGCGTTATAAAACGTATTTTGTATAGAAGTGGTCATATTAGCTAGATAGCCTTGCCCAGTATCTAGTCCTGTTATCTCTTTTGCTGCCGATGTGGACTGAGGGATCCTTGTTTCTCCCCCTAACTCAATACCTGATGTGGGGATGTATCCTGGTGCTTCTTTGGCTAAAATGTCTTCTAGTTCTCCTACTGTTGGTGGATTGCCTGCGCCATACCTATCTTTGAAGGTTGCGGGGATATCTTCTGGGCTTGGTGTCTCGCCGTTTTTTATTTTTTTAATGAAAAGTTCTTCTTCAGATTTTCCTGCTGTACATGCGTTAGAGTTCTTTTCAATAACTAATTTTTCCTTATGAGTGGCGGCACGCATTTCGTTCGTTTCCGGATCACGAACCATGAGTTTAAACTCTTCGGGGTTTCCCTGAAACCAATCCCAAAAACTTGAATTGCTTTCAAGTGCAACATTTTCTGGATTATGAAGGTTATATGTTTCAGCGTCAAAGAACGCAACGTTTACAGGGTTTTTAATATTTTCCATTAAACAACCGGCGTGAGCTCTACCTTGTATTTTTCTTTTCTTTTTGTCCTCTGCCTCAGCGGTTTGTGCTTGGGCGGCTTCTGCTGTTATCGCGGCAGCGCCATTTTTGTGGCTTTCACTATGTATTTGAAATTGTTTTAAGTTGAATATTTCTTGCCCCGTCATTTCCGCGCATGCGTTTTTAATTTCCTCAATCTTGGGAGGTTGCTGCTTTGGCTTTAATGTGGCGGTTCCTGCACTCATGCCTAAATTATACTAAATTTGTCCCTTCTAACGCAAAAATCGGCTCTTTTGTTGTGTTGTTTGAATGGCTTGAACCGTTTCGCTTTGCCCATTTTAGTTTACGGAAATTAATAAATTGTTAAGAGCTTTGCTTGTTCGGCTTGGAAGGAGGGGTGCGCTATGCTACTACTGAAACGGAAGTTTAGGGCGGGCGGCGCTATATTTGATAACATGCTGAAAACACAGGAAAAATAAGATGAATATTCATGAATATCAGGCCAAAGAATTGCTGAAAAAATATGGGGTGGCGGTGCCGGATGGGGTGGCTGCGATGAGCGTAGATGAAGCGGTAAAGGCGGCTGAAGGACTTCCCGGTCCTCTTTATGTTGTTAAGGCGCAGATTCATGCTGGTGGGCGCGGTGCCGGGCATTTTAAAAATAACCCCGAAGGCAAGGGTGGCGTGCGCTTGTGTAAGACCTCTGATGAGGTAAAAGAAGCGGCTGAAGCGATGATGAATCAGGTGCTGGTGACCAAGCAAACAGGTGCGGAAGGTAAAGAGGTGCAGCGCCTTTATGTGACCGATGGGGTGGATATAGAAAAGGAATATTATTGCTCCGTTGTGTTGGATCGCGCGACAGACAGCGTGACCTTCATGGTTTCGACCGAAGGCGGGATGGAAATCGAAGAAGTGGCCGAGGAAAGTCCGGAAAAGATTATCAAGGTTTCCGTTGATCCGGCCACAGGCATGATGCCGTTTCATGCGCGTAAGCTTGCATTTGGTCTGGGCTTAAGCGGGGATGTCATGAAATCGGCGGTGAAGTTTTTCATGGCACTTTATACGGCCTTTGTGGAGTTGGATGCTTCTATCGTTGAGATTAACCCGATGATTGTCACGGATAAGAATGAGGTCATGGCCCTCGATGCCAAGATGAATTTTGATGAGAATGCCTTGTTTCGTCAAAAGATGGTGGCGGATATGCGCGACGAATCGGAAGAAGATGAAAATGAGCGTGAAGCGACCAACTGGGACTTATCTTATGTGTCTATGGACGGTAATATTGGCTGTATGGTCAATGGCGCCGGACTTGCGATGGCGACGATGGATATTATTAAACTTCATGGTGGGGAACCTGCGAACTTTTTGGATGTTGGGGGTGGTGCGACAGCGGAGCGCGTGACGGCAGCCTTCAAAATTATTCTCTCTGATCCGAATGTGAAGGGGATTTTGGTCAATATTTTTGGTGGGATCATGAAATGTGATGTGATTGCCGAGGGTGTGATCGCGGCGGCCAAGGAAGTGCAGCTTTCCGTACCGCTTGTCGTGCGTCTAGAAGGAACCAATGTTGAAAAAGGTAAAAAGCTGATGGCTGAATCCGGTTTGCCGATTATTTCCGCCGATGATCTTGGGGATGCGGCCCAGAAGGTCGTGAAGGCGACGCAGGACGCGGCGGCTCAAGCAGCTTAGGCGCATTTTCATCTTCGGTTTCGATTTGTTTAACGTATCCATCAGCTGAAAGACGGCTTTCGGTTTTATATTTTTCCGTACATGGTTTTTTATATTGATCAAAGCTTCTTTCAACATGATAGAAGCCGCCTTTTGTGACGCTTACAACGTGATCGATAATGTCGAGTTCCATAAGGTCTTCTACCTTGAACGGTATGTCATGAGCGGTAAAAAAGGCGGAGGCCAGTGCATGATCAATGCGGCATGATCGACGGCTGAGCAAGGCGGCGAATCCGTTATTTGTATCGTCTAATGTAAATTGCTCGTCATCTGATAATCTGGGATCGCCGGATTTTCTGACATTTTCGAAACTGCTATCAGGGTTTTTCTGCGCTAAATAAGAACCGTGAAAAAGACCGGAGCATTTTTTTGTGGCAAATCGCTTACCTTTAAAGCTGGATAAAATGACAGCAGCAATGGAAGAAGCCTCTTCACATACAATACGGACCTGATAGCCTTCGTCGAGCGATGTATTAAGCATCCGTAATATTTTTTCTCCTTCTTCAACGTCTCCGCCTCGGGATTTAATGCGCACATATATGAAGGGGCCTTTTGCGGGTGTGCCTTTGCCGACTTTCTTTTTTATTTGCTCAAGCTCGCTTGCGAAAAACTGGGAGCTATTTTCATCCACGTCTCCTAACAAGAGGTTCGGGACTGCATGCGGCTCGTTCAGGTTTTTCATCTGTTTTTCGATGAAATCCCCCAAAGGGTCCGCCCGCACATCGGGTGCGAGCGCCAAAGATGATGCGAACAGAGCTATGGCCGAAGCAAATGAGCGGGTAAGTGCAGAGCGTATGTTGTTTTTAGGTTTCATCTTTTTGGGCCTAAGTCCAGTATGTGGCCCCCAGTTTCGGGACAGGGTTTTTTGTGTTTTCTTTTTGTGCCGTCAATGACGTAATCATCTTCAACCTTGATAACAAGATCATCAACGAGGCCAAATTCCAAGGCGGTTTTCATGTCTATAGTCGTATCTTCTGTATCAAAGAACAAAGGGGCTAATTCCTTTGAGATATGGCAGGAGTTCGCATAAATATCATGGGCAAATTGATTGCGTGTTGCGGTCAGCTCTATTTTTTCGTCTTTTGTTAAATTTGGGCTGTCAATTTTTTTGAAAGGAACAAAATTTCCATCTGCATCAGTCGTGGAGAAGAAAGCGGCATGTGTCACCAGCTTTGCATCCTTTGTGGCTAGAACAGTTCCCTTATGTGCCAAAACCAAGGCGGCGGAGGCGGATTCAATTTTGCCTGTTAAAAGATAGGTTACTTTGCGCTTTTCTTCGTTGATAGCCTGATTAACGCGGCCTTTTATATCATTGGCGCGGTCAACAAGTCCTCCCACAGAATCAGGAAAGACAACAAAAATTTCATCGCCTTCCTTTGTCTTTTGTAGAAGTTGGTTAAATTCCATGAGGAAGAGATTGGCACTATCATGAGTAACTTCTGCGGGGAAAATGATGTGTGGAACGTCAAGAGCTTGCTTTGTAACCGTATTCCAGTTTTGTTGGTTTTGACTTTGCGCAAGAGGTTCCGGCGGAGAGGGCACAGTCGCGTCAGCCGTTTGTATCCCAAGCGCGGCCGTTGCCGCCGAAGCTATCGCTGCGGCAAGAGGAGATAGTTTGTTTCCCTTTTTTGTCATTCGCAAATTCCCTAATTTATCAGGACATTATAGGCGAAAATTATTTACAGAATGTAAATTTTTGTGTGGAGGTGTCTGTGAAAACGCCTCTTTGTGGACATGCGGGCGGTGTGTACGATCTTCGTATTGCTTTCACGGCTGGGCGCTATATAAATGGAAGTGTAATTTTTATCATTTGAAAAACGGAGAACAACACTATGTCAGTCCTTGTGAATAAAGAGACCAAGCTTATCTGTCAGGGCTTTACCGGCTCCCAAGGAACTTTTCATTCCGAACAAGCCATTGCCTATGGCACCAATATGGTGGGTGGTGTGACGCCGGGTAAAGGTGGAAAGGACCATTTAGGTCTGCCGGTCTTTAACTCCGTTGAGGAAGCAAAACATAAAACGGGCTGTAATGCCTCTGTCATCTATGTGCCGCCGCCTTTTGCCGCAGATTCTATTTTAGAAGCCATTGATGCGGGGATAGAGCTGGTCGTGTGTATTACCGAAGGTATTCCTGTGCTGGATATGGTGAAGGTCAAGCGGGCGCTGCAAGGCTCCAAGACCCGTTTGATTGGGCCAAATTGCCCGGGTGTGATTACGCCGGATGAATGCAAGATCGGGATTATGCCGGGCCATATTCATAAACGCGGGAAGATCGGGATTGTTTCGCGTTCCGGCACGCTCACCTATGAGGCTGTGGCACAGACGGGGGCTGTTGGACTGGGCCAGTCTACCTGTATTGGAATTGGCGGCGATCCGGTGAACGGGACCAACTTCATTGATTGTATTGAGCTGTTTATGGATGACCCGGAGACGCAAGGAATCCTCATGATTGGTGAGATTGGCGGAACAGCGGAGATTGAAGCTGCGGAATTTTATAAGGGTCTCAAGGCCAAAAAGCCGATAGCCGGATTTATTGCCGGCGCGACAGCTCCTCCGGGCAAGCGGATGGGGCATGCTGGCGCGATTATCTCCGGCGGCGATGATACAGCCGAAGCCAAAATGGAAGCCATGCGCGCTGCAGGATTTGCAGTCTCCGAAAGCCCGGCAGGTCTAGGTGAGGCCATGAAGCAAGCCATGGCGGCTTGATAGCATAGCAAGCTATATATTTACGGAAAATATTGCCGGGCGGTATGAAATCCCCCACCTGTGATGCTGGGAATTATATTAACCATTTGATTTTAAATGGTTTTTCTGTGGCATTCTCTTTGCAACTCTCTTTTATAACTACATTTTATGAAATATCACGTTTAAGGAGAGTAACATGACCAATACATTATATTTTACAGGTACAACATTATGGCTGATTTTATTGGCTTATGTGGTGGATTTTAACCCTTTTGAGAATATGACGGATTTAGCGGGCCAGCTTATCGTCTTTTAAACCACTTTTGAATCCCCCCTTTTAACCCTTCGTCACAACCTTTGGGAAAGTAGTTTTGTACTGCTTTCCCTTCTTTTTTTCTTATTCTTTTCATGCCATGATGCTTGGATCATTTGATCTCTTAAAAACAGGGTTTAATATTTATGGCAACGTTAGATGTTTTCGCAGATTCAGATAAAGAATTGATTATTTCGCTGCCCTACCGCGTTGGAATTTGGATTTCCAATGTCGATGACAATGAAAAAACCGAGCGCGATGACAAGATAGAGCAGCAAGCTCTTGAAGCTACCATCGAAAAACTGGCGGCGCGGCACAAAAAAATCCCTTTTGCCGCCACCATTATGCGGGAGGTGAAATCACACAAGAGCATGTGGAGTGCTTGGGAAGCGCAGATAAGCGAAGAACAGGTCATACAGGATTTGTCTGCGGCTATTACTTTGTGTCGTTCGAAATTGTCCAAACGGGATGTGAAAGAATATAAGCAGGCTGTGTGGCAGGTAGGGCTTGTTGTGGCGCAGGCATTTGGAGAGCATATTGATCCGGATAATGAAATGCATGTGAATAATTTTTTTAGCTCCATTGCCGGTTTGCTGACAAAGCCAGACCTTAAGAAACGTCCGGAGAATATGAGTGCTAAAGAAAAAACGGCTTTGAAAAAACTGCGGGCCGTACTAAAAAGCTAAGATTATCAATTCAGTTCCAATTCTTTGATTATTGAATAAAAACGGAAAAAACTATGTCGGAAAATCTCTCTTTCCTCACCGGTAACAACGCAGAATATATCGCACATCTTTATACCCAGTATATGCGCTCTCCTTCCAGTGTAGATCAAAGCTGGAAACGCTTTTTCGATGATTTGAATGATGAAGAGATTTCATTGTTGCAGGAGTTACACGGGGCGAGCTGGACGCCGGAGGAAAACCGTAAAGATAGTCGTTCTTTTGATCAGGGTATTAACATACAACAATCTGTCGAGAGCGCCCCGCAGGTGCAAACGCCTAATGGCTCTGCTGTGGCATCCGTTGATGTGCGTCAGGCGGCGCGGGATTCAATTCGGGCGATCATGTTGATCCGGGCTTACCGGGTGCGTGGGCATCTGGTGTGTGATCTGGACCCTTTGGGCTTGCGGGAGGTTGAGTATCACCCGGAGCTTGATCCTGCCCATCACGGCTTTGAACAGGGGGATTATGACCGACCTATTTTTATTAACGGAGTGCTCGGGCTTGAAACAGCGACGCTGAATGAAATCTTAAGCGTGCTCAAGGATACTTATTGCGGCACTATCGGGGTCGAGTTCATGCATATGAGCGACCCGGAAGAAAAAGCGTGGATCCAACAGCGCATTGAAGAGCCGCATAACAAAACGGATTTTACGCTGGAGGGGAAAAAGGCGATTTATGAGCGTCTTGTCGCCACGGAAGGTTTTGAGAAATTCCTGCATGTGAAATATCCGGGGACCAAGCGCTTTGGTCTGGATGGTGGGGAGGCGCTCGTGCCTTGTATTGAGCAAATTATGAAGCGTGGCGGGCAGTTGGGTCTGAAGGAAATTGCCGTGGGGATGGCGCATCGTGGCCGCCTAAATGTACTTTCCAATGTGATGGGCAAGCCTTTCACCGCGATTTTTTCCGAATTTCAGGGACAAAAATACGAAGGCGATGATGTGCAAGGCTCCGGTGATGTGAAATATCATGTGGGAACCTCAAGCGACCGTGATTTTGATGGGAATGTGATCCATTTGTCTTTAACGGCGAACCCTTCCCATCTGGAATTTGTGAACCCTGTTGTTGTCGGAAAGGTGCGTGCGAAACAAATTCAGCGCGAAGATAAACAAGCGGAGCAAGTTTTACCGCTTCTGCTTCATGGGGATGCGGCCTTTGCCGGGCAGGGAGTGGTGCCGGAGACCTTGATGATTTCCGAACTTCCCGGATACCGTGTGGGCGGGACCATTCATATTGTGATTAACAACCAGATCGGCTTTACCACAAGGCCGCAATATGGGCGCTCCGGCCCTTATTGTACGGATGTGGCGAAAATGCTCTCGGCACCGATTTTTCATGTGAATGGGGACGACCCTGAAGCCGTAGTGCATGTGGCGCGTGTGGCCACGGAGTTTCGTCAGAAGTTCAAAAAAGATGTGGTGATTGACATGTTTTGTTATCGCCGCTTTGGTCACAATGAAGGCGATGAGCCGGCCTTTACCCAGCCGCTCATGTACAAACAAATTAAGGCGCAGGAAACAACGGCTGCTCAATACGGCAAGAAGCTCATTGCTGAAGGTGTCATGTCAAAGGATGAAGTGCAGGGGGTCGTTGATGCCTTTAATCAGGATATGGAAGAGGCATTCGCGGCGACCGAAGGCTATAAACCTAATAAGATTGATACGCTGGATGGGGCGTGGAAGGGTTTGAGCACCGCGCCAGATGGGGATCGACGCGGTGATACGGCGGTGAGCGAAGAAACGCTTCAAAAAGTGGGGAAGGTCATTACGACCGTGCCGGGTGATTTCAAAGCCAATAGCAAAATTTTACGTCAGCTCAAAACCAAGGCTGCGATGTTTGAAAGCGGCGAAGGGTTTGACTGGGCGACGGCGGAGGCGATGGCCTTTGGCTCGCTCTTGCATCGGGATTTTTCCGTGCGCTTATCAGGGCAGGATTGCGGGCGGGGGACATTCTCTCAACGCCATGCGATTATTTATGATCAGGAAACGGAGAAGAAGCATTATTTCTTGAACCATGTGAAGCCTGATCAAGGACGGTTTGAAGTGCATGACAGCCCATTGTCAGAATTGGCCGTGATGGGATTTGAATATGGCTATTCACTCGCTGACCCGAAAACGCTTGTGATGTGGGAGGGGCAATTTGGTGACTTTGTGAATGGCGCGCAGGTGATGATTGACCAGTTTATATCATCGGGTGAGACAAAGTGGTGGCGGATGAGTGGTCTTGTTCTATTGTTGCCGCATGGTTATGAGGGGCAGGGGCCGGAGCATTCTTCTGCGCGGCTCGAAAGGTTCTTGCAGCTCAGTGCTGAGGATAATTGGCAGGTCGCAAATTGTACCACGCCGGCCAACTACTTTCATATTTTGCGCCGTCAAATGTGTCGGGATTTCCGCAAACCCCTTGTGCTCATGACGCCTAAATCTTTGCTGCGGCATAAATTATGCGTGTCCAAAATGGAGGATTTCGCAAAAGGTTCCAGCTTCCACCGCGTATTGTGGGACCACGACATGAATGAGTTAGCTAAGCCCAAAGATATCAAGCGTGTCGTCTTATGTTCAGGGAAGGTTTACTACGATCTGTTGCAAGAGCGCCGGGAGCGTGACATTAAGGATGTGCTTATTTTGCGCTTGGAGCAGCTTTACCCGTTTCCACATGAGGCTCTGGCCGAGGAGCTCAAGCAATATATGAACGCCGATATTATTTGGTGTCAGGAAGAGCCGAAAAATATGGGGGCGTGGTTCTTTGTGGAACCGGAAATTGAGCAAGTTTTGAACGGTTTGAAACATAAGGTGACACGTCCTGTTTACGCAGGACGTGTGGCAGCCGCGTCTCCCGCAACAGGCTTTGCCAAGCAGCATGCAGCCGAACAAGCCAAATTGGTTGATGAGGCGTTGAGCGTGTAATAGAATAGGCAAATAATTGAGTAAGTGAAGAAAGAAGAAATTTAAAATGACACAAATTCTTGTACCAACATTAGGAGAATCGGTGAGCGAAGCGACTGTGGCGCAATGGCTCAAAAAAGAGGGTGAGGCCGTGAGCGCGGATGAGCCGATTGTGGAACTTGAGACCGATAAAGTCACGCTGGAAGTCAATGCGCCGAGCGATGGGGTGATCGCCAAGATTGTGGTTGGTGAAGGTGAAAATGTTGAAGTAGGCGCGCTATTGGGAGAAATTGGCGGCGAAGGAGGGGCGGCTGCAGTCGCTAATGATGCGCCTTCCGCTCCTGTGAAAGAAGAGGTGTCTCAACCGGAAGGTCCACAAAAAGATGAAGAGCAAAAGCTCTCTCCTGCTGTTTTAAAGTTGGTGAATGACAATAATCTGGATGTCTCCCGGATTAAGGGTACGGGCAAAGATGGGCGTTTAACCAAGGAAGATGTGCTTCATCATATGGAAGGAAATAAGAAATCAGATCCTGTTCCGGCGGCCAAGGCACCAACACCATCTACCGCACCTGTTCAGCCTGTTGCGGTTTCTGAGAAAAAAGACCGTGAAGAGCGTGTGCGCATGACGCGTCTGCGCCAATCTATCGCCAAACGTCTCAAAAGTGCGCAGGAAGAGGCCGCTATTCTGACCACTTTTAATGAAGTGGATATGGGCGCGGTGATGGCGCTGCGTAAGGAATATCAGGAACGCTTTGTGAAGAAGCATGATGTGAAGTTGGGTTTCATGTCTTTCTTCGTGAAGGCGGCGGTGCAGGCTCTCAAAGAGTTTCCGGCGGTGAATGCCGAGATTCAGGGTGATGAACTTGTCTATAAAAACTACTATGATATTGGTGTAGCGGTCAGTACGCCGCAGGGGCTTGTCGTACCTGTTGTGCGTGATTGTGATGAAAAGTCTATGGCGCAAATTGAAAGAGACATCATTGATGTCGGCACCCGTGCGCGTGATGGAAAAATTGCGATTGAGGAAATGCAAGGAGGAACTTTCACCGTTACCAATGGCGGCATTTTTGGCTCTCTCATGTCCACGCCGATTTTGAACACGCCGCAATCAGGCATCTTGGGTATGCACAAAATTCAGCAGCGTGCGATGGTGATGCCCGATGGCTCGATTGAGGCGCGTCCAATGATGTATCTGGCGCTTTCCTATGATCATCGTGTGATTGACGGGCGCGAATCCGTGAGCTTCCTCGTGAGAATCAAAGAAGCCCTTGAGGACCCTCAAAGATTGTTGTTGGATATTTAACTATAATCCAAAATTCCGGCTTCTTTTAATTGCTGCATGGCTTTGAGGCCGTGAGGGTCGCGGCATTTTTGGATGTCGCCGATGGTGATGCGCTTGATTTCTGCGCCGACAATATTGACCTGTTCACGCGATGTAGGAACTTGAGAGCAAAAGAGATAATCCTCATAAAGTTTGTAGCCGTGACGAGATAGATGCATGAGCAGCCGGTTGACGGGCTCTTGGATGAAGCTGTATTTCCCAATCGGGGTGAGGAGGTCGAGAGCTTCATCTTCTCTCTGCATGGAATATCCTATGACGGCGTGGGCACGGGCAGTTAGGGCGAACTTTTTACCATCCGGTCCATAAACAAGGGCGATTGCGAATTTGCGGCGTTTATGTTTTTGGGTAGCCGCTTCGACAATGTCGTGCAAAACGCCGTCATTGGCGTTTTCGATCGGTTCTTTTTCAATGGGGCTGTCCTCAACGGGGATGTAGTCTTCAGGAGCCTCGTAAATCGGGTTCATTTCTTCTGCGAACATATTCAGGGCATAGACATTGATTCCTGCGCGCTCGCAAATTTGCATCGACATCGAGTCAAAGCTGCCTGACCTACGCTTGAAGAAATCTTTATCGAACCCGTCTTGGTCAATATAGATATTTTTGATACCGGCCTCGGCCATATTTTTGGCGCAGTTGGGACAAAAGGGGTCGGTGATGCAAATCGAAGCGTCTTGCGCGGCATGAGGAGCGCTTAAAAGGCAGGCCGTTTCGGCATGAACGGTGCCCGAAGAATTGCCGATTTTTGTATCTATTCCAATATGTTCATAGATCGGATTGGGCCAGTGATTTGTCCGCACAGCGGAGAAAACCTCTCCATTTTGGTCTGAGCCGAACAAAACAGCCGCAATTTTGTTGACGGGATGCGGGCTGCGCGGGGCAATATCAAGGGCAATTTGCATGAAAGCAAAGGGCGCTTTTTTATCAGATTTCTGATTAGCTCTTTCGGTATCTTGCAAGGGACTCACAGTTGTTTTATAAGTTGGGTCATGTCAGTTGATCACAATTATTACATGAAGCGCGCATATGCTCTAGCGAAAAAGGGGTATGATGAGGGAGGATGCCCGATTGGTGCGGTCATTATCGACGAGAATGGCGATATTTTGGGGCAAGGTCACAATATGCTCGTGCAAGAGGGCAATCCGATCATTCACGGTGAAATGTCGGCCATGCGGGATGCGGGCCGGATGCTTACGCGCGCTCAGACGACTATGTATACAACGCTCAGCCCCTGTATGATGTGTGCGGGTACGATTGTTCAATTTAATATTCCGCATGTTGTTGTGGGGGATACGGTGAATTCTGCCGGGAATGTCGATTTTTTGCGAGAGCGTGGCGTTAAGGTCACGGTGCTGGATGATCCTGATTGCATTGCGCTTGTTGAGCGCTTTCGGGAGGAAAAACCGGAATTGTGGCTCGAAGACTGGGGTGGTCCCAGATGTGAACATGAGTCAGATGAAGGTCTGGCCAAAAAAATGTGACTTAAGTTTAAGAATTGATTTGACTTTTCATAAGTTGGCCGTTAGTGATGGAGCGTAGCTTATCATTATTTTAGTAAACTGTGAGGAAGTTTCGTAAGTGAGTGAAATTTCTCTACCAACGCAAACAATGACAAAAACCGTTCTGCGGGATGATGAGTCACGTCGTATAACGGTTTATGGCCGATTTCCCAAAGACAAAGTTAAAATCAAGAACAAGGTTAAATTACTTCTGGCCAGTGGTGCGCAGGAAAAATTCCAGGATTGGGATCGGGCTCTCAAGGAGCTTTTGGTAAATGTCACGCTCGTCAACCAAGTTATAGCTTTGGAGGATTCCGAGGAGGTTGAAGATAACGCCGTTGATATCTCGATGAATAAAATCTTGATTACGCTCATTAATGGTCTCAAGGAGCTGAGTGATACAGAGCTGGAGCAAGTCTATGAAAAGCTAGGAGTTTCTGGTGCTTCGGAAATTGTAGGGTTGGCTGAGGACCGGTTTTTACGGGTGGATAAGCGCTTGCGGGACCACTCCATTTTTCAGCCATATAAAAATGACCCGTTGCTTGCTGAGATTTTTGAAGAAGAGGCGGAATTTCCCGATCACCGGATTAAGGAGCTGACAACGGCGATGGGAGGGCCTGTTGAATTTCTGCATGCGCTCAAACAGGCCTATGAGGATTTGCCCCAAATTGATCCGGTTAAATATGCAGACCTTAATCGTAATCATGAAAGCGGTATTGCCGTAGCGCTTCGCCCTTTGGCAGAGGGGAACAAGTTCCTTGATAAAGACGGCATTGTGATCGAGGTTGTGGGGAAGAAAAACAGACTTGATTACGCGTCCCAAAAACGGCTTGGGCAGTTGAGAGAAAAAGGGAAAGACCATGACCTTGATACCGGATGCTTTGAATATTCGGATGGACATCAAAGCTCAACAGCGGAAATGCGACTGAACCACAAAGATGGTTATTTTGATAAGGATTGTATTATTGCCGATGTGCGTCATACGTTAGAGACATATTTTGATTTGCCTCGTCGTGCGGCGGAGAGATCTTTGTCGCCTATTGTTGTGAAAAACCCGACGCTTCTATCGGATACCAATCTTAATTTGAAAAAACTATCGCAGATATTTGGCGAAAATGTTGGTGTCAATGTGCATCACGGTGAAATTAAGTCTCTGGCGGATTTGGAGCAATCAGGCATTCACACTCACGGTATTGTTTTGAATGGCAAAAGGAAAAAATATAAAAATGATCCTTTGAAGAGGGCCATTAGAAAGGTTGAGTTCTTATTGCGTTTTGCGGCTTTTGCGACTTTGAAAACGGTATATGACCCGTTCCATGACGGGGAGCCGATGCTTGTGCATGAATCCAGACGTGGCGATGTCATGCCCATTTTGAATGAAATGAATGGACGGAAAACTATTCCGATGAAGCCGTCCATGATTTGTGATTTTTATGATGCAACGCACGAGTTATGTGAGAAATTGGTTTGGGACCCGCGTTATCAGGCACCTGAAAACTTGCCAAAGCCTGATCTTTATCAGCTTTGTAGTGAAACCGAATTTTTTGATTCTCTTGGCATTGAAAAGCCTAAAGTGGTTATCGGAACGGTTGCTTCGGCAAGCTTGAACGCTCCTGCCGCACTTTATGATGCGGATACGGTGTCCTATGAGCTGGCGCGTTGTGGTGTCTCGCAAATTAATGGTGGTTCCTCGCGTCATTTAATGGCGGAGCCGACTTATGCGGCGGTGCGGGCCTATAAAGAGGGGTGTCGTGGTTTTACTGTGATCGGAAGCCGGGAGGTTGCAATTTCCGCGCGTGAGGGCGGTATTAAAAGATTACTCAATCAAACGGGGTTTGAGGTCACGCAAGGCACAATTAACGACGAAGTCTTTCGTATTGGTGATTTTCTGCACTTTAGGGAGTTTAAAAATTTGGCGGAGCGGCAACATCCGATTTTAGGAGCATCGGACGCGCTTGTTCAATATCCGGGTGGGGTTGGGACGCTTTATGAAACATTGGCGGTGATGCTAAGTAACCTCTATATCGCCTTGGATAAACGCGAAAAAAGGGCTCCTGAGAATCAACGGAATTTCTTCCCCGGATTTGAGCGCAAAATACGCCATATTTTTGCAGTGAATTCGCGCATCAATGGGGATCCTGATCAACGTTATATTGATTATATGAAGGAGATATTTACCTCTAAAGAATTGGAACTGGCAGGGGTTAGTTTTCATGATGACGGACATGAAGCGCTTGATGCCATCAAGGCCCATTTTGCTGATAAGGGAATTGTTTTGAAACCGAATAAACCTGTTTTAGCGGCGTAAAATCTGTATTCATTCTTGATCTCTTTTTCCAACCCTGTCATTTTCTTACTTGTTTAAGCCCGTAAC
>JALEGH010000068.1 GCA_022763065.1 Alphaproteobacteria bacterium
CACCCATCTCGGTACCAAGTAAAAGTTTTTCCGCACCTTCCGGCGTGACTTCTAATGTCACGATGGCTTTTTTCTTACTTTTCTTCTTTTTCTTCTTTTTGCCATCATCAATTTCATCAACGGCTTTCGTATCTTCCGTATCAATGGCCAGAACCCTGACCTTCTCAAGAATTGTTTCACTGGCATATTTATTGACCAGAGATTGGGCTTGGGGGTTATTGCGCGTATTGACTTTAATTTTATAAGTCATGATCACATCCACATAATCACCGGGGCGGATAAGCCTGTCTGCAACCACGTAAGATTTCACCTGTATCCCGACGGCGCGCATCCCCTTCTCAACATTGGCTGATAAAAAATCTCCCTGATCCTCCTCAACCAGAACATTCATATGCACCGGCTGTCCCTCAACCAAAGGCCGCAACAGCTTGCCCTGCGCCACATCCAAAACTTCCTGCTCTCCATCACGCATAATGGCTCCTGAAAAAAGAGCGTCTTCAGGCCAGTCCTGCCACTCCAAATCGCCATCTTGAATTTCACGCCCGACACTCAAATTTTTGGCCGCCACCAAAACCTGAACACGCGGCACATCTTCTTCCTTCTTTTTACCGCCAAGGCTCGCCTGCACCATCACAGCCACTAAAATAGCAATCAAGAAACCGCCTGCCAGTACAATAAAAATATTCTTATTCATCTCACCCAACTCCTCATTACCCAAGCCTCGTTTCTGCCGACGCCAGCTCAATTAAATTTTCCGGTTGGATATAGCCAAGCTGCCAAAAGGCAACCACAGCCCCCACAAAAATCGCCCCCCCATAAGGCACCTTTTTTTCACCTTTTTGCGCCTTATCAATCCAGCTCTCCGGTACAGGCGCCTTAACAAGCGTATTCTTGTTTAAATAAAGCGTGACAACGCCCAAAATTCCGCCCATAAGGGCCATAAAAAACAAAAAGGGCATAAGACCGGCTAAACCTACCCAAAGGCCGTAAGCGCTCAATAGTTTTGCATCTCCGCCACCAATTAATCCAAAGTGAAAAAGGGCATATGTCACGACAAATACAATCACACCACCTAAAAGATGGCTTACCCATGTCGAGAAGTAATCCGCCTCCGGCACAAAAAACATTAAAAGCAAAAAGGCCGGAATAAAAGACAACACAACAGCCACAACATAATTATTTGGAATGCTCATGCGCATAAAATCGGACCAGCTAGAAGCCGCCCCGAAACCAAGCGCAACAATCACGCAAAAAACAGTAAGAAAAACAAAAACCATTTATCTATGAAGCTGTTAAATAAAAGAACTGATAAATCTTAAGAGAGAAAAGAAAGCCTAAGGTTATTCTTTGTTACAAGGCAGGCTTCCTTGAATTATTAGAAAAACCGGAAGAAACAATTTATTACCGCCTCTTCCGGCATTGATCTTATTGATCTAGAGCGTCTGAAAGATCGCCAAATAGAGTTTCCAGGTCATCCCCGAATGCATAAACAGCAGCCATGATCCCCAAAGAGATACCAGCAGCAATCAAGCCATATTCAATCGCTGTCGCGCCTTCTTCATCTTTTTTATATGCATTTACAAAAGCTAGTAATTTAGTCAACATGTCACAGTCTCCTTCGTTTAGTTTAAAGTTTAAGTTTTAGTTATTTTGGTCACCCTCCCCAAAAAAGATATTGAGGTTTACGAACCGTCAGATACTAGAATATAACATATCTTTTTAAAGTCGGGTTAAAAAAAGTTTAAATTTTATCTTTTTCATAAAAATAAACCTTCTACCAAGTATTTTTAAGTTATTTTTTCCCTCCTTTCCTCATCCAAAAATTGTTAGAATTATTGCTTAATATGCAGCTTGCTGAGTTCGCGCGCGATTTGCTCGAACACATCTTCCAAATCATCCTGTGTCGGCGCATCGTGGTAATTTGAAACGGAGCTCGCACAATCGCGGTACAGATCTTTCGTATCGTCATCCACACCATCATCAAATGTCACAGTGTAGACCAAAATTCCCGCCCCCTTCACATTGTCACATGTCTCTGCAAAGCGGTCATCAAGATCACCTGCGTCAATATTATGCTCATTAGAGCGCCCATAAGCGGAATACACGCTGCTCATCGTATTGACGCCATCCGTCATCATGAGAATAACCTTATCCCACTCATTATCGTCATATTCGGAACCTTCAATAAATGGCTCTTCCGGTGAAATAACACGCCAGCCCCAGACCATACCGAAGTTACCTAATGTCGCGCCACTCGCCGTCATGTTTTCTGCAGAATCAAGAAGAAAATCTTCATCACTCGTCAACGGTACAATGCTTTGAACCGGGCAATAACGGTTCGGTCCATAATAGGCATTATAGAGATCACCCAAGGTTCCATCATAAGAATCACGGAACTTATAATAATCATGCCCGTTATAATCATGGCGATACATCTCCCACGGACCGTCATGATCTTCGGTGTCTAGAGGATAATCTTCCGTCAACACGCATCCATGCCATTGACCTTTTTCGGACTCGTCATACTCCAAATCCTCCTCATCAATACCGTAATCATTCCCCGTATAAGGGTTCATACCATTGTAATAATCGGCATAGACATCATCTTCCGGTGGGTCAACAAACTCATCGCCGTAATCATCATCGTCGTAATTGACGCCAAGCCCATAAGGGCCAACATTGACCGAACTTGCATAAGGCACCAGACCGACCCGTACCAAGTCAGGATCGTCAACACTTTCAAATAAAATTTCAATGAAGTTCGCCGTCGCATCTTTGAGCGTTCCGATATTATCATTTGTGCTCATAGAGCCGGTATTATCGAGCACCATTACAACCTCAAGACCGCGTACCTCGCGTTGCACAATGGTTTCAGCATCTACCGTTATCTCGTCAAAACCCATCACACCAACAAAGGCCGTATCCAAAACCGCGCTCGCTGTGACGGTTAATTCATCGCCGTCCAAACTCACATCAATATCAAAGGCAGTGCCGATTTTATCATCCGGATAATTGGCCTCAATAAATTCCTCAACTTTGTCTTGAATTTCACCTTCATCATCCGAACCGGACGCCGCCGCCGCCAAAGCCGCAGCATCCAAGGCACTGGAAAGTCTGGCCTTTACCAAATATGCCTGAGAGATATCAACAGAAACGCCAACGGCCCCTACAACAATAGGGATCATAAACCCGAAAGTCAGGGCAATCGCTCCCAC
>JALEGH010000069.1 GCA_022763065.1 Alphaproteobacteria bacterium
CATCAGGCACAGCAACCAAGCTTTTATCCGGCGTCATACGGAAATGGCGCCACGCAACACGGTAAGTTTTTTCCTCATTCGAATTATTAATTAATGTTAGAACTTCTGCACGTTTCGGTCCTTCAAAAACAATACGCTTTAAGGTAATCCGGAGTGCGTCCGCAGAATTCAGACTCCCCAATATCCCCAGAGCCAAAAAACAAATCCCCAAAAACAGAGCATATTTTTTTATCATCGCCATCACAAAAAATCCTCACCTTCTAAAGGTTATTTTATATCAAGATTACCAAACAGAAATACTCAAAAGAAAATAATGGTTACGCAAGTCTACATTTCCATCATAAATAATTAACATTTATGACATTAATCCCGACATACTGACCTTGCGCCGAATTTTTACCCTCCGCCTTGGCCCCAATACCCAGCAAAATCACCTCATCATCTGCAAAAGGCATGATAGTCACGGAATTCCCAGCATCCTTCTGCCCTATATCGAAATCATAAATGCTCACAGCCGCTTCGCCATTTTCATCGCGCGCCGTCATTTTATCAACCTCAACCTCGACCATCGCCATAGCGGGCGCTCCAATAATTCGCAATTGCGCCGGTCCGGTTTTAGGGTTTTGTCTTTTTTGTCCGGCCTCAGACGCGTCAATAAAATTAAGCGAGCGTGCCTCGGCACTCGCAAACTCGACATCGAAACTGACATCTGACTCAACAATGATCGACTCCATAATATTCACAGACATCGGAAACTCTCCACCAGCACCACCATCCTGCGCTATAACCTCACTCCCCCCAAAGGAAAAAAGACACATGACTAAAGGAGTCATTTTGAAGACTTTCAAAAAATCACATATAGCCATCATAGGAATATCTTTTTCACTTCACATCACTGATAATTTGCACTCACGGTATATGTACCGGAATAAGATCCCGCTACCTGCGCCGCATTCACATTCAAAGTTGCCCCCAAAGGAAATGTTGAAGGATTGGCCGCCAAGGTCACCGTTACAGTTGCTCCACCACCATTAATATCAAAACCATTCACATTCATGGGCGCCCCAGCCCCACCATCATCCACTGTAAATGTAGCCGCCGTCATGCTGACATCAATCGCTACACCCGTCGACCCCGCAATGGACAAAACCCCTTGAGAATGCAATCCGGAACCGGCAATAGCTGTAACGCCGCCGCCAGCCGTTCTCGTTCCCGCCGTATCTATAGCCATAGTTCCACCAGCACCAGATTCCGTCATACTACCAAAATGCAGGTCAACCGTACCACTCACAACAATAGTGAGCGTTGCATGAGCCGGATTGGGGGAAAAACCAAGAGGGATTAAAACAGAAGCCAGCACGGCCTGTCTGGCCAATTTACATACCTTATGTCTTGCCGTAGCTTCTTCTTTTCTCACATTCAAACTCCATGTATTTCAACCGGAATACCGGTAAAAAAGGTAAGAGCGGATAAAAAAACACCTGCTGACTAGAATAGCTCCAGAAAGCAGGTATTTAAAGACCTTATTAAAATTTAATTACTGGTAATTTGCATTTACATTGTAGGTTCCAGTGTAAGTCCCTGCAACCTGAGCTGCCGCCAAATTCAATGTGGCCCCCAACGGAAATGTCGAAGGTGATGCCGCCAGAGTAATAGTCTCGGCCGTACCCCCAGCGTTCGTCACAAGCTGAAAAGCGTTCACGTTCATCGGCGCACCAGCCCCCGTATCATCCACGGTAAATGTAGCCGCCGTCATACTCAAATCAATCGCTAAACCCGTCGCAGCCGTCACAGACAACACGCCCTGAGATTCAAGACCCGCACCCGTCACAGCAGTCACAGCAGCACTCGGCGTTCTCGCACCCGTCGTATCAATCAGCATTGTACCGGCACCCGTTTGCGTCATACTCCCGAAATGTAGATCAACAGTACCACTGACCACAATCGGCGTCAAAATAATAGCGGACATAGAGCCCGATCCCGTTGCAGCCTGCGCCTGTGCGGCAGCAAGCGCGCTCAATGAAATCAACGCCGAGCTCATCAGCGTCTTTTTCACAGCCGTTCCTTTCCTGGAATTTGTCATAGCATATCCTCGCTTCGTTCAATTGTTTACAAAAGTAGTTTATTAATTGATTATATACAAAGAATTACTAATTTTAGGTTAATTTGAACAATCAACCGAGCATTTCAGGACCCATTCTATCACTGTTGATGAGATTTAAAAAGCAATAAATAACAATATTTTACACAACAAAGCTAACACATACACTATGACAAATAATCCCGTTAATAATAATGTCGTCACTCACGAAGAAGCCCTCAAAATTGCCCGGCAACACCATGAAACTGGGAACCTGACTCTCGCAGACAAAACCTATAGAGACATATTAAAAGTCGTCCCTGATGACTATACCAGCCTGCATTATCTAGGAATTTTATGTTACCAACAGGGCAACCCTGCCGAAGCCGTTCATCTCCTGAAGCAGGCTATCGGAATTGATTCTACCCATGCAGATACATGGAATGCCTATGCGGTCGTGCTGGAGCAAACAGGACAGGCTGATAAAGCCTTAGAAGCTTGGGACAAGGCTTTGGAGCTCACCCCTGAATACCCAGAAGCACTCAGCAATAAAGGCAACGCCCTGTGGAGTTTAGGCCATTACGAAGAAGCCGAGAAAACCTGTCAAAAGGCTGTAGACATCAGGCCGGAATTTGCCGATGCCTACATTAATCTGGGCAATGCTATCGCCTCCCAAGACAGAAAAGAAGAAGCTATTGAAATATGGGAAAAAGCGATAGAGCTTAAATCTGCCAATTATAATGCCTACATTAATATTGGTAATGCCTTACGGGATTTGGGCCGCATTAAGGAGTCAGAAGAGAAATGCCGCCGCGCTCTTGAATTTGCGCCGGACCATCCTGACGCCCTTCTTAATCTTGGTAATGCCCTGCGTGATTTGGGACAAAGACAAGAAGCCGAAAAGCTTTATAGAAAATCAATTGAGGTTCGCCCCGACTATGCCAAAGCACATAACAACCTTGCCATCTTACTGATGGATATGCTGCGTTTTGAAGATGCCGTAGCCTCCACCAAATATGCCGTAGCCTTCGCGCCTGATTATGCCGAAGCTTACGCCAATATGTCTGCGGCCCTGCTTGAGCTCGGAAAGTTGGAGGAAGCCGAAAAATCCGCGCGTAAAGCTCTCCTTTTGGATCCTGACTCCACCGAAGCGCGCATTGATCTGGCTGATATTCTCTTTATGTCCGACCGCCTGGATGAAGCCGAGACCCTCTTTAACGAAGCCACAGACTTAAAGCCCGACTCCCCGCGCCTGTTTATCAAGCTCAGCGCCGTACTTGAGCGCGCCAACCGCATGGATGAGGCTTTAGAGGCGATTGAAAAAGCCGTTGAACTCAACCCCGAAATGCCCGAAGCCTACCACCGTCAGGCAATGGTTTATTTCATGTTTAACCATATTGAAGAGGCGCTAAAATCTCTGGACCGCGCTCTGGAAATTCAGCCGCGCTACCCTGCCGCTTTGGCCACAAAATCCGAAATTCTGCAATCAAGCGGTAATATGGAGAAAGCCAAAGAAGCCGCGCGGGCAGGATTGGAGATGAATGATAAGATGCCATTCTTGTATTTATCTTTAAGTAAGGTCAAAAAATTCACCGAAGATGATCCCGACTTTTTGAAAATGAAAGAGATGGAAAACGAATCCAATTTTGGCAGCGCCCAAAAGGTTTCTCTCTATTTCTCTCTTTTCAAAGCCTGCGAAGATATCGGAGATTACGACCAAGCTTTTGAACATTTAAGAAAAGGCTGCGACCTCAAGCGTCAAACCGTTGTTTTTGACCCGCAAACTCAACAGCATGTCTATCAAAATATTCAAAAAGTCTATACATTGGAGTTTATTGAAAGCTTTGAGGGCAAAGGCCACGATTCAGATACACCGATTTTTATCGTCGGTATGCCGCGCTCCGGTACAACGCTGACCGAGCAGATCATCTCCTCCCACCCCGATATTTTTGGTGCTGGAGAGTTGCACTATTTATCTGCGGTAGAAAAGAAGCACGGCTTTATCAATGCGGATAATTGCCGGAAAATGGGTGAAGATTATGTCGCTATGACACGTGCCATTGATGAGGGTAGCAAAACCGCCCGCAAAATCACCGATAAAATGCCGGGTAATTATATGCGCATGGGGCAAATGGTGGCCTCTTTACCAAATGCCAAAATTATTCATTGCCGCCGAAATCCGATTGATACCTGCTTGTCTTGTTACAAGCAGCTTTTCGCCCGTGGGCATTACTGGTCCTATAACCTTGAAGAGCTGGCCGAACATTACGCGCTTTATATGCAGATGATGGATCACTGGCGTAAAACCTTACCCGAAGGACGCTTCCTTGAAATTGACTACGAGACCACCGTCAATGATTTTGAAAATCAGGCCCGCAAGCTTTTAGATTTTGTGGAGATGGAATGGCATGACGCCTGTCTCACCCCCCATAAAACCAAGCGCTCCGTCCTCACCGCCAGTAAAGGACAGGTCATCAAACCCATCTACAAAACCTCCGTCGAGGCTTGGCGGCGATATGAAACTCAACTGCAGCCTCTGGCTGAAAAACTGGAAAAATTCGCCCAAAAGTAAAAACTAAACTTAAATGTTGACATAACAATAACGGATG
>JALEGH010000070.1 GCA_022763065.1 Alphaproteobacteria bacterium
ATCGCCTATAATATGGTGAGCCGTTACGGTTTCAGTGATAAAGTAGGCTATGTCAATCTTACAGATCCTTCTCTTGCGAAGAATGGGGAGGGTGCCGAAATTGCGTTTAAAGAAGTACAAAGATTCATTCAAGAAGCCTATAACGAAGCACATAGCTTACTAGAAACACATCGTTCTGCTCTTATCAAACTTGCCAAAACTCTAGCCAAAAAAGAAACTTTAGAACGCGACGAAGTCATCAAAACCACAGGCATTACGCCTACCAAGCCACGTTTTAAAAGGCTGGCTGATATAAAATTAACTTGATTTAAAAATCTAAGCCCCATAGAAAACAATAAAATAGCCGGTCGCAGACCTTACCCGGCTTCATAACGAAAACAAGGAAACCATTATTGTGAAAACATTTGTTATATGCTCCGGCGGACTGGACTCCGTCACGCTCGCTTATAAAGTTCATAAAGAACATTCGCTCACCGGATTAATTTCTTTTGATTACGGCCAGCGCCATAAAAAAGAATTGGAATTTGCTAAACATTGCGCAGATGATCTCAAAACGCAGCATCTCGTTTTGGATATCTCAACCATCGGCAAAGCCTTAAGCGGTTCCGCCCTGACAGATAATATTGACGTACCCGACGGGCACTATGCCGAAGACACGATGAAAGCCACTATTGTCCCCAATCGTAACGCCATTATGCTTTCTATTGCTTATGGTATTGCTTCTGCGCAAAAGGCAGAGGCGATTGCAACAGCCGTTCACGGCGGTGATCACTTTATCTATCCAGATTGCCGTCCGGAATTTATAAACTCTTTTGAAGCCATGCAAAATCATGCGCTTGACGGTGTTTCAAAAATTCAGCTCTACGCCCCTTTCGTCAGCAACACAAAAGCCGATATTGTCAAAGAAGGCGCTAAGCTGAATGTTCCTTTTGACCAAACATGGTCATGCTATAAAGGCGGTGACATTCATTGTGGCACATGCGGCACGTGCGTTGAGCGGCAAGAAGCCTTTGCTCTTGTAGGCATTAAAGACCCAACCCAATATGCCAATCCAAATTTTTGGCAGCGCGCCATACAAAAGAAAAGTGCTTAAAACCATGTTCACTATTTGCAAAGAATATCATTTTAGTGCCTCCCACCAACTTTTCGGACTTGCCGATGATCACCCTTGCGCACGCCTACACGGACATAATTATGTTATTGAGATTGAACTACAATCCGAGAAGCTCAATGAAGTTGGATTTATTCGTGATTACCGTGATCTCGACGCGCTTAAAAAATATATAGACGATAAATTCGACCATTATCACCTCAATGATGTTTTAGGGGATGAGAACGTCACCGCAGAGCGCATTGCCAAGCATTTCTATGACTGGTGCCATGATAAATGGCCAGAAGTTAGCGCCGTGCGAGTGAAGGAAACACCAAAAACATGCGCCGAATACCGCTCCTCAAAATTAAGGATACGCAAAAATGAGTGACAAAAATATATATCAAAATCTGACACAGCTAGGCGGCGCAAACGAAATCGCCAACAATCCAGATGACGCAAAACTAGAGCGCGTTGAAAACCCAAATAAAGATGTTCAATATTGCGTACGCTTTACCGCGCCGGAATTTACCTCCATCTGTCCGATCACATCACAACCAGACTTTGCCCATTTGGTTCTTGATTATATTCCGCAAGATTGGTTGGTAGAAAGCAAGTCTCTTAAGCTTTTCCTAACCTCTTTTCGCAATCACGGTGCCTTCCACGAAGATTGTACAGTAAGCATCGCCAAACGGTTAATTGAGTTGCTCAATCCTGCATGGCTTCGCATTGGCGGATATTGGTATCCACGTGGCGGCATCCCTATCGATATCTTTTATCAAACTGGTGAAGCACCGAAAGGCGTTTGGATTCCAGACCAAGGCGTTCAAACTTACCGGGGACGCGGTTAAAATTCACTCCCCCTTGCGGCGGAAACCCTCGATGCCGATTTCATCCAGCTCCCCGGATTCCTTGTTCTTGATTTCGCTCGCCTCTTCCTCTTGACGACGCCTATGCACAATTTCAACGCGCTTCATGTCGGCAAAAGCATCGCGCATTTCATCCTGTGCAATTGTGAGCCGCGTTTCCAACTTAGCCACTTCCGCATCTATGCGCTCAATATCCGTACGGATCACTCCTTCGAAGCGCCCGTAATATTCCCGCGTTTCAAGTGACAAGTTTTCTTCCAGCGCTTCGCGCTCCTTTTGCAGTCTTGCTAATAACTCTTCCTTCTTGGCTTCAAATCTTTCAATCTGACGAAAAAGGTCGGCCAGCACTTTTTGCTTTTCTTCAACATTGTGACGTTTCAGACGAATAAGGGAATCGAGATCAGCCATTCATGCTCCTTATCCTTTATTCAGCCCTCTGATAAGGAATGCCAACCGCCTTGGACAAAATCTCAAACCCGTCTTCGATTGACGTACTCTCTTCCTTATCCTGCGCCAAAAACTCCTCCAATAGGGGATAGCGCAAAATTGCCTCATCTACTTCCGGATCGCTGCCTTTGCGGTAAGCACCAAGCTTGATCAGTTCCTCCATATCCTCGTAACGACTAATCAGCTTTTTGGCTTTGGTCACAATGGCGTTTTGTTCTTCGCTCAAACATTTAGGCATCATACGCGACACAGACTTGAGCACATTAATCGCTGGGTAGCGCCCACGCTCCGCGATTTTGCGCTCCATCACAATATGTCCGTCAATAATCCCGCGCACCGCGTCCGAAATCGGCTCATTATGGTCATCCCCTTCCACCAGAACAGAGAAAAGGCCCGTAATGGAGCCCTCACCCGGCGCGCCCGGCCCAGCACGTTCCAGCAATCTTGCCAGCTCTCCAAATGTTGTTGGCGGATAACCTTTGGAGGTCGGTGGCTCCCCTGCCGATAGTCCAATTTCACGCTGCGCCATCGCAAAACGCGTCACAGAATCAATCAAGCATAAAACTTTCTTCCCCTGCGCCCTAAAATATTCTGCCGTGGCGAGCGTCACATAGGCCGCCTGCCTACGCATCAAGGCCGGCTCATCCCCTGTTGCCACAACGACAACGGAGCGCTGCAAACCAAGCTCTCCCAAATCATCTTCCAAAAATTCCTGCACCTCGCGTCCGCGCTCCCCCACCAAACCAATGACAGAGACATCGGCTTCGGTATATTTTGCCATCATCGAAAGCAGTACCGATTTACCAACACCAGAACCAGAAAAAATCCCCATACGCTGCCCCTGACAAGTCGACAAGAATGAATTCACCGCTCGCACACCTAAATCAAGTTTCTCACCGATGCGTTGGCGTGAATGCGGATCAGGCGGAGAATTGCGCAAAGGGATAGGCGTTCCCCCTTGTATCAAAGGCCCTTTGCCGTCAATCGGTTCGCCCAACGCATTAATCACACGCCCTAACCAGCGCTCATCAGGGCAAATGGTCGGCTCATTCATCTGAATAACCGCCGGACAGCCCAGCCCAACCCCTTCCAGATTACCAAAGGGCATCAGCAAAGCGCGCTCATCCTTAAAACCAACAACCTCGCATGGAATAACTTTGGGAATATCCAGATCTCCCGCAGGAGGTCGTAAATGCACGATGGAACCAATGGATAGAGCCTGTCCGAAACCTGCAATTTCGACCAAAAGGCCCAAAACCTTTGTGACCCGGCCATATATCTCATGATCAGGTATCGTTTCCAGTGCAGTCAGCGCTTTATCAGCCAAACGGTCCATAATGCCATTGTACCCTGAAAAAGCGCCCCGCAAACCAAAAAGGTTCATTAAAATTTTGTTAACCTTTATTAATTATGTTAGAATCTGTTAATAAAGGTTAATAGTTCCATAATTATTGACCCGCATATCTTTTTCAACCAAAAAGCGAGGTCTAGGACAGATGCGTGTTTTATTAGTCGAGGATGACAGCTCCACCGCCAAAAGTATTGAACTCATGCTCACTTCCGAAGGGTATGTCGTGGATACGACAGATCTGGGTGAAGATGGCTTGGAAATTGGTAAAATTTACGAATATGACATTATTATTCTGGATCTCATGCTGCCGGATATGGATGGCTATGATGTTTTGAAAAAATTCCGCGCGGCCAAGGTGGAGACACCTATCCTCATTCTATCGGGCCTGAGTGAGCTGGATAACAAAATTAAAGGTCTTGGGTTTGGTGCCGATGATTACCTCACCAAGCCCTTTGACAAGCGCGAACTGATGGCCCGTATTCAAGCCATTGTCCGCCGCTCCCAAGGCCATGCACAAAGCCAAATTCAAACAGGTAACGTCACGGTTAACCTTGATAGCCGCACCGTTGATGTTGGCGGTCAACCGCTTCATCTGACAGGTAAGGAATACGGTATTATTGAGCTGTTATCGCTTCGTAAAGGCTCCACCCTAACCAAGGAGATGTTCCTGAACCATCTCTACGGTGGTATGGACGAACCGGAAGTGAAAATCATTGATGTTTTCATCTGCAAACTTCGCAAGAAGATTGAAAATATGAATGACGGGGAAAGCCATATTGAGACGGTTTGGGGCCGAGGATATGTGATGCGCGATCCGGCAGAGAACAAAGAAGCCGCCAGCGCGTAAAACTTTACACCGGTTCGGTCTTTGCTTATAAGTTGCTCGTATGAAGCACTTACCTAATTTATTGACCTTCTTTCGCATTGCTATTTTGCCAGTGTTGATCCTTTTGCTCATGATGAATGAGGATTGGGCCGTGTGGGGAGCGCTAGCCCTTTATATTATTGCCAGCCTGTCCGATTTTTTAGATGGCTATCTCGCCCGAAAATTTCAAGCAGAATCCGACCTTGGTAAATTTCTGGACCCTATTGCCGATAAAATCTTTGTGGCCAGCCTGTTTCTTATGTTTGCCGCTTTGGGACAATTAAACGGGTTTTGGGTTATTCCACCCATCATCATTCTTATGCGGGAATTTCTCATCTCGGGCCTGCGGGAGTTTTTAGGTCCTAAAGATGTTCAACTTCCCGTGACAAAGCTCGCCAAATGGAAGACAGCTATCCAGATGGTAGCCATTGGCCTGCTTTTCCTGCCCCAAACGCTTCTGCTCGGTCAATGGGGATTGGTTATCGCCGCCCTCCTCACCATCATCACCGGATGGGAGTACTTGAAAGTGGGGATGCGCCATATCAAAAGCTGATTTGCGCTTGATTTCATTCACGCCTTTCTATTGACTATCACGCATGACATTACCGTTTGACGTGCCTTATCAATGGGTGAAGCCTTTTTTTCATGCGCTGGATGCCGAAACCGCGCATAGGCTCACTATACTCGCCTTAAAAAAAGGGCTGGCCCCTCCTTCAAAAACGGTACATGACCCGCGCTTAAAAGTGAGCCTATGGGACCGGCAATTTCCAAACCCAGTAGGGCTCGCCGCCGGATTTGACAAAAACGCCGACATTCCCGGCCCCATGCTGAATATGGGCTTTGGATTTGTGGAACTGGGGACCGTCACACCAAAACCGCAAGAGGGGAACCCGCGCCCCCGTATTTTCAGATGCGCGCCCCATGAAGCCGTCATTAACCGCATGGGATTTCCCAATCAGGGAGTTGACGTCTTTAAGAGCAATATCGCAAAATTCTTAAGCGAAAAACCCCGCCCGCAAGGTCTTATCGGTATCAATATCGGCATGAACAAAAACCAAAAAGATCCTGCCAAAGATTATTGCCGCCTCATCCGTCACCTTGGCTCATACGCGGATTACTTTACCGTGAATGTTTCCTCTCCCAATACGCCGGGCCTGCGCGATTTGCAAAAGCGGGAACATTTATTAGAACTTATAAAAAAAGTAAAAGAACAACGCACAAAATCTTGTGACAAAAAATTCCCGCCACCCATTTTGGTCAAGCTTGCCCCCGATCTGGACGAAGCGCAGCAAGAAGAGCTCGCCCAAACTGCAATTGATGCCGAAATTGACGGACTGATCCTGACCAACACGACTCTGGCGCGCCCTGATGACTTACCCGAAAAATTCAAATCACAAACAGGCGGCTTAAGCGGCGCACCTTTGAGAGATAAATCTACCGAAATCATCCGTAGTTTTTATAAGCTCACAAAGGGCGCTATCCCTATTATTGGCGTCGGCGGGATTTCAAGCGGGCAAGAGGCTTACGCAAAAATCAAGGCCGGTGCGTCACTCGTCCAACTTTACTCCGCGCTTGTTTATCATGGACCGGAGCTTATCACACAAATAAATAAGGACCTTATTGCTCTCCTTGAGCGTGATGGATTAGAATCCATCACAGAAGCTGTTGGTGCTGAAACAAATTAAAGGAAAAATTATGCGCTTTATTTTTATTCTATCTTTTCTTATTTTCTCGCCGCTCACAAGCGCCCAAGCAGAGATCATAAAATCCCCTTCTATTGCCATGCATGGCACTCCCAAATACGGGCAAGATTTCAAACATCTGAACTACGTCAATCCTGACGCACCCAAGGGCGGTACGCTCAAAAATTCAGCCATTGGAACATTTGACTCCCTCAATCCCTTCATTATCAAAGGCACCCCCGCCGCAGGGCTTACCTTTTTAGGGCAAAGTTTTATTTATGACGCGCTCATGGAACAAAGCTATGACGAGCCTTTTTCAATGTATGGATTGCTCGCCGAAACAATTGAATATGACAGCGAAGATAAAAGCTGGGTCGCATTTAACCTGCGCCCTGAGGCCAAGTGGCATGATGGTCAGCCTGTCACCGCACATGATGTCGTATGGAGTTTTAACATTTTCATGGAGCATGGTTCCCCTTTCTTTAAGGCCTATTACGGTGATGTGACAAAAGTAGAAGCCACGTCGGACCGGCGTGTGAAGTTCACTTTCGCCCATGCCGATAACGCCGAATTACCGCTGATCCTTTCGCAAATGGCTGTCTTACCCAAACATTTTTGGGAAAAGGAGAAAAATGATTTCACAGCCACGTCTTTAGAGGCACCGCTTGGCAGCGGTCCCTACAAAATATCACACGTGGAGGCTGGGCGCTCCATCACCTATGAACGCAACCCTGATTACTGGGGCAAAGACCTACCCATTAATAAAGGACGCTTTAACTTCGATAAAATTATATACGACTATTATAAAGACAGTAATGTCGCGCTTGAGGCTTTCTTTGCCGGAGAATATGACACACGTATTGAAAATGTCGCAAAGCTCTGGAACACCGGATATGACGCCGCCCCCGTTAAAAACGGCGATATTATAAAGGAAGAAATTGCGCACCAAAGGCCGCAAGGGTTACAAGGGTTCCTCTATAATATCCGCAGGCCCGTTTTTACAAACATAAAAGTGCGCGAGGCTCTCTCTTATGCTTTTGATTTTGAATGGTCGAACAAACAATTTGCCTATGGCGGCTATAAGCGTACTGATAGCTTTTTTGAAAATTCCGAATTGGCCGCACTTGATGGACCGCCCAAAGCCCGCGTTCTTGAAATTTTAAATGAATATAAAGACAAGCTGCCTCAAGAAATTTTCGAAAGCCGTTACGCCCCACCAAAAACAGATGGCTCGGGAAATTTGCGCCGCAATTTACGCGCAGCCATGAAAATATTGGATGAGGCCGGATATAAGCTTGGCAAAGATGGTATCCGCACCCATGAAAAAACCGGACAGCGTTTGGAATTTGAAATTATTGACTCGAACCCTTTATTTGAACGTTGGGTTTTGCCGTTCATCGCGAACTTGAAAAAAATCGGTGTACAGACTTCTTTCCGTGTTCTTGACCCTGCGCAATATCAAAACCGGATGAATGATTTTGACTTTGATATGACGATCGGCTCCATCGCGCAATCAAGCTCTCCGGGGAATGAGCAGCGTGATTTCTGGTCTTCCGAGAAAGCAGACATTAAAGGCTCGCGCAATTATATAGGTATTCAAGACCCCGTCATTGACGATTTGATTGAAAAAATCATCAAGGCGCCCAGCCGTGCGGAGCTTGTAGCTCTAACCAGAGCGTTGGACCGTGTTTTGCTCTCCGGTTATTACGTCATTCCGCAATGGCATATTGACTACTGGCGTGTGGCATACTGGAAAAAACTGGGACGACCTGAAAACCTCTCCGGCCTCACACCGGCCATCACCGACACATGGTGGGTTAAGGAATAAAAGCATGAAGATAGCGATCATTATTCCTGCGCGTTATGGTTCCACCCGTTTTTCGGGAAAGCCTTTGACCATAATTGCAGGAAAGTCCATGCTCTCCCGCGTCGTCGATATTGCGCGTGATGTGCAAAAACACTTCCCTGATACTTATATGGCCGTTGCCACAGAAGACGCGCGCATTGAAAAACATTGTCAGAAAATCGGTGTCGATTGTCTTATGACCTCCGATGATTGTGCGACAGGCTCGGACAGAGTTTTAGAGGCGTTGGAAAAAACCGGAAAAAATTTTGATTTCGTTTTAGGACTTCAAGGGGATGCCCCCTTCACCCCGCCTGAAGCGCTCACCCAAATGATAGAGGCCGTTACAAATGACCCTAATATTCAGGTGGTGACACCTGTTATCAACTTACGCTGGAGCGAATTAGACGCACTACGTAAACAAAAACAAACCACCCCCTTTAGCGGAACCACAGCCATTATAAACAACCAAGGCTATGCCTTGTGGTTTTCAAAAAATATAGTTCCGGCAATCCGCAAAGAAGAAAAACTCCGGGAGCAAGGGGAGTTCTCCCCCGTTCATCAACATATCGGCCTCTATGGATTTAAGGTTGATACCTTGAAAAAGTTTGTCAGCCTACCGCAAGGACATTACGAACAGTTAGAAGGATTAGAGCAACTAAGACTTCTTGAAAATGACATTCCTATCCATACTGTAAAATTAAATGTTGCCGCCGGACTGGCGCAAGCTGGCATTGATTCCCCGGAAGATGTGACCCGTGCAGAAAAAATATTAGCAGGCCAAAAATGACAATTCTTATCATCTCCCGTCACGGCAATACATTCGGGCCCAAT
>JALEGH010000071.1 GCA_022763065.1 Alphaproteobacteria bacterium
GTTTCGTGCCTCGGCAATGGCCAAAATGTTGGCATATGCTTAAAGGAATTGAAATCATCGCCGTTGGAAAAATGAAGTCTAAACACATGTTTACTTCTGCTTTCGAGACTTACCAAAAGCGGATTAGCTCTAAATTAACCTTGATTGAATTAGAAGGACGTTCTCAAGTGGAGGAGCTGCAAAAAGTTAAAGAAAAAATTCGCGAGGACTCCCCTCTCATTATTCTGGATGAAACGGGCCATTCTGTTTCCAGTGCGGATTTCGCAAACAGCCTTAAAAAACTCCAAGAAGGTTCGAAGTCTGGCCCTTTTCAGTTTGTCATTGGCGGTGCGGATGGTCTGGATGAGAGTATTCGGGAACAAGCCGATCTTGTTATATCGTTCGGGAAGCAAACATGGCCGCATATGATGGTGCGGGTAATGCTGATGGAGCAGATTTACCGCGCGCAGCAAATTTTATCCGGTCATCCGTATCATAGGGCGTAAGTTATGCGGATTGTTTTTTGTCTTTTTTCTTTTCTCTTCTTGTTAGCGGCTCTTCCCTCTTCACTTTACGCACAACCACGCCCGTCTCAACACCCGGTTCAAGATATTGAAGCGCAGCTTCAAAAGGAAAAACAGCGCGAACGTGAACTTCAGGCACAAATGAAAAATTTGGAAGGAGAGCTTTCAGGAACCCGCAAAGAACTTGTGGCGCTTGCCCAAAAGATCAAGAAGAACGAAAAACAGCTCCTCAAAATCGAAGGCAATATTGAGATCAAACGTCAAGAACAGCTTGCCTTGGAGGTGAAGCTGAATGAGGATCAGGGGTCCCTTTCTAAACTTATATTGGCGATGGAGCGTATGCGTCGCATCCCACCAGAGGCTATTTTGGCACGGCCCGGAGCCCCCCTTGAAACAGCGCAAAGTGCGATGCTACTCGAAGATATATTACCTAAAATCTATAAACGCGCAGAAGAGCTTAAAACAAATTTGGGCCAACTGAAATCAATCGTACGTGATTTAAAATCGGAGCAGGAAAAGGCGCTCACAACGGCCAAAAAACTCAACGAGGATCACCGGAAAATTGAAGTTCTTTTACAAAAGCGGGAAAAGATGTATGCGCGTACGGCCAAAGATGCCAAAAATCAACAGGCACAGTTGAAAGAAATTTCAAAGCAAGCGGCGAACCTCAAAGACCTTGTCAGCCGTATTGAGAAACAGCAGCGCGCTGAAGAAAAACGGCGAAAGGAAACCGCAACAACCTATCAAAAAACGCCATTGCCCAAGGCCGGACAGGCGCAACTGCCGATCTCCGGCGTCATCAAGGTTGCTTACGGCAAGACAGATGAAATCGGCGCGGTGTCCGAAGGAATTAAGGTTTTGGGTCGGGCGAAGGCGCTCGTCGTCTCCCCAATGGGCGGTGTTATCGACTATGCCGGCCCTTTTAAAGGATATGGAAACATTATCATCATAAAACATCGTGGCAGCTACCATAGTCTTATTGCAGGTTTGGATAAAATTGATACAGTAGTGGGACGCGCCGTGAGTGCCGGTGAGCCTATCGGTGTTATGGGCCCAGAAGGTTCTACGTTATATTATGAATTACGCTATAAGGGAAAACCGGTCAGCCCTTCTAAAAAAATTGCCGGACTATAGAGTTTTTTACAATCAAAAATAATTCAAAGGATATGAATTTCATGCGCTTGCTTCTTCTTTTTTCTTTTCTTTTCTCTTTCACATGTGGAGCGATCTCACCTGCCGCCGTTGCGCAAGATAAAAAACTCTCTCCGGGCGATGAAGAAGAGCGCACAGTGGGCCAAAATGATGAAATGTCCGAAAAAGACAAGCAGGCGAATATTTACCGCCAGCTTAATTTATTCGGTGATGTGCTTGAGCGTGTACGGGCGCAATATGTGGAAGAAGTGCCGGATGAGGATTTGATTGAAAATGCGATTGGCGGCATGTTGAGCGAGTTGGACCCGCATTCATCATATCTCGATGCGGATGACTTTAAAGACATGCGGGTACAAACACGCGGTGAGTTCGGTGGTCTTGGGATTGAGGTCACAATGGATAACGGTTTTGTCAAAGTGGTGTCCCCGATTGATGATACTCCTGCTTTTGAGGCCGGTGTACAGGCGGGTGATTATATTACCCATCTGGATGATGAGCCGGTTTTGGGGCTTTCCCTATCCGAAGCGGTCGATAAAATGCGCGGTAAGGTTGGCACTGATATTGTCTTGACAGTGGTGCGTGAGGGAGCAGACGATACGCTCGAATTTGTGATTACACGCGACATCATCAAAATTCAGTCTGTGCGTCACAGAATTGAAAAAGAAGATATTGGATATCTTCGGGTGACAACTTTTAACCAAAACACCATGCCGGGCCTTGAAAAGGCGGTGAATAAAATCAAAAAAGAGGCTGGTGAGAATATTTTGGGCTATGTTCTTGATTTGCGGAATAATCCGGGCGGTTTGTTAGATCAAGCCATTGCTGTCTCCGATGCGTTTTTAGATAAGGGCGAGATTGTTTCGACACGCGGGCGAAATGACAGTGACACGAAACGTGATAATGCGACAACAGGCGACCTTGTAGACGGAAAGCCTGTTGTTGTACTGGTAAATGGTGGTTCGGCTTCGGCCTCTGAAATTGTAGCCGGTGCGCTACAGGATCACAGGCGTGCCATTGTGATGGGAACCCAGACTTTTGGTAAAGGCTCAGTCCAGACCATTATCCCCTTACCCGGCCACGGCGCGATGCGTTTAACCACGGCGCGTTACTATACGCCTTCAGGTCGTTCCATTCAGGCTGAAGGTATTGTTCCTGATATTCTCGTTGAACCGGCAAAGGTCGAGGAATTGGGCGCGTCCAGATCAGGTGCTCGGGAAAAGGACCTTCGCGGCGCTCTTGATAATGACAGTAAGGTCAAAACCAATGCCAAGCTCAAAGCGCTCAAAAAAGATGCGGAAAAAGGCGACAAGGAAGAAAAGGATAAACCGCAGGACTATCAATTAGAGCGCGCAATTGATCTACTACGCGGTGTGGTTTTATACGGCAATACAATTCAGCAGCAAGCCAAAAACTAAGACTCTCAGATAAATAATGACAGATACAGCCTTTAAAGATCAGTTGGATGAGGAGTTGCAAAAGCGCTCCTACGGGGCTGAGTCCTCACAGGAAAAGAAAGAAGAGCGCCCAAGGAAATCAAAGCCTTCTCTTTTTTCTTTTGCTGCTTTTTTAAAGGGAATTTTGCTTGGTATTTTGGTGTTGGCAGGTTTGGCCGCATGGTCATGGTTTCAGGCTCCTCAAACAATTCAGGAAATGGTGGAGCGCCTCCCTTCCAAAACAGCCATTGTTCAAAAGGATGATCAGAATATTTATCGTATTACTGAAGTCCAGCCGGTTTTACAGATGAGTAATTTGAGTAATCAAATCGCAGAAGGTGAGCAGAAGCCAACTATGCCCGGAGCATTGGTGGCAGCCCCCATTCCGGGTCTTTATGAAAGCACGGCGGATGGCATCCTTCCCCTGCCCCGTCATGAAGATGGCCTCACGCCGTTTGAGGCCTATAAGCGTCCTTTTACCCGTGCGGGAGAAAAACCCGTTCTTTCGATCGTTATTTCCGGTTTGGGGGTTTCGAAGAGAATAACCGAAAGCGTGATTGATAATTTTCCGCCTGAGATTTCTTTGGTATTTTCTCCTTATCCGCGTGAGTTAAAATTATTCACCGATCTCGCCCGACAAAAGGGGCATGAGGTCTGGTTGACCTTACCGATGGAAACGGCGGATTACCCGGCTTATGATCCGGGTCCTTCAACTTTGCTCTTAAATGCCAGTGTCGAAAAAAATCAAAGCCGTCTAGTTGATCTGCTTTCTTCAACAGCTGGCTATGCCGGATTTGTGAGCCAAAAAGGTCATGTCTTTACGCCTGAGGATGCGGGAGTCAATCCGGCGATCCAGCAAGTTTTTTCAAGAGGTCTGGCGGTAATAGATAGTAACACAAATACCCGCCTTCATTTTGCCAGTAAGCTGGCACGTATGAATGATTATCCGGTCATTAAAAACCAGATGTGGTTAGATGTGGACCCTGATCCCGCCTCCATCAGGCAAAGATTGAGTAGCTCCCTTGAATTTGCACGCGCCAGTGGAGGGAGCGTTGTGATGGTTCATCCCTACCCGGCCAGTTTGAAAGAAATTCAAAAATTTTTAAACTCTCCGGCAGCGCAGGAATTTCAATTGGCGCCGGTTTCGGCTTTCGCAAGATATGAGTGATCATACCTCCCCCCTTCCCTATCGTCCCTGTGTCGGTGTTGCCTTGTTTAATGGGGAAGGAAAAGTGTTCGTCGGGGAACGCATTGATACGCCAGGCGCCTGGCAAATGCCCCAAGGTGGGATTGATGAAGGCGAAGATATTGAAGCAGCCGCCTTACGGGAGCTACAAGAAGAAATCGGAACCAACAAGGCCGAACTGATCAAAATTCATGATCATCCTATTCGCTACGATCTGCCGGAGCACTTAAGAGCTAAGCTCTGGAATGGGAAATATCGCGGGCAGAAACAAACATGGGTCGCTATGCGCTTTACCGGCGCTGACGGTGATATAGACCTCAATGCCGATGACCATCCGGAGTTCAGCGCGTGGCAATGGGTTGAGCTGGACAAAACCCTCGACCTCATCGTGTCTTTCAAACGCAAGACTTATGAGGAAGTGATTGGAATTTTTAGTGACCTTGTCTAGGAATGCCTTTTTGGACCATTCTTCTCGCTAATCTGGCGTCTTGTTTCTGCCTGAAAGCAAGAAATTCTTCCCGTATTCTTTCCTCTTCTCTCGGCCCCCCTGTTCCATCACCAAGAGCCTTTAAAAAACGATCTACATTTGTTTCATTAGAATTCATATCATTACTCCCTATTTTATAAATTAAAACCAGATTGCATCGTAATATAAAAATTATGTAATACGGTTATTCAGTCCTTGGGCCTGTTAGGGCTTTTCCAAACCTTTTGTTTTTCTATGTATTCTTTGACGCTCAACCGCAAGATTAATAACTTTTCCACTCTTGCCAGTTTCTTTAGGAACAACAGGTTTTGTTCTCGCACTGGTGTTAAGTGGTAATATTATTACGCTTTTTTGTATCATTTTGTAACTCCCTTGTTTCTATATTAGGAGGAGTGTAACAAAAATATAAATTATGTCAAATAAAAAATACAGGACTTCTCAAAAAAGAAAAATAATTTCTTAAACCTTACGGATTAACGGGGCTCCAGGCGGGATCGGAGGCACCAGCGGGGGTTTTTAATATCCGTTCGTTATAGCCGGTGAGGTCAATTGTGTAGAGCTTGGCACTTCGCCCCTGCCCGCCACGGGTTGGGGTTTCCTTGAAATATGTCAGCACGCGGCCATTGGGCGACCAGCTAGGCCCTTCGACGTGATAAGCTTTGGTAATCAAGCGCTCACCCGAGCCATCAGGGCGGATCACACCAATATAAAATTGTCCCTGTAGCATCTTGGTGAAGGCAATCAGGTCACCGCGCGGCGACCAGACAGGGTTGGCGTAACGCCCTTTACCAAAACTAATGCGCTGCACATTGCTGCCGTTTGCGTTCATGGTGTAAAGCTGTTGCGAGCCACCGCGATCCGATTCAAATACAATACGCCGTCCGTCCGGTGCGTATGAGGGAGCGGTATCAATACCGCTATTGGTTGTCAGTTGTTTAGTCTGACGGTTGCGCAAATCCATCTCATAGACATCGCTGTTGCCATTTTTGGACAGGCTCATAATGACCTTATTACCATCGGGTGAAAAGCGCGGCGCGAATGTCATGCCGGGAAAATTACCGAGCATTTCCTGACGCCCTGTGTCAATGTTGTAGAGATACACACGTGGCTTGCCGCCCTTATAGGACATATAGGTGATTTCCTGCGCGGTGGGTGAAAAACGCGGAGTCAAAACCAGCTCTCCTGGTGGTGTGAGATAGCGGTGATTGGCACCGTCCTGATCCATAATTGCCAAGCGCTTGACACGGTTTGTGGCGCTTCCGCTTTCGGAGATATAGACAATTCTTGTGTCGAAATATCCATTCTCTCCCGTGATGCGTTTATAGATTTCATCTGAAATGATATGCGCAATGCGCCGCCAGTTTTCAGGCGTGGTCATGTAAGCCATGCCGGAGAGTTGTTGCTGTGAAAATACATCCCACAGGCGGAACTCCACCCGTGTGCGCCCATCTTGTGTTTGAGTAACAGAACCGGAAACAAGCGCTTGCGCGTTGATCGCGCGCCATTCGCCAAAGCGCGCGCCATCAGACTCTATCGATTCAGGGGCTTGGATAAAGCTGTTGGGGTTCAAGGGCGCGAACAGGCCGGAATTTTGAAGGTTCTGTGCGATGATGGCGGGAATATCGCGCGCCAAATCACCAAAGGCTGGTTTTTGCGGATAAAATTTACTAACTGCGATGGGAAGTGCTTCAAGCTTGCCGCTTGTGATATCGATTTCGAGCTGCGCGCGCGCAGATGTGCCCGTTAGAACAAGGACCGTGAAAATCAGTAGAGCGAAAACATATCTCATTATTTTAAACCTCTTCATTTTGCCCACTATAATTGCGTAGCCGGGTTAAAGTTGAAAGTCAAATCGCGCCATAATTCATACTTATCCGGTGGGAGATCCAGAACCTGACAATTGGGATGACGAATGGCGCGCAGGGCCGTATCTGCTGCGGCACGGTAAAAGCTATCTTGATTATAACGCCATTGATCGGCGATACGCGCACTTTGCACGGTGCGATCAGGATTGACGATCAGCTTGATTGAAACGGTGATGTCTTCAGCAAATTTCGCCCCGGCCATTAGGTTCCAACAGCCTGAAAATTGAGCGTTCAGAGCATTTCGGATGGCATCAATTTCACTAGCCGACAGGCGTTGTGAAAATTTAGCCAAAGGCGACATTTCATCGGGTTTTGCCCCCTCTCCTTGCGTGTCCTCGGTGACTTCTTCGCTATCCTGAAGGTTTTTAAGGACGGAGAGAAATTGATCTTCTTGTACGACCTCTTCTTCCACCTTCTCTTCCTTTTTAGGCTCCGGCGGTTTGGGTTTTTCCAGCTTTTCTGAAGGCGGCGGCGGAACCTTTGGTTTAGGTTTGACCTTTTTCACTTTCTCAGGAGGTTTATCAATGGGAGCAACTTTGGGCGGCGCTTTGGTTTCAACCTTCGGTGGCGCCTTAATTTTCTTTTCCGCTTTGGGTTCTTCCTTTGGTTTATCGGGAACAGGTTTCAAACGGCTTTTGGATGGGGCCTTATTGGTCGTGGTTTCCTTATCAATATTGACGATTTCAACCGCGATTGGCGTTTGCGGCAGGCGCGGCGGTTTTTGAATATAGGGCAGTCCCACTACGCCCAAAATAACAACACCGATATGTAAGAAAATAGATACGCCAAGGGCCAGCTTCATCACCGGGGTGAGTTCGAATTTATCTATTGTAAAATGATGGTGAGAGCTTGTAGCGGCCATGACAGGGAATCTTATAATCCGCTTTTATGGCGTTTTTGTGGAGCTGTTGGAGATCAGAGCCACTTTTTTAAAACCCGCCCCGTTAATCGCACCCAAAATCCCCATAACCTCACCGTAATCAAGGTCCTCATCCGCACGGATATAAATGCGCCGGTCAGGATCATTATTGGTGAGCGAGGCTAAGAGTGAGACAAGGCGCACCTGTTTAACTTCAGTATCACCGACGTATATTTTTCCCTCTTTATCAAGACTGACCTCAAGCGGTTTATTGTCTTCTTCCTGCAAAGCCTTGGCTTTGGAATCAGGCAGGTCAATCGGTACACCTGCGGTTAAAAGCGGGGCGGCCACCATAAACACAACAAGCAGCACCAACATCACATCCACAAAGGGCGTTACGTTGATCTCCGCCATAGGTCGGTAGCTTTGCCGTCCTTGGGTTTTGCCTGAGTTTAAATTTGCACCCATTCTAGGCTACCTTTCTAGAAGACTTACCTGAAGAATCTTGAGATTCCAAATGGCGGGAGAGGATGGCGGTAAATTCGGTCACAAAAGCATCCAACCGCCCGGCATAACGCCCCAGCCTGTTGCTGTAACCGTTATAGGCAATCACGGCGGGAATAGCAGCCACGAGCCCAAGAGCGGTGGCAAAAAGAGCCTCCGCGATCCCCGGTGCCACTACGGCCAAAGAGGTGTTATTGCTTTGCGCAATGGCGGTGAAGCTGTTCATGATCCCCCAAACGGTTCCGAACAAGCCAATAAAGGGGGCGGTCGACCCCACAGTCGCCAGAAAAGTCATGCCGCGTTCCAAACGGTTCATTTCACGCCCAATGGTAATGCTCATGGCGCGTTCGACACGTTGACGTAAACTGGCCTGCAAACCTTCCTTATCGGGAATACCCGTTTGCGCGGTATTTTGCCATTCTTCCATGCCTGCTGCGAAGGTTTTAAGGAGCGGGTCATGCGGGCTTTTTTTGATGCGGTGATAGAGTTTATCAAGCGGCTCCCCTGACCAGAAAGCATCCTCAAAACGCTTGGCCCGCCGCGCGAGCTTTGAAAGCATTGCCCGTTTTTCAATGATAATCGCCCAACACCAAACCGAGGATACAATCAAGATCAGCATAACTAACTTCACGATAATGTCGGCTTGTAAAAACAAACCGATCATACTCATATCGTGGCTCATACTCTCACCGATCATCGCGGCATCAACGGCTCTGTTGGGTAATTCCTCGTTCATAATAAGTAATCCTCAAATTTTTCTCTCAATATATCTGGTATGCGTATCGGTTTATGGTCTGCGCCGACACACACAACGGTAATATCCGCTTCAAATACGACCGAATTTTGACATTCAATGGATTGTAACATCACAAAAGAGGTGTTTTTCATTGATTTCACGCTAGTATGCACAGTTAATTCATCGTCCAATTGCACCATTTTGAGGTAGTTAGCCTCTAACTTCCGGATGACGAATTTCAGGCCGATTTCTTCGGTGAGTTGAGAGGCCGGCAATCCAATATCGCGCAAAAGCTCCGAGCGTCCTCTTTCACAAAATTTGATATAGTTGGTGTGATACATAATGCCAAGCGCATCAGTGTCTTCATAGTAAACGCGGTAATTAATACTGTGTTTCATCAGTTATTTTCTTCAAAAAGTGTGTTTTGCGCGGCGGATTTTGGCATATTTAATCCCAAATAGCGATAGCCCTTTTCACTCATCACGCGGCCTCTGGGGGTGCGTTGGATGAAGCCTTGTTGTACCAGATAAGGTTCAATCACATCTTCAACCACATCGCGCTGCTCTGATAAGACGGCGGCGATGGTTTCAACCCCCACAGGCCCGCCGCCGTAATTGTCAATAATGCACTTCATATAGCGGTGATCCATACTATCCAGCCCGTTCGCATCCACATCCATTCTGCGCATGGCGTGATCGGCAGTCTTAGCATCAACAGCCGCATTGCCGTTTACTTGCGCAAAATCACGTACGCGGCGGGTCAGCCTTCCGGCAATACGCGGCGTCCCGCGTGAGCGTTTTGCTATTTCGGTGGCCCCGTCATCTGTTAAGTTGATTTCCAGCAAACGCCCGGAGCGTTTGACGATTTGGGTGAGTTCGTCGTGCGTATAAAACTCCAGCCGGAGCGGAATACCAAAGCGGTCACGTAACGGATTGGTCAAAAGGCCGCTTCTGGTCGTGGCCCCAATCAAAGTAAAAGGCGGCAGGTCGATTTGAACCGAACGCGCGGCAGGCCCTTCCCCGATAATCAGGTCCAGTTTTCGATCCTCCATCGCAGGATAGAGAATTTCTTCTACATTGGAATTGAGGCGGTGAATCTCATCAATGAACAAGACATCATGCGGTTGCAAATTGGTCAAAATCGCGGCCAAGTCGCCTGCTTTGCTGATCACCGGACCGGAAGTGGCGCGAAAGCCTACCCCCATTTCGCGTGAAATAATTTGGGCCAAAGTTGTCTTCCCTAACCCCGGCGGACCAAACAAAAGCACGTGATCCATCGCATCGCCGCGCGCTTTGGCGGCATCAATATAAACTTGTAAATTTTCGCGCAAAGCCTGTTGCCCGATAAATTCCTCTAACTTTAACGGGCGCAAATTATTCTCATCCGGCTTTTCAAGCTCTTGAATTTCGGCACTTAATTCAGTGTTTTTGATGGCTTGGCTCATACACTCAACTCCTTTAAGGCCAGGCGGATCATATCTGAAAGCTCAAGCTTTTCGGCATTATCATTGGCCTGTTTCACATTCATGACTGCCGCATAAGCGTCGCTACGTTGGTATCCAAGATTGATAAGCGCGGAAACTGCATCTTGATCGGCTGTATTAGGGATCTGAGAATTGGTATTTGGAATGGGTGCGGTGGAAGCTGGCGCACCTTTTGGCTTCGCGCTTAAATCCATTTTGGCAGCCTTGTCTTTAAGCTCGGTAATAATGCGGGCCGCGATTTTGGGACCTACCCCATCGGCACGCTGCACGGCGGGCTTGTCCCCTGCGGCAATCGCAAAGCCAAGCTGTTCCGGCGGACAAACGGTGAGAATGGCGAGTGCTGCCTTCGCCCCTACGCCTTGAATGCTTGTGAGCAGGCGGAACCATTCTTGCTCCGCCGCGTCCATAAACCCATAAAGATGAATATGATCTTCTCGTACATGGGTATCAATGAGGAGCGATAAAGGCGCGCCGACCTCATGGCACTGAGACAGTGTTTTGTTTGACGCAAAAACGACATAGCCAACCCCTTGCACATCCAAAATCAGATGATTGTCATTTACGCTATCGAGTATGCCTGAAAGTTTTCCGATCATCTTGCCGCTCCTGCTAGAACACCGCCGAATTTTGCTTGTGAAGCCGCATGGTGCGCATGACAAATTGCAACGGCGAGCGCATCAGCTTCATCCTCTCCGATATCTCCACAAGCAGGCAAAAGTGTACGGATCATCATGCCCACCTGCCCTTTTCCGGCCTTTCCGGCACCCACGACAGATTTCTTGACCAAATTAGCCGGATATTCGCCGACAATGAGGCCCTGCCTTGCTGGCACCACCATCGCCACGCCGCGCGCGGCACCCAGTTTTAAAGAACTGGCAGAATTGTTATTCACAAAAGTTTCCTCAATCGCGGCCTGATCGGGCATAAAGCGTTCGATAATCTCACTCATTTGATCGTCAATTTCTCCAAGTCGCTGCGGGAGTGTTTTGCTCGGCGTTGTTTTAATCAAGCCGCAAGCCACAAAAGATAAGTTATGGCCGACAGACTCAATAATCCCCCACCCTGTTTTTTGTAAGCCCGGATCTATGCCTAATATTTTCATATTTTTTTCACTCGCAACCGTCGCTGCGCTCCGTCGGATTGAAAAACCCTAAAACAATCATAGAACAAAAGACGAACAAAATAAAGCTTTAACCGTCCGCCATCAATTTTTCCATGACGCTGTCATCAACTTCCATATTGGTGGTCACGGCTTGCACGTCATCTTCATCCTCTAGTGCTTCAATAAGTTTCATAAGGCTAGTGGCCTGATCTTCATTAAGCTCTGACATGGTATTGGGTTGCCAAACGAGATCGGCTTTTTCCGCTTCGCCAAACTTTTCTTCTAAAGCATCACGCACTGCCGCTAGATCATCCATCGCGGTCTGGATATTGTGAAATTCCGCGTCGCTTTCGCAATTCTCGGCACCGGCCTCCACGGCGGCTTCAAACATAGTGTCTGCATCTGCTTTGCTTGCAGGATAGAGAATTTGCCCTACCCGATCAAACATAAAGCCTACAGAACCGGTCTCGCCTAAGGTTCCGCCAAACTTGCCAAAGGCAGTCCGCACGGCGGCAATCGTTCGGTTTCGGTTATCGGTAAGCGCATCAACAATGATGGCTACGCCTGCAGGACCATAACCTTCATAGCGCACCTCTTCATAATCTGCCGTGTCGCCCTCACCCGTTCCGCTTTGAATGGCGCGCTTGATCCGGTCATTTGGCATATTGACCGCTTTGGCCTTGGATATAGCCAGCCTTAGCCTCGGATTCATATCCGGATCGCCACCGCCTAATTTGGCCGCCACAATAATTTCACGCCCGACTTTGGTAAAAGCTTTCGCGCGGATTTTATCTTGCCTGCCTTTACGGTGTTGAATATTTGCCCATTTGGAATGACCGGCCATTAGAATTACTCCTTTAAGACGATTTGAATCAGTATCTCTCGTAATATACTAAAAATCAGGGATTTCTTCGCGTAAAATTCCGCCAATACGCACAGGTGCTATATTTTTAGCCAGTCCGGTTGGATCATTTGTTTCGATCAAAACACCGCACAGCGTTGGCTCTCCGCTTGCCGGAACCATCCGTTCCCCCGGTATTTTACGGGTGAAGCGATGAATGGAGATATCCTTACGCACACCGATAACACTGTCAAAATCGCCGGTCATGCCTGCATCTGCTTGAAATGCGGTGCCGTGTTCCATGATATGCGCATCCGCTGTGGGAATGTGAGTATGCGTACCAACAACAGCCGACACCTTACCATCCAAATAATGACCAAAGGCCATAATCTCGGATGTGGCTTCGCTGTGAAAATCAATGAATGTTGCGTCGCAGGCGCGCCCAAGCGGATGTTCTTTTACCAGATCCATCACCACCTTGAACGGATCTTCCATCGGGTCCATGAAGAGGCGCGCCATCGCGTTAATGACCAGAATTTTACGCCCGTCTTGAAGGGGGTGCAGTATAAATCCCTTCCCCGGCGTGTTTTCAGGGAAATTAAGCGGACGCAAGAGCTTTGGGTCGCGGTCAATATAGCTTAAAATTTCGCGTTGATCCCAGATATGGTTGCCGGTGGTAATGACATCCACGCCAAGCGCATAAAAATCTTTGCAGATTTTTCCTGTAATCCCCAGACCGTGAGCTGCATTTTCGCCGTTCACGATCACAATATCAGGTTCCAAGCGCTCTTTAAGGTCAGGTAAGTGCTTAGCCAGACAATCACGCCCGGTGCGCCCCATAATATCGCCGATAAAAAGTATCCGCATGTTTATTTATTCAAGCCCGCAACCGTCGCTTACGCTCCGTCGGGTTTGAATTCCTCTTTTTAGTTAAGCCCTTTAGCCCCGGTACTTCGTGCCGTGTCGGGTTTAACAAAGTTAAAATTCAATTACTTCATTCGGTGTGAGCATATAATCCAGTTTTTGGTCATGCTCTTCCACGGGTAAATTAAATAGCACAGCCTGCTCCGCATAGCCAATACCGATAAACTGCACTTCTTCACCACCCTCGCGCAAATGCGCCAAAGTGGCGTCATAATAACCCCCGCCTTGCCCGAGACGATTCCCTTTTTGATCAAAAGCCAAAAGCGGCGCGATAATATAATCCGGTGTGACTTCTTCAGTGTTTTGAGGTTCCAAGATGCCAAGAGCATTTTCCTTCATCTCGCAATCATGATTCCATGCATGAAATTTGAGAAGGCGGCTCCCATTTTCAATAACAGGAAGCGCGCAAACGTGACTTCTTGATAAGCATTCATCGAGCAAATAGCGGCAATCAAATTCCTTGCCAACGGGCCAGTAAGTCGCAATCGCGGCATTCTCCGGCGGATTGAAATAATCAAAGAACACATCAATCACCTGCTCATAATCGCTTTGTGTCACGGCGAGGCGGTCACGATGAAGACGTGCTTGTTCCCGGTAGGTTTGTTTTTGTTCTTGAGGGACTTGTTTTTCATTCATTTTAGGTTTTCCTAAAAACAGTTTGGCAGTAACAGCCAGATAATTAAATCTCCATAAGACCCCAAAAGAGAGCCAACAATAACAAGGAAAAAGCCATGCAACTGCAGATAGGCATCTCCTATTGAAAATGTAACCTTATTGAAATAGTTGCTGTTTAGTTGACGCGTTTCAGGGACAACGGGAGAATTATCCGTTGCGTTCTTGTGACGGTTAATACCTTCACGTAGGGTAAAACGCATGCTCATCCATACGCCAATTCCAACGATAAAGTTGCCGATCCGGTTAATCTGGTTCGGGTCTTTCAGCATAATGGCCGCAGCAATTCCTGCCATGATAACGAAGATGGCAATTGGATAAAGATATCGCTTATCGCAGACGATAAATGACCAGTGTCGTTTGTATGATTTCTCAGCTTGTTGAATCTTGTTCATTCTGTGTTATAAGCTCCCCCAACCACCGCAAAAGCCGTGTACGCAAAACAGTATCCACATCGAAGCCCGGAAAACCAGGTGGGCGCCGTGTACCAGTGCGAAGCGGCAAAACACTAAGCCTCCGGCAGGGACAGCTCCCTAATGCGATACGCATCGGCCTCAAGGATAAAGGCATATCACGCGCTTTCGCAGCTTATGGGCATTTATGAAGATATTACAGGCGTTTTGCAAGCTTTGTCAGCTAAACAGCCTTTTGCAAATTCGTAGCAATCGCTTGAATCCGGTTGGCCATCTGGTCGATCGTATCCACAATGGCGTTTTCTTCGGCCTCAGTGATTTGCAGGCTGCTCATAGGCGCTTGATGAGCGTTTGCGCCATCCTTGTCTTTCAGGTCAAATAGCTCATCGGCCATCATGAGAGAGGCCAGAACAAGTAAATGATTCTCATTCGTTCCCGCGCCTGCGTGGGCAAGCTCTTTGACTTTTGTATCTATGTAATAGGCCAGATCAGTGACACGCTGCTCCTGACCTGAGTCACACATGATTCCAAATTTACGGCCATTGATACTTATATTAACTTCAGACATGATTCTTCCTGCTATTTAAGTGAGTTATTTAAGCTTCTTGAAGTAATTTTTCAACTTTGGCGATAGCTCCGTCCAAACGACTCGCTAAAGCTTGACTGTTTTCCTCTTTTTTATTCTCCGGGAATGAAAAAAGGTCAGCTCCTTTAGTCTTGGGGATCTTTTTTGAATCTGCTTTTTTGGCATTTTCACAAATACTTACAGACGCTTTTTCAAGTTCTGATAGAGCATCAATAAGACCATATAATGAATTTTGAATATTTGTTGTCACGGGCTCGTCTTTCTTATGGGGTTTGAGTGAATCAGAAATCCAAACATCACGGCATTATGGTCCGCTTAAATTGCACGTCAAGTATGGAGCAAAATTTTTTCCCCAAAATATGGATAAGTTGTCCCAAGAGGTGTTGACCTTGGAGCTTCCAGCTTGCATTGTGGTGCCCAGAAATTATAGCTCAGAGTAAGGAACAGCCCATGTCACAACCTCAGCCCACCCCCTCTTCCGCGCCGCAAACTGACCTCGATTTAAAGCAAATGGCCAACGCCATCCGTATTTTGGCCTTGGACGCAGTGAAAAACGCCAATTCCGGCCATACGGGTATGCCGATGGGGATGGCGGATATTGCCACCGTCCTTTACTCCAAGTTCTTGAAATTTGATCCTAAAAATCCGCATTGGTTTAATCGGGACCGGGTGATTATCTCTAACGGGCATGGTTCCATGCTGCCTTATTCTTTGTCCTACCTCACGGGTAATGAGAAAATCACCATTGAGGAGATTAAAAATTTCCGCCAGTTAGGCTCCCACACGCCCGGCCATCCGGAAGTGGATGTAGATGCAGCGATTGAGACAACAACGGGTCCGCTTGGTCAGGGTATTTCCAATGCTGTGGGTTTTGCCATTGCGGAGCGTGTCTTGAACGCCAAGCACGGCGATAAGGTTGATCATTTCACTTATGTTTTTGTGGGCGATGGTTGTCTGATGGAAGGTGTGAGCCACGAATCTTGTTCTCTCGCCGGACATTTAGGGCTTTCCAAAATGATTGCCTTTTTTGATGATAATGAAGTCACCATTGACGGGAGAACCGATATTTCCAGCAGTGATGACGTTAAAAAGCGCTTTGAGTCTTACGGTTGGGAAATCAGCGAAGTTGATGGTCATGACCACGGTGCTATTGAAAAAGCGATTGAAGCCGCGCAAAAATCTGACAAGCCGTCCTTTATCGCCTGTAAGACCAAAATTGGTTATGGCTGCCCTACTCTGGAGTCTCAGCCTAAAGCGCATGGCGCCATTACAGGTGATGAGGAGATTGCAGGTGTGCGCCAAAATCTGGGCTGGTCACATGCGCCGTTTGATATTCCAGATGATATTCTATCCATGTGGCGCTCTTTAGGTGTGCAAGGTGATGACTGGTCGCCTGAGGTTGATTTTTCCGGTTTAGATAAAGTGATTGCAGAGTTGAAGGAAAGCTTCGCAACAGACAAACCAACCAAGGCCACGCGGCAATTATCTGGTGCTTGTCTGGAGAAAATTCTGCCCGCGCTTGAGAGTATGATTGGCGGCTCGGCTGATCTGACAGGTTCCAACAATACCAAGGTCAGCGATTCCAAAGTCATTACCAAAGATGATTATAACGGTAATTACATCAATTACGGTGTGCGGGAGCACGGTATGGCGGCCATTATGAACGGGATTGCCCTGCATGGTGGTATTATTCCTTATGCGGGAACCTTTATGCAATTTGCGGATTACTCACGCCCTGCCATTCGCTTGGCCGCCCTTATGGAGCAACGTGTGATCCATGTGCTCACGCACGATTCCATTGGTTTGGGAGAAGACGGCCCGACGCACCAACCTGTCGAACATTTGGCGGCTTTGCGGGCCATTCCAAATTGCTATGTGTATCGTCCATGTGACGGGATTGAAACGGCAGAATGCTGGGAGCTTGCTTTGAAGCAAGAATCTGCCCCTTCTGTTTTGGCCCTCACCCGTCAGGGTGTGCCGCCTATCCGTGAAGAAGCTGATCCGGTGAATAAATGTGAGCTTGGAGCTTATATTTTAGAAGATTGCGCAGGCGATGAGCCGGAAGTGACCCTCTTTGCTTCGGGGTCTGAAGTGCAGTTGGCCATGGAAGCTTCTGAGCGTTTGGGTGACGGTGTACGTGTTGTGTCTGTGCCATGTATGGAGCGTTTTTGGGAGCAAGATGGAGAATATATCCAATCATTGCTTTGCAATAACTCCATCAAGGTTGCTGTGGAAGCAGGTATACGCCAAAGCTGGGATCGTATGATTGGAGGACATAACCCCTTCATCGGGATGGATAGCTTTGGCGCTTCTGCCCCCGCAGACCAGCTTTTCAAGCATTTTGGTATTACTGCAGACGCGATCGTTGAGGCGGTTGAAAGTAAACGTAAAGGTTAAAATATGAGTAAACCTGCTATACAAAGATATTTTTTCGATACTGAATTTGAAGAAAAGCCAGAAGGCCTTGCCGAAGGCATTACCTTTGTCAGCGTTGGTATTGTTTCTGAATTTGGAGAGCAGGATTTTTACGGTGTCAGCCGGGAGTTTAATGAGGCGGCTATTCAAAATCAGTGGGTTTTGGACAACGTCATAAGCAAACTTCCGTCTGCTGAGCAGCGCCAGACGATAGAAGAAATACGTGCTGGTATTCTTAATGTTTTAAAGCCTGCAAAAACTGTTGAACTTTGGGCGAAGAATGGCTCGTATGACAATGTGTTGCTTTGTCGCTTATTTGGAGGCATGGCAGCTTTTAGGAAAACCTGTAATGAACATGGAATAGATAAAGTTGTTTTTCGAGATATCAACGAATTGGAAAGAGCTTATCCCGTTAAACATCCCAAAATTGATGACCAGAGAGCCCATATTGCCATTGAGGATGCACGGCGGGAACGTGAGAAATACGTCAAAGAGCTTCAATATGTTGGATTACCTGTTCGCTTTTAAAGAATTTTAAACAAGGAGAAAAGACTATGACACTTAAAATTGGAATTAACGGATTTGGGAGAATTGGGCGTAACACGATGCGCGCCTTGTTTGAATCTGGGCGTAAGGATATCGAAATTGTTGCCATTAACGATTTGGCACCGCTTGAGACAAATAAACATTTGCTCAAATATGATACGGTTCATGGCTTTTTTCCTTACAGCGTTGAAACGGTTGATGAAGATACCATCATCATTGATGGAAAAAATATTGATGTGTATCAGGAGCGCAATCCGGCGGATCTCCCGTGGGGTAAGCTGGGTGTTGATATTGTTTTTGAATGTACCGGCATTTTTACTGCCCGTGATAAGGCTGCGCTGCATTTAGAGGCTGGAGCTAAAAAAGTGTTGATCTCCGCGCCAGGTAAAGAAGAAGATTTGACCGTTGTTTATGGTGTGAACTCTGACCAGCTCAGCGCAGATCACGTGATTGTCTCTAACGCCTCTTGCACGACAAACTGTTTGGCTCCCGTGGCCAAAGCCATTCATGATGCGATTGGCATTGAAAGCGGCTTTATGACCACCATTCATGCCTATACGGGGGATCAGCGTATTGTTGATACGGCGCATGGCGACCTACACCGCGCACGTGCGGCGGCTTGTAACATGATCCCGACTTCTACCGGAGCCGCTAAGGCCGTGGGTAAAGTTTTGCCGGAGTTGAATGGGAAGCTGGACGGCGTTTCCATGCGGGTCCCTACGCCCAACGTGTCTGTCGTGGATTTTAAATTTACAGCAAGCAAAGACACAAGCGTTGAAGAAGTGAATAAAGCAATTATGGCGGCTTCTGGTGGAACGCTTGAAGGTGTGCTGGGGACTTATGATGAGCCGCTTGTCTCTGGTGATTTCAATCACAATCCGTTGTCTTCTATCTTTGCCCTCAATGAAACCAAAGTTGTTGGCGGTAATTTGGTCCGTGTGATGAGCTGGTATGACAATGAATGGGGCTTTAGTAACCGTATGTTAGATACCGCGGTAAAAATGCACCAAGTCGGCTACGCCGCCAAATCACAAGCGGCCTAATAAAATAAAACAGGGAGAACTCAAAAATGAACACAGAACAGCTTAATAAAATCACAAACGCACCCGGCTTTATTGCCGCACTTGATCAAAGCGGTGGGTCTACGCCTAAAGCGCTTAAGGCTTACGGCGTGGATGAAAGCGCCTATAACGGCGAAGATGAGATGTTTGAACGTGTCCATGAGATGCGCACACGCATTATTACCGCTCCTGCTTTTACCGGCGAAAAAATTATTGGCGCTATCCTATTTGAAAAAACCATGGATAATACGATCGAGGGCAAGCCGACAGCCACTTATCTTTGGGAAGAATTGGAAGTTGTCCCTTTCTTAAAAGTTGATAAAGGCTTGGCTGATGAGGAAAACGGTGTTCAGATGATGAAGCCTATGCCGGAGTTGGACGCTCTGTTAAAGCGTGGGCGTAAGGCCGACATATTCGGCACTAAAATGCGCTCTGTCATTCATTCTGCCAATGCAGCAGGGATTAAAGCCGTTGTCGATCAACAATTTGAGGTGGGCAAACAAATTATAGCTCACGGTCTCGTGCCGATTATTGAGCCTGAAGTGAACATCAATGCACCCGATAAGCCAGAATGTGAATCGCTGATGAAGGCGGAAATCTTGAGAAATCTTGACGCGCTTGATGCGGATCAAAAAGTGATGCTTAAGCTGACATTGCCGGAGCAGCCTAACTTGTTCAAAGAGCTGATCGAACATCCAAACGTGTTACGTGTTGTGGCGCTGTCGGGTGGTTACGATACGCTAGAAGCCAGCCGCCGCCTCTCACAAAATAACGGTATGATTGCGAGTTTTTCCCGCGCTTTATCTCAGGATTTGCGCAGCGCACAGAGTGATGCGGAGTTCAACGCAACGCTTGAGGAAGCAATCAACAAAATTTATGACGCTTCCATGAGTGGAGAGGCCAAAAGCAAAGCGGCGTGAATGCGAGGTTATTTAGGCTAAAGTAGCTCAAAGACCCGAAGCTTTGACTGATCGCAGGGGATTCCTCCCGCCAGGTTGGTACCGTCAACACGGGTTTTTATTTCAATAGGAACACCAGAGTGTTTGGATGCGATCCGTGCTGATTCATCAATAACACGTTGCGCTTCTTTTACCTGATCCGTACTTTCTTTGTTGAGGTCATTGATATCGAAAGGATGATTTTGGGCTGCTGTAACCCATGCGCTGTATACGCTTGCTTGTATCGCAGGAAAATAGGGAGCCAATTTTCGACCCGTTATTGATCCAGATTCTTCAATTGTTGTTCCAAATTTATCCGTAACATTTCGATCAATATACAAATCAACGTGGACTTGCAATGTTGTAAGTTTGTTCTGAGCGCATACAAAAACATGACCTTGAAGAGTTTTTTCCATACGAGGGGACTCTGGTAACTGAGAAGGTGTTTGTGCGTCGGATTTTGAAGCTGTTGCGACATTGAAAGCCAAAACAACACCTGTTGCAATCGCGGCGGCAGTGCTGGTGACCTGAGGGATAATTCGTGACATGTTATTACTTTCTATCTATAAATACCGGAAGTAGAAGTTACACAGAAATTAAATTATGTCAATAAAAAAGATTATTCGTAATAAGAAAATCCTCGTGCCTATGATTGTGGCGCTTTTGGGTTATGCCGGGTTTACCGTGTCGCAATCACAAGTTTCTGAAGTTGTCGATATGGTGGCTCCCGCTGAAGTTCAGGTTGAGGCCGAAGCGGAATCTACCCAACACATTCAAGAGGAATTTAACGAGGCCAGTCTGATTACACCGGCGCGGCGCGCGCATATTCTTTATGGTGATGCAACTGGCGGCGGGCATCTTTATGGCGTTGGAGCTCCTTGCAAATCGGAATTCCCAAAACATTGGGACGAAGATACGATTATCAAAGAGGTGTCGTTGATTGCGGCCAATGATAATCTCAATTGGCAGCAAGAGCGCAATGGCTATCACGTGACCGAACAAAATGTTGGCACCGTAAAGGTGCGCGTTGTTAAAGATGAGGATAATGCGAAAGTGATTACCGCTTATCCTGTGAATTTAGGGCGTAATCCCTGCCCTTCACAAAAATTAGAAAAACCGAGTAACGATAATTAAGCTAATTACGAACTTATCAGGCGAACTATCTAAATTACGGAGATAAAATATGAAAAAAATAGTGTTTATATTAGCGATGGCCTCTTTTGTTTTCATTGGAGGAATTGCAAGCGCACAAGCTCACTGCGGTGGAGATTGCGGTGCGGGCAAGAAAAAGATTTGTGAAAAAAATCTTAAATCCGGGGAAAAAGGCGATTGCGCAGAAAAATGCAAAAAGAAGTGCGCCAAAAAAGCCAAAAAGCCTTGTGAGAAAAAATTAGGCGAAAAGAAATTTTCAGATCGCGGAAGCTGGATCCAGAAAAAGCCTCCTTGTACAAAATGTAAAGAAAGTGAACGTGCTTGGAACCGCAAAAATAAAATGTTCTTTAATGAATAATCTTTAAATTAGCCCTCTTTATGAGGGCTTTTTTATAGCTCTAAACCTTCTCGCACCATAAAACATCGTTAATGTCTTCGGCCCCTGTGGCGAGCATGATAAGGCGGTCGATTCCTAGGGCAATGCCGCCGCTTTCCGGCAGTCCGTACTCCAGCGCCTCGATAAACTCCTCATCTATGGGGTAACGCTCCCCATAGAGTTTTTCCTTATAGTCCATTTCCTCTGTAAAACGCTTAGCTTGCTCTCTGGCATCGGTGAGCTCCGAAAAACCATTGGCCAGCTCTATTCCGCAAACATACAGCTCAAAACGTTCGGCAAAACGCGGGTCATCGGGTTTTTTACGCGATAGCGAAGCCATACAGGCCGGATAGTCATAAAGAATAGTTGGACGCCCCATTCCTAAATGAGGCTCAATTTTTGCGTCCATCACGCGGAAGAAAAGATCATCCCATGCATCATCATCGGCGGTGTGAAGCCCTAAATCCTTTACAGCTTGCCGAAATTGGCCGCTATCGTCCAAATAGGTGCTTAAGTCAATGCCAGCATATTTGTCAAAAGCGTCAACCACGCTTAAACGTTCCCACTCTCTAAAAGGGTCACATTTGTGCCCCTTATAGCGATAAGTTGTGATGTCAGCTGCCTTGGCACAAGCACGCAATAACTTAACGCAGTCCTCCATCATATCTGTATAATCTCCGGGGGTGCGATACCACTCAATCATGGTGAATTCTGCACTATGGAGCTTTGAGTTTTCCGCATTCCTGAAAACGTGGCAAATCTGGTAGAGTTTTTCCACTCCCGCCACCATGAGCTTTTTCATCGCAAATTCAGGGCTAGTATGCAGATAAGGCGTTGATTTAACTTTTAAATCCGGGCCTTTTTGCAGCGTTTTGAAAGCATGAATATGGGCGTCCATAACAGGACAAACCTGCAAAATAGGTGTTTCGACCTCATAGAAGTTTTGAGCATCAAAATAGGCTCTGATAGCCTTGATCATAGCCATTCTGAGCAATAAATTCGCTTTTTTTCGATTAAATTGCTCCGGATGCCACCACTTTGCTTGCATTTTACTATGAAACCTTGTAAAAACCCTCTTCTAGATTTTTATAGCAAGGAGCGGAAAGATGAAAGCAGATATCCACCCTGATTACCATGAGATCACCGTTGTGATGACAGATGGTAGCGAATATAAAACACGTTCGACCTATGGAAAAGAAGGCGATGTGATCAAGCTTGATGTGGACCCCCTTACCCACCCTGCATGGCAAGGTGGAACAGGTCAGGTGATTGAAAAAGGTCAGCTTGATAAATTTGAAAGCCGTTATGGCTCTTTCTTATCTGCCGGTACAGGTGGCAAAAAAGAGGAAAAGAAAGACGCTTAATAGAGTTTTCTAAAATATTAGTTTAAGCCGCTATATAACGTAGCGGCTTTTCTTTTGCCTTTTGTTTGAAAGAAAACGGCGCTATATTATTCCTCATGCGCCTACGTGTTATTTTCTCAACCGCTAATATCATTGCAGATCCGCAAGATCTGGACCGGATTACCGATCAGGATTCCCAATTATTATATGGCGAGGAATTTATCGTCGAGGAACCTCACGGCGCTTATGTGTATGGTCACAGTGTGCTGGATGGCTATAAAGGTTATGTGGCGCGGGATCAGCTGGTGAAAGCCGAAGACATGCCGGAGCCCACACATTGGGTTTGTGCGCCGGCCACGCATCTCTACCCCCAGCCTGATTTTAAATCCCGTCCGGATATGAGCATTAGTTACCTTTCCCGTGTTGCACTTACGGATAAAGAGGAAAATGGCTTTGTACAAATCCATGATGGACAGTGGATTTTTAAGGATCATCTTGGGTCCTTGTCTGATATGAAGATGAAAGGGGATTTAGCCTCCACCGCTAGTTTGTTTTTAGGAACGCCCTATTTGTATGGTGGGCGCTCCAGCTTTGGTATAGATTGCTCCGGCCTTATTCAATTAGCTCTTATAGGACATGGGCAGCCCTGTCCACCCCGCGACAGCAAAGATCAGCAGGGAAGCTTTGGCACAGAAATTAAAAACATGGCCGAGCTTCAGCGCAATGATGTGGTTTATTTCAAGGGGCATGTGGGTATTATGGTGGATAAGAAGAATATCCTGAACGCGACAGCCCGTCACATGACAACACTCATTGAGCCTTTGAAAGAGCTTGAAAAGAGCTATGGCGGGATCACAACCGCCATGCGGCCTTAAGAATTCCATATTATTTAAATGTTACAATTTCAAAACTTCTTCTTTATGTTATGTCCTATCAATATATTATAAAAGGATTATGAAATGTCTAATGTCGAAGAGGAAATCACCCAACTTAGCCAAATATTTCATCGTGAAACTATTGATGGCTTTAATATGGTCTGGGGAAAAAGGACGTCAAAA
>JALEGH010000072.1 GCA_022763065.1 Alphaproteobacteria bacterium
ACTTACCAAATGGATATCGCCACTTTCCATGAGATGACGCAAATTATCAAGCGGCTGATATGGCATAAATTTAATATTTTCCAACCCCCTTTTCCCGCGCTCACGGGCTAAAATATCGTGAACATACTGATCTCCGACAAACATAAATTCAATTTCCTTATGTTTGGATAAAAGGTCTGCTGCCTCAATAATCGCCTTTACCGAATGGGCGCGGCCAATATTCCCCGCATACAAGATTCTGAATTTTGCCGATGAATCGCGTTTCAGTTCTTCAGGTTTTTTATAAGATGCCTGAATATCTTGCTTTTCTTTATCCGGCAAAGAAAGCCCTTCTTTTTTGGGCGCAATCACGTCAAAGTCGGCCCAATTGGCAATCATTGAGATTTTTTGTTTTTGTACACCGGTACTCACCAGATGTCTGGCCATACACCGGCCAATCACAATCACCTGAGAGGACGTGTTCATCGCCCGCCTGGACATCCAGAAAAACAGACCATATAAAAAGCCGGGAATTTTAACCCCAAGCGGTTGCAACAAGTCGGGATATAAATCATGGCACCAATGCACATGCTTGCTCCCTTTAAACAGGCTAACCAAACGCCCCGCAACAACAACCATCGGCGGATCAGTTAAAGTGACAACCACATCATGTTTGGGTAAACGCAAAGCCTTATGGGCGAGTTTGAACCAAACTTTTAAATAGGCCAGCACTCCCTGACATTTACTCTCCCCCTTGACCCTGTGAATGGTGATATTTTGCTGAATATCCAAACCGGGCTTTGGCCCTGTTGTGATGATCGTGACTTTCCAGCCGCTTTGCTCCAACGCGTGCGCCAAATCCTGGGCCAAACGGCCCGTCGCACCGCGCAACGGCGGATATACCCGGTTGATGAGCATGATGGATGGTTTACTCACGTCACTTTATCCTTATTTCTCCTTGATGAGCCTACTAGTAGCAAAATAAGCGTCAGCAGCAATCCAAAATCAAGTGATTTATAGGAGGCATAGAAAAATACCGGTATAATGAGCGCCCAAAACAAAGCATTAGCCAAAACAGGGTTCCGGCAAAAAAGTCTAAATAACTGCTTGCCGATTTCAAACAAAAATAAGCAGGTTAAAGCCAACCCGATAAGCCCCGTTTTAAAAAACATATAACTCAGCAAACTATGTGAGTATGTGACATATAAATTCCCCACCGCAGGAGAGGCAAAGCTCGCTCCCCATCCCTGTCCAAACAATAAACCAACCCAAGACACACTAAGAACTTCCCAAATAGCCATTAATTCCTGCAAGCGCATATTTAATCCCATATGCGTGGTTTTATGAATGATTTTCTCCAAAATATCAAAACCGGCATAAACAATCAGGACAGTTAATAAAGAACCGAATAATACAGGTCCTACCATACGCCGTGGCGCTCTTACCATACCTATGACACCTAACAAGATAATAGATAACCCCAGCGCAACAAAAGGCGCGCGCTGCACATCTTGTGCCATAGCCATCCAAAAGATCAACGCCACCAATAGGCAAGATAGGGCACATAACACAGATTTGAGCGTTAATTTTTGATACAGGTACAATGCGGATAACATGCACAAATATAGCCCACCCATCATCACAAGCGGAGAGTTCGCGAGATATAAAAGCTCAACCGTCCCGGAAAAAATTGGCAAATCCGGCCACAATACCCGTAGCGCAAAAACAAACGCGACCCCTAACAGGGCCGTTAAAAAGAATGCCGGAGCAAACGACGCGGGATCGCCCACGTTTGGTTTTTCTTTCAAGGCGTCATATAAGAAAAGCGGCAGACACAAAAAAATAAAACCTATCACATCACGTAAGATGAAAATCGTATCGGCCCCGCGATATAATCCCGCAACCAAAGGCAAGGTGAGGCCGTAAACAAATAAAGCCCACAATGATAAATGCCAAAGCGGGTAGTCTTGGAAGCCCTGCACAAAAATACGTCGCATGAAGAAGGGCATCACAAAAACAAATAAAGATACCGCTATTAAACCCTCAACCCAAGAGGGATTATCCGGCGTCGGCGAGCCTGAAACCGCATAAAGCCCAAGCGCCAAGCACAGAAATAAAAAGCGAAAAAGGAGCACCGGATTCAAAAAATAAACACTTGGCCTATAACGATTATAAGAGGACACGCAGCGCCTCAAATAGCATTTTGATCGCAACAAAAACCATGAAAAGACCAAAGATACGCTGTAGCATTTCTTTGGAAAAGCGATGCGCCGCCGCCGCACCAAGGGGAGCCGTCAGAGCGCTCACCGGTACAATGACGGCGAAAGCAGCAAGATTAACAAAACCAAGTGAAAGAGGTGGAAAACCAGCATTATTACCCCAACCGATCAATATAAATCCAGCCGTACCAAAAATCGCAATTAAAACCCCCAACGCCGAAGCCGTCCCTACGGCCTTATGAATGGGAACTTTGCAAAAGCTCATAAAAGGCACATTCAGCGTCGCCCCCCCAATTCCCATGAGTGTCGAGATAGCTCCAATAATGGTTCCTGCCACTCCCAATACAAAATCAGATGGCCTGCCTGAAAATAAGGAGATTTTTTCCGGCCTCACCTGCATCAAACCCGCAAACATCATTAAAATAACGGCAAATAAAATCTGCAATGTCGTACCACTGGCCTGCGCCGCAATCATAGTACCCAGCCCAACACCAATCACCATCCCGATCCCGATTTTTTGCACCAGATCAAAACGCACACTTTCTCGTCTCCAATGGGCTCTGGCCGAAGAAAACCCCGTCACAATAATTGTGGCAAGCGACGTGCCCACCGCCAGATGCATGAGATACGCGCTTTCATATCCAAGAGTGGTGAAAATGAAATAAAGCCCCGGTACTAAAACAATGCCGCCACCAATTCCCAAAAGACCGGCCAAAAAACCAGCCATACCCGCCAATCCCAAAATCAGGACCAGCAAAATAACGCCGCTCATAAATGTTAAATCTTCCATGAGGAACAGTTGTAGGTCAGCTAAAGAATGTGGTCAACAAGGGAGAAAAAAGAAAACTACTCAACAGAGTTGAATATCCGGCGCGGCATTTCAAAACCATCTTTTTTCTCGCGCTGCTTGCGCTTTAGGTTAAAGGGAGCCAAGCGGACCGGACTACCTTGCGTATATCCTGAAGAGCCAGTGTATCCAGCCGGACTATAGGATTGAGGATACTGATTATAATTAGCCTGATTTTGCAAAGAAACCAGATTTTCCCGCTCGCGCTGTTGGGCCAGCCGGTCGCGATTTGCACGCGCTCTTCTAAAATCCGCCTCATCAAGCCCTAAAGAGAAACTGTTATTATCAATACCATAAGGACGGTAATTGGTTCCCCCGTAATAGGTATAATCTCCGGTTGCCGCATTTTCACGGTTTTCCAAAATCTGTTGGAGAGACAAAGGCCGTCCCAAGGTCGACTGGCCTGAATAGGAATTAAATACCGGCACACCTGCGCTATAGCTACGGTTATAGACCCGCCGCTCATTCTCGTCTTGTGCAAAAGCCGTAAAAGCTCCACCTGCACTCAAAACACAGATCATAGCCACCAATAAAATACGCATCTTCTTCCTATGCATCGTAAAAAAATCCTCAAACCCTATTGTATCATCTTCTTCCCCACAAAAGAAATAAAGCTTTAAAATGAAGGTGTTATCCTTGCCCGTTTGAATTAGATAAAATTTTATCTTTTTAAATCAAGCCATTAACCACTCCTTAAGAAGTTTATCGCATTATGGCAATGTAATTTGTAAAACAAGAACGGAAACGAGTATAATTTTAATACGTCAAAAAGGAGAGTGAAAAATGCAGGTCAATATTCAGGAATTGGTTCAAGAAACAGGGTTAGAGGAAAAGCTTTATCCCGGTCGTCGTTTGGTCAAAAAATACGCCCAGCCCGGCGCTTATCACAGCCACTCTGTTGTTTTTGACTGGAGAGGTGAAAAACTCCGCGTGGATTTAAAAGCGGGCTTAAGCGGTAGAGATCTGGATTTGAGCGAACTGAAAAAATATCCTGTCAGTTATCAGGCACCGACTTATCTGGAATTAGTGACTGATGCAGACACCGAAGCTCACCTAAGTGAAGAAGAAGATGAGGACGGCGAAGCGCGCTCTGGCAAATCCGGCGGCGGCGGTAAGAAGCCAGCTACGCGCAAACTGGATGATCCGAACATTAACTTAAGCGCCTTTGATAAAGTAACAGACGGAGCTATTCCTGATCTCGCCGATATTGAGAAATTTGTGGTCATGGGCAAAGAGCTCGCTCAAGAAGCCTTCGCACAGGCCTTCGAAAACCTCAAAGAACAACTTCACCAGACCAAAGTCATGGCGATGGATATCATGAAAGGGGTCAGCGATATTATTCAAAAGGCCACACCCGGCGGCGGGTTGGAAGCCAAAGGTAATGAATCCGTGAAATATAAATATGACACGGAGAAAAACGCCCCTCTCTTCGGTGCGGCTTCGCCGTAAAGGAAAAATTCAAAAACGTCTAGCAAAAGTAGTAGAACCGCTGGCCATGAAGGCTGGCGGTTTTTTCTTAAAGTTATAAATTTTAAGAAAAAATAATGGAGCGGGTGAAGGGATTCGAACCCTCGGCTTCAACCTTGGCAAGGTTGCGCTCTACCCCTGAGCTACACCCGCGTCCCTATGAATATTTTTCTAAGCCGTCAGCCGTCGCCTGCGCTCCGTCGAGTTTAGAAAAAGGACAACAGGCTGGTTATAACCCGAACAGGCGGAAAATCAAGTAAAAATTGCGCGAACCTCCTCCTTACTATATTTTATGTCTCAATGAATGATCCAAACCCAATAGATACGACGGCAGATCCGCTACCCACGACGCCGGAAGAGCTGATGCAATGTCTCGATAATCTAGGCATTTCCTATGAACTGTTTCATCATGAGCCTGTTTTTACTGTCGCTGAAAGCTCCAAACTGGACCGCGACCTTCCCGGTACGCCATGTCGTAATTTATTCCTGCGGGATAAGAAAAAGCACAATTTTTTGCTCACCCTTCAAAACGCAACGGAAGTTGATATGAAAAAATTACCGGAGCTTATTGGCTCCGGCCGTTTGTCTTTTGGCTCAGCTGAGCGGCTATGGGAATATCTGGGAGTGCGCCCCGGCTCCGTTTGTCCCTTTGCCATCATCAATGATGTTGATCAGAATGTTCAAATTTATCTGGATCAATCCATGATGGAAGCGCGGCGTGTGTGTTATCACCCTTTGCAAAATGACATGACGCTCTGCCTTACGCCGGATGATTTGTTAAAATTTATTGCACATACAGGCCATGCGGCGCATATTATTGATCTGTCCCCTGCAAAACCTGATGAGAGAAATGAGGAATAATATTATGGCTGCCGAAGTTGATCCAAAATTGCTCGAAATTCTGGTATGTCCTTTAACCAAAGTACCATTGCGCTATGACGCTAAAGCGGGCGAGCTTTTATCCGATCAGGCGGGACTGGCCTATCCCATCAAAGACGGCATTCCCATCATGCTCATCGATGAAGCGCGTAAAATGCAAGAAAGTGAGATCAGGAAGTAACACCCTTAATGCGGCCCTGAACCTCGTGCCACTGTCCGTTCAAGAGTCCAAGCTTAGAGCACAAATCCGGAATATTATTCAAAGATCAAGTCTTCTACTTTTTGACAATAAGGTTGATCCGGTATGGTTGTTTCAGAACTCCCCGCACACCCCCCTATAGATTCCGTCAGTTCTTCAAGAAAAGAATTTAGATCGGAAACCTGCACATATTTCCCACCGGTAATTTCTGCTGTTTTACGAATACCGCTAACACTTTCCAGATCAATCACGTTAACCCGAAGATTGGGATAATTTGGTTTGACCACATATTTTGCAACGTCATTGGGGTTCTTTTTCTTACTGGTATGTTTTCCGTCCGTTATTATTGTAATAACGTTCGGATTGTCGGGGGTTCCATCTCCAATTCTATGTACCATTTCTTCCAAGTATTCCCCTATAGGAGTCCCCAGTATAGGGCATATTGTATAAAGTAATTTAACTACATCTTTTTCATCAGACACTTCGACCCCACGCTCATTCATTTTCGTTTGGAGCTTCGTTCTACTCATAGATTTCCCCCCCTTCCAGTCATATTTGAGCATGGGAAAATTGGCAAAACCCGTAGTAGAATCTTCAACATCAGATACCTGATGTATACGTTGAAACATGACCCTGTTTAATATCCACATGGCCATATCTAGTTTTGAGCAGTTTCCGCCAGCGATTTTTTTGATAGCCTCAGGACATACTTTTTGTCCGTCCTTTGTAAGCTGTTTTGTCATACTCATGCTTGAATCAAGAAGGATAGCAACTTTTTCGGGAGTTGTCCGGGTATTTGCACAGGCACGCTCGGATTTAAAGCGTAATTTGGAAACATATTTATCATCGCCTTCATCAACAGTTTTGGGAGAATGAACAAAAATGTTGTCATTATCACAATTCTTGCTAAAAAAGTCGGCGCTGCCACCGTCTCCACAACTGCTTAATAAAGCCCCGTTAGTGCTGTACGCACCTCTATCTTCTGTATTAAAAGCAACGAGGGTATAAATAGCCTTTTGACCACTCTCCATAACGTCATCGCCCTCGCGGTCCAAAATCCTAATGCCAGCCTTTCTGGAAGAGGTATCAGAGTCAGAAGTGTAGTCAACACTAACCGTATAAAGCAGACGTTTTTTATACGAATCAAAGGCTTTTTCATCCGACAATCCCAAAGTACGAAAAGGAATGGCACCTGCTGCGACAAAACTACCATCAGCATCTAAAAACGTTGTAATTCCAGCCGAAGAAACTCCACAATCAGAAGCCGCAACGCCAAATGTTGGAGTATCGATTGGAGCCTCAATGGAGCTAGGACATGGGTATTTATTATGCCGTGTGTAATAATCTTCGAGGCTCCTATAGGCGTGATCCAAATGTTTTTCTGTAACATGAATTTTTTCCACCTTCTGATAAGTGATCAGCAAAGTGTTAATTGTCACTAAAACCAAACTCAATGTAATAACGGCCAGAGCCACACTGATTAAATTTAATCCACTCATAATTCTTGCCTATTTTTATATTTCTCTTACACTAAAGCTGAGCTCAGGCACTTTGATTATATCATAAAATATACGACATATGGAACTTTGCGCTTGAAATCACAAAGTGTTTGCCTTTGAGATACCACAAATAAGGAGAACAACATGCCAAAAAAAATGTCACAAAAGCAAAAACAGGCAGAAGGAGGATTTACTCTGGTTGAACTGGCTGTTGTACTGATTATTTCCGGTATTATCATTGCTTTTCTTTCCAGCACGACACTTGTCGCATTGAAAAATGCCAAAGTAAGAGAATTACGAAATAAAATGGAGTTCATACAAGGAGAACTCAGCAGTTTTTTAGAAACACATGGACGCCTTCCATGTCCCGCTTCTTTGCAAGCTGCACTTGATGACAGCGAATTCGGTGTTGAAGCACTGAGTGATTGTACATTAGACGACGCTATCCCGGGGCTGTTTAGAACATCCGGAACAAATGGAAAACAGATACGTATTGGCGCAATACCCGTGCGTTCTCTTAATTTGCTTGATGATTACATTTACGATCCTCATAAAACACGGTTTCTTTATGCAATCACAGAGGATTTAACAAAGACAGATAGTTATGATTTTGATGGCGGAGCGATCACAATTAACGATAAAGGAGGTAATACCATTACCGACAATGCGCATTATGTTTTGATTAGCCCGGGAGAAAATCGTTTGGGAGGCTATGAATCCCTGACAGGTGTTTTGATAGGAGGAGACGCCTGCGATAGCAGCGACCCGCCATTTGAACTCGAAAATTGTGATCATGATAGCGTGTTTATTAGTTCGTTAAAATTATCTGATACCGTTGGAGACGATTATTTTGACGATTATTTAAGGACATATTCAACATCCGACAGAATTCGACAGATGCCCGCAGGAAGTGTTGTCTTTTTTGATTTACTCAATTGTCCACAAGGATGGCAAAATTTTGTTCCCAATCCTTTTGCATCTGAGGGCTTGATTTCTTGCAAAAAAAACTAGCTTCTCTTGCACAACAACACAAAATTCTCCATCTTAGATACTTAAAAAAGCAAGGGAGAAACAAATGACCAGCGCCATTTCAAAAGAAAATAATCGCGATCATGACCGTGTTATCATTTTTGACACAACCTTAAGAGATGGAGAGCAATCTCCGGGTTGCTCGATGAATTTGGATGAGAAGCTGCGCATTGCCCATTTGCTCGATGAGATGGGCGTGGATGTGATTGAGGCCGGATTTCCTATTGCTTCCCAAGGAGATTGGGAAGCGGTCAATGAGATTGCCAAAGCACTTAAAAACGCCGTGATTTGCGGTCTATCACGCGCCACAAAAAAAGATATTGAGGCTTCCGCCACGGCGCTCGAGCCTGCAAAACAAAAACGTATCCATACTTTCATTTCCACCTCCCCGCTTCACATGAAATACAAGCTACAAATGACGCCGGAGGCCGTATTAGAGTCCGTTGTGGAAAGCGTCACCTTCGCGCGCGGCTTTACCGATGATGTGGAATGGTCTGCCGAAGATGGCAGCCGGACCGAAGATGATTTCCTCTGTACGTGTGTGGAGGCTGCCATCAAAGCAGGTGCCACAACCATTAATATCCCCGATACGGTTGGCTATGCGACGCCCGATGAGTATGCCGGCCAAATCTCAATGCTGATAAACCGGGTGCCTAATATCGATAAGGCAAAGCTCTCGGTTCATTGCCACAATGATTTGGGGTTGGCAGTTGCCAACTCCTTAGCAGGCGTACAGGCAGGCGCACGGCAAATTGAATGTACGATTAACGGTATTGGGGAGCGCGCCGGAAACGCTGCCCTTGAAGAAGTCGTAATGGCGATGCGTACACGCGCCGATAAAATGCCCTACACCAATAACATCAAGACCGAAATGTTGACCCGTGCGTCCAAAACGCTTTCCACCACGGTTGGCTTTAACGTACAGCCCAACAAAGCCATCGTAGGCGCAAATGCCTTCGCCCATGAAAGCGGCATTCATCAAGACGGCATGCTTAAAAATGCACAAACCTATGAAATTATGACACCGGAATCTGTTGGCTTGGCGAAGTCCGAATTGGTTCTGGGTAAACATTCAGGCCGCCATGCGCTCAAAGATAAAATCGAGGAGCTTGGCTACGACATTGGCGATAACGCCTTTCAGGACCTTTTCAAACGGTTCAAGGATCTGGCGGATAAGAAAAAAGAAATTTTTGATGAGGACATCATTGCCCTTGTTGATGATGAAGTTGGCCGCGATCATGACCGGATCAAGTTCGTTGCCTTGCAGGTGAAAGCCGGTAGCAAAGGTCCTCAAATTGCCGATCTCACCATTAAAATTGATGGCAAGGAACAACAAACAACGGCGCAAGGAAACGGCCCTGTTGATGCGATCTTTTTGGCCATGCGCGAAATGGTCCCCCATGATGAAGCGGTTTTACAGCTTTATCAGGTACATGCAGTCACCGGCGGTACCGACGCGCAGGCCGAGGTCACTGTACGTCTTGAAGAAAATGGCAAAACCGTGAGTGGACAGGGCGCAGACGCCGATACTCTTGTGGCTTCGGCTAGAGCGTACATACACGCTCTCAATAAATTACTCCTCAAACGTGAAAGAGAAAAACCCGAAGGCGGAACGCCTTAGTTTTTAAGAACCTCCCGGATTCCCTCAACCACATCTTCAAACATTTTAGTAGTGAGGCGGCCCGTATTGGTGTTATAGCGGGAACAATGGTAACTATCACACAACAACAGGTCATTGCCGAGCTTATGTTGTGCGCCATGAGCAAATTTGTATGTGCTTAATTTCTCACCAAAGGTCTTGAGAACCGCATTATGCGCGATCAGACCAAGCGCCAAAACCGCTTTTAAATTCGGCATCGCCGCCATTTCTTCTACCAAAAAAGGACGACATTTGTTCATTTCCTCATTGGTAGGTTTGTTTTCCGGCGGAACGCAGCGTACAGCATTGGTGATCCGACAATTAATCAGTTCCAACCCATCATTAATGCTTGCCTGGTCCAATCCCACATACTCCCCACGCGCAAAACCACATTTGACCAAGGTCGGATAGAGTAAATCTCCCGCATAATCACCTGTAAAGGGCCTACCAGTGAAATTGGCTCCTTTTAAGCCCGGCGCCAGACCAACCACCAGCAATTCCGCTTCCAAATTACCAAAAGACGGCACGGGGGCGTTGAATTTATCCGGAAATTCCACGCGGTTATCGGCACGGAAGCCTTGCAACCTTGGACAGAGGCTACAATCACGCTCAGGCGGGCAAAAACTCATATTTTGGGCTGTATTTTTCATTTGAACGCCACAATGACAGGAATTTTGGCCAAATAAAAGCTCCAAATACAGGCTTTAAGGGCTTGTGTTTTAAGAAAAATCCCACTATAAAGGCCCATTATTTCAGATAACTCACGAATAAAAGGTAGATAGATATGGCCCGCGTTACCGTTGAAGATTGTATTGAAAAAGTCACCAACCGTTTTGAGCTTGTCATGATGGCTTCCCAGCGCGCCCGCAAAATCGGTTCCGGCGCTGCACTTACGATTGACCGTGATAATGATAAAAATCCGGTTGTGGCCTTGCGTGAGATCGCCGATGAAACCATTGCAACAGAAGATTTGAAAGAAGACTTGATCCGCAATAACCAGCGCGTGATCGCCATGGATGATGACGGCGAAGATGTGATCGACATGATGGACGGGGAACAGGAATGGAGTTCCCTTGGCAATGAAGACCGCTCCGATGCTTTAGGTGATGATGCCAATCAGCCACCTTCCAACGCTGATGAACCTCCCAGCCTTGCAGATATGGCAGGCGGCCCAGTCGAGGGATAAAGCCATAGCGAAATATGCAATTTAGGCCGGTTCATCCGGCCTTTTTTATGCTTAATATGCTTAAAAGGTGATTTTATATTTCCCCCGTGATATTTTGGAGCTTGTGATTTTAATTTGTGATAATTATCAAGCCTGATCGGAATTTCAAAACCTTGAGTGAAAAAAACCTCCTTCCCAACCTGCTGAAAAAAATGCGCGATTATATTCCGGATCTGGACGCCGATCTGGTCACGAAAGCCTTTCATTTCGGTAAAGAAAAACATGAGGGACAAACCCGTGTTTCGGGAGAACCCTATTACACGCATCCTGTTGAAGTAGCCTCCATCCTGTGTGACATGAAAATGGATACGGAGACCATTATCACCGCAATTTTGCACGACACACTGGAAGATACAGATGCCACTTTTGAAGAAATAAAGAAGACATTTTCCGGTGAAATTGCTGAACTCGTCAATGGTGTCAGTAAACTGACCAAAATTGAAGGCCAGAGCTTTGAAGGCAAGCAAGCCGAGAATTTCAGAAAACTCCTTTTGGCCATGTCGGAAGATATCAGGGTGCTGCTTGTGAAGCTGGCCGACCGGCTCCACAATATGCGTACCCTTCACCATTTTAAGAATAGACCCGATAAAACCCAACGTATCTCCCGCGAAACGATTGAGATTTATGCGCCACTGGCTGAGCGTATTGGCCTACATAATCTGCAAGAAGAGCTTTCCGATATTGCCTTTGAATATTTACACCCCGAAGCCAAGGAGGGCATTACCAACCGTTTGTCTTTCCTGCGTAAGGAGGGCGGAAGTGTTGTTAAGAAAATCATTGCCCAGCTTGAAAAACTTCTGATTAGCGAAGGGATTGAGTGCACCATTACGGGCCGCGAGAAAACCCGCTATTCCATCTGGAAAAAGATGCAGCGTAAAAATGTCACCTTTGAACAACTCTCCGACATCATGGCCTTTCGCATTGTGCTGCGGGATATTGGAGAATGCTATCACGCACTCGGCGTTATTCATGCCAAATACCCGACCGTGCCGGGCCGGTTTAAAGATTATATTTCCACGCCCAAGCCCAATGGTTACCGTTCCTTGCACACAACCGTTTTGGGACCGGAAAATCAGCGCATTGAAATCCAAATTCGCACCGAAGACATGCATATAGAGGCCGAATTTGGCGTGGCCGCACACTGGGCCTATAAAGACGGCAAGAAAAACGATAACCGCCACGATGCGACACAATATCGCTGGCTGCGTGAATTACTGGATATTTTGGAACAAGAACAACGCCCTGAGGAATTCCTTGAAAATACCAAATTGGAGCTTTTTCAGGATAAAGTTTTTGTCTTTTCCCCGCGCGGTGATCTGATTGAACTTCCCAATGGCGCCACACCGGTTGATTTTGCTTACGCTATCCATTCGGGTGTTGGCGATAAATGTGTCGGCGCGAAAGTGAATGGCCGCATTACCCCCCTGAACACCAAACTGGGCAATGGTGATCAGGTGGAAGTCATCACTTCCA
>JALEGH010000073.1 GCA_022763065.1 Alphaproteobacteria bacterium
CGGGCCCAATGACATACCAACCCGTGTAGGTGCGCACACTGATCTTGCGCTTGTTGAAAGCGGACAGGAACAAGCACGAAAATTGGGGAGATGGTTGCGCGCGCAAAACTACATTCCTGATGCCATATATTGCTCCGAGCTCAAACGCACAAAAAAAACGGCAGAACTTGCCTTGAAAGAGGCCGCTATTACAGAACATATCTATCCGCTTCAGATTTTTAACGAAATTGATTACGGTCCGGATGAAAACAAACCTGAAGACGAGGTCATCGCACGTATCGGAAAAGAGGCAATAGAAAACTGGGATAAAAATGCTGTTGTCCCGGATGGATGGAAATTTGACCCGAAAGGATGCATTCAAAACTGGCAAAATTTTGCGCAGCATCTCATTGATGATCAACATGATTGCACGCTTGTGGTCACCTCAAACGGTGTTGCACGTTTTGCGCCGCATCTGGCCGGAAATTTTGAAGAATTCGCCACACAAAATAAAATCAAGCTTTCCACCGGTGCGCTTGGTATATTAGAATTTAAAAATGACGCATGGCGCGTTCATGAATGGAATGTGAAACCTTAAACACAAATGGCTAATTATCTCTTTAAACGTCTACTCCTTATGATCCCGACATTGCTCGGCATTATGCTCATTAGCTTTATCATCGTTCAATTTGTCCCCGGCGGTCCGGTAGAACGCATGATCGCGCAACTTCAAGGACACGGCGTTGAAGCCACGGCCCGTTTTGGCGGCGGCGGCGCAGGCGCAGATATATCAGTGAGCGCGACAGCGCAATCCACAGGACAATCGAGCAAATATCGCGGCTCTCAAGGGTTAGACCCCGAATTTATCGCAGAATTAGAAGCCATGTATGGCTTTGACAAGCCCGCCCATGAACGCTTTTTTGATATGGTGGTCAATTACGCGAAATTTGATTTAGGGCAAAGCTATTACCGCGATGTGTCTGTGATTGATCTCGTACTTGAAAAAATGCCGGTCTCTATTTCGTTAGGATTGTGGTCAACGCTCATTATCTACCTTATTTCAATCCCCCTTGGTATTCGTAAGGCCGTCAAAGACGGGCAAGCCTTTGATATCTGGACCTCTGCCGCCGTTTTTGTCGGCTATGCGATTCCTTCTTTCATGTTTGCAATTTTGCTTATTATCCTTTTTGCAGGTGGGCGTTATTTTGACCTCTTCCCGCTTCGCGGGCTTGTCTCCGATGGCTGGCAGGACATGAATATGATCCAGCTCACCCTTGATTATCTCTGGCATATGGTGTTGCCTGTCGCCGCCATGGTGATTAGCGGTTTTGCAGGTCTGACCATGCTGACCAAAAATTCGTTCCTTGATGAGATTAACAAGCAATATGTCCTGACCGCTCGGGCCAAGGGCTTGGAAGAAAAACAAGTTCTCTACGGTCATATTTTTAGAAACGCCATGCTCATCGTGATTGCCGGATTCCCCAGCGCTTTTCTGGCGATCTTTTTTACCGGCTCTCTCCTCATCGAAGTGATCTTCTCCCTTGATGGCTTGGGACTCTTGGGTTATGAAAGCGTTATTAACCGTGACTATCCGGTTGTTTTAGGGACACTTTACATCTTTGCGCTCATGGGGCTGATCATGACGCTCATCCGTGATGTCGTCTATGTTATGGTTGATCCGCGCATAGATTTTGAAGCTAGAACCGTTTAAAACTCCGTTTTCTTGTAAATAACCGGTATTTTTTATTTGACAGAATGTATAAATTTACGTAAGTTGTTAAAAAAGTATTAAGGGAGATGCGAAGAATGAAATTCAAGGAAATAGCCAAAAAACTGGCCAAAGTGCGGGACAATGTCCGCTCCGAAGGCCATATCACTGATAAAGATAAAGAAGTCTTGCAGGCTCTTGTGCGTGACAAGATCGCACATGCCAATGAAAGCCTTGAAAAGCTCCCCAAGTGTGTTTCAGGGCGTATTGCCATTCCCGGAAATGATAATTCCCCCTTAACACATGATCAGAATTTCCGCCTGCGTCTGATGGAAAAAACAGGCACGGGGTCAGAGACTATTCATTAGGAGGAACAGATAATGCCTTCAGATAAAGTTATACAAGCACTCAATCTCTTCGAAGAATGGGTTGAGGCCGCTCAGGACCTTTCTAAAAGTAAGGCAGCTTTTGAAAGATTTGATGCTGTCAAACGTTCCTTGAGCGTACTGGAAGATGAAGATTTCTACATAGCTTTGTTTGCAGAAACACGTCATGAGGGAAATATAGAGGAGGTATATAAAGACCCGCAGTTTGAAGGTCTGACAAAACCGGAAATAGCCGCAAAAATAAAACAAATTTTTCAAACAGGCGCATCCCGAATTGAAGAGGCAAATGATGCCTTGGCAGAACAAAGAGAGTCATTAGATAGAACTCTATCCGATATTGAGGCTGACAACATCAGGCGTAGACAATTAGAAGCTTTGCAAAACTGGCAACCTTCACCAGACCAAAGAGCCAAGCCAAATTAAAAAACTTTTCAAATCATTGAACTCGCGCTAGATTCTTGGATATGAATCTATCCCCCATCACACAGCGCCGCCTTGCACAATTTAAAGCCAACAAACGTGGCTTTTGGTCTTTTTGGATATTTCTGACACTTCTTATTTTATGTCTGGGAGCCGAATTTATTGCCAATGACAAACCTCTATTGGTTGGCTTCGACAACGCCCTCTACACTCCTGTCTTCAACAATTATCCCGAAACAACATTTGGCGGAGATTTTGAAACCGAGGCCGATTATCGTGATCCGTATGTACAAGAACTCATAAACGCTGAGGGCTGGATGGTCTGGCCACCTATCAAATTTTCTTACGATACAATCAATTACGACCTGCCACAGCCAGCCCCCTCCCCGCCGACAATAGATAATATTTTTGGCACAGATGATCAGGGACGCGATGTAGCCGCGCGTGTGATTTACGGCTTTCGAATTTCCGTTCTCTTTGGCCTGATCCTGACCCTCATCAGCTCCGTGATCGGCATTACCGCCGGCGCGTTTCAAGGGTATTACGGTGGTAAGCTCGACCTCATTATGCAACGCGTGATTGAGGTCTGGTCCTCTCTCCCCTCGCTTTATATTCTTATTATTTTTTCGGCCATGTTTATACCCGGCTTTTGGACGCTGCTGGCGATCCTCCTGCTCTTTTCATGGGTTAGTCTGGTTGATGTTGTACGTGCAGAATTCCTGCGCACGCGAAATTTCGACTATGTGAAGGCCGCTAATGCCTTAGGTGTTTCGAACCTCACCATTATGCGTAGACATGTCCTCCCCAATGCGATGGTAGCGACACTGACGCTCATGCCCTTTATCCTGACCGGCTCCATTACGGCGCTGACCTCGCTTGATTTTTTGGGGCTGGGATTGCCGCCCGGGTCAGCTTCCTTAGGGGAAATGCTGGCCCAAGGTAAAAATAACCTTCAGGCACCTTGGCTCGGCATTACAGCCTTCGTTTCACTGGCCCTCATGTTGAGCCTGCTAACATTCATTGGTGAAGCTGTACGGGATGCTTTTGACCCGAGAAAAGCGAATTTGTAAGAAAGTTACGCTACAGCAGGCTGAAATGCTGGAGCCTTCGTTGCCGAACACTGGATGAGCGTCCCTGACCCCTCTTCACTCAACAACTCTCGTTCAATCGCATCTGGCTGATCCCCTTTCAGGATAACAACACCACCAACATTCGGATGCTCTGCAACATTTTTACAAGCGCGAACTTTCGGAATCATTCCTCCCGTAATAACCTCTGCAGAAATTAACTCCTCAACCTGAGAGGTATCTATCTGCGCTATACGGTTCCCATTCTTATCCAAAACACCTTGTGTATTCGAACAAATAATCAAACGCCGCGCACCCAGTGCCATTGCCAGACTAGCAGCAACTTCATCCGCATTCACATTCATACGCAAGCCATTTTCTCCCTGACAAATGGGATAAATGATGGGAATTGTCTGGTTATCCATTAGTACGTTAAGACGATCGACATTCACCAAAGTGACGGAGCCTGTTTGAGAGTTTTCAAACTTGGGTACAGCCTTAATAATCCCGCCATCATAACCTGCCATCGGAAAAGCCGAAATATTCTTTTTATTTGCTTTATTGCAACATGCAATACCCAACTCACGATTAAGGTCAGCCAAACAACGATCCGTGATTTCTAAAGTCTGCGCATCCGTGTCTCTCACCCCGTCACGTTTTTTTGGTTTAATTTTCGCCTTTTGGAGCTCCTGATCAATCTGGTTGCCGCCGCCATGTATGAGAATGGGATTCGCTCCAAAACTCTTGAGCATAACAGCCTGTTCCATAATTGTATCAACAACATCCGGCTGAGCTACAAGTTCACCGCCAAATTTTAAAATGATTGTCTCGCCGCGATATTTGGTTGCACATTCAACCGCGTATCGAGCAACAGCCCTACGAAATTCTGACTTGTTATCTTCTTCCGTCCCACTCACCTGAAAAATCTCCTTTTATAAAAACAAGGTTATAATTATTATGACAAAAATCACTTTTCGTCAATAATTTTCTTAAATGGTAACAGGATAATTTTTCTCTTAAAGCTTTAGCTTTCGCAAGAGGTAGCGTATTTTGTTGGAGATGTCGAAAACTGCACAAAAGCTCCTCACTGTTCAAAATTTAAGCGTTGATTTCAAAACGCCTGAGCGCGTTTTTCACGCGGTCAAAGACGTGTCTTTTAACATCGCAGAAGGGCAAACTGTTGCTTTGGTCGGAGAAAGCGGCTCCGGTAAATCGGTAAGCGCGCTTTCGATTATGCAGCTTTTACCCTACCCACTGGCTTCGCACTCAGCAAAATCCAGCATCTTATTTAACGGTGAAGAGCTGGTTGGCAAAAAAGATGATTTTATGCGTCATATTCGGGGATCACAAATCGGCATGATTTTTCAAGAACCCATGAGCGCCCTGAACCCACTCCACACGATTGAAAAACAAATTGGCGAAGTCCTGCGTCTACACCAAAAAATGAATGACACGCAAACTTCCACGCGTGTCAAAGAACTCTTGGATATGGTGCAACTTCCCATGATGAAGCAGCGCCTCAATGCCTATCCGCATGAATTATCAGGCGGGCAGCGCCAACGTGTGATGATTGCCATGGCCTTGGCTAATGACCCGGAACTCCTCATCGCCGATGAGCCGACAACCGCGCTTGATGTTACGGTGCAGGCCGAGATTTTAGAGCTTCTTGAAGAACTTCAACAAGAACTCAACATGGCCATGCTGATGATCACGCATGATTTATCCATCGTTGAAAAATTTGCGGATCATGTATGTGTCATGAAAGATGGTGAACTTGTCGAACAAGATCAAACCTCCAAAATTTTTACCACGCCAAATCATATTTATTCCAAACGGCTATTAGGTGCGCTACCCAAAGGCAAACCTCAAACGCCCAAAAGTGACGCGCAAAATGTAATGGCGGGAGAAAACATCAAAGTTCACTTCCCCACCCAAAAATCCTTTTTCGGCAAAGTTACCAAATGGGTGAAGGCCGTTGATGGTATTGATATAGAAATCAAGATCGGTCATACACTTGGCGTTGTCGGGGAAAGCGGATCTGGTAAATCGACATTGGGCTACGCGCTGTTACGCCTGTTAAATGGGCAGGGGAATATCATATTTGACGGACAGGATATCTCCCGCTTCACCCGCAAGCAAATGACACCTTTGCGCTCTGACATACAGATCGTTTTCCAAGACCCTTTTAGCGCACTCTCACCACGCATGAGTGTCGCCAGCATTATCGGTGAAGGTTTAAAGGTTCACCGCCCGGATTTAAACACGAAGGGGCGCGATGATCTGGTCGTAGAATCTTTAAAAAATGTACATCTTGACCCTGATACCCGTCATAGATATCCGCATGAATTTTCCGGCGGGCAGCGCCAGCGTATTGCCATTGCCCGTGCGATGGTACTTCATCCGAAATTCGTCGTGCTGGATGAGCCCACTTCCGCCCTTGATGTTTCCGTTCAGGTTGAAATTATTGACCTGCTGCGCGAGCTTCAGACTAAGCATAATCTGGCTTATCTTTTCATCAGTCACGATTTACGCGTTATCCGTGCCATGGCACATGATTTGATTATCATGAAGCAGGGCAAAGTCGTCGAAAGCGGCAAGGCAGAAGACATCTTCCAAAACCCGCAAGCGGAATATACAAAGACGCTTTTAGAAGCCGCACTTAACCTGAAAACTCAAAAAGCGGCGTAAAAAATACACACTAAAAAACAGGAATCGTTGGCTGTCCCTTTTCCCTCTTGACGGTTCTGACTTTTTTAACTTCAAGCGTATTGGGATCTATATCAACTTCATACCCTTGGTACGGATCAAGTCTTCCGGATTTTTTATCCTCCTGACGAAAAGCTTCATCAGCTACTCGACACACCGCCCGATCCACACCAAAAAATGTACCTCTATCACCAACCGCATGTCTACGAAAATACTCCGACGTTGATTCGCACCCCCTACCATCGGGAGTTTTAATATAAACCATATAATCAGAACCATTTTCGTGTGTTCTTCTTGAAAGTACTGCCTTTACCACTGACATAACCAACTCCTAATTAAGTAATTGAAAAATAACTCCCCCGATTATACATTCTTTTTTTATTATGTCAATAGCTTTAATAAAAAAAGCGGCGTAAAAGAAAACACGCCGCTTTTCACTATATTGTTATATTTGGATTACTTCTGGCAAGAACCGCAACATTCCTTACTTACCGGACAAAAACGGTATCTTAAAGCAGCCAAGCCCGCGCCCACGAACGGTGCCACAACAAAGAGCCAGAGCTGCTCCATCGCCTGTCCACCGACAAAAACCGCAGGACCTAAGCTCCGCGCCGGGTTCACAGAAACGCCTGTCACGTTAATACCAACGATATGAATGACCACTAAAGTCAAACCAATCGCTAAACCGGCAATCGCAGGATGAGCCTTATCATGTGTTGAACCTAAAATGACCGTCACAAAAATGAAAGTGGCCACGATTTCGAAAATCAGGGCAGCTTGTTGAGTATACTCACCAAGATATCCGGCCCCCCAGCCATTTTGACCTAGCCCCGCAGAAGCAACGTCATAACCGGCCATTTGTCCCTGTGCGATCGTCATAAGAACAAATGCACCTGCAATCGCTCCAGCACATTGAGCCACGCAGTAACGAATAAAGTCAATAAATGACATACGCCCAGCAATGAAAGCGCCAAAGCTCACGGCCGGGTTAATGTGACAACCGGAAACCCGTCCGATGCCATAGGCCGTCGCAATAAGTGCAAAACCAAAGGCAAAGGAGATTCCTAAAATTCCAATTTGCTCACCAGCAATGACAGCCGCCCCACATCCAAAAAGGACGAGTGTAAAAGTACCGATAAATTCGGCTATTTCTTTTTTCATGATAAACCCTTTTTTGTTGTTAAAGAAAAAGAGAGCGAAGCGAACGCTTCGAAGCATGAATTGTGCCATAAAAAAGATGAAGTGGCAATTTCATCTCAAGGTTAAACGTAACGTCAAAGATTTCAGCTACTTCCCCATTGCCACGCCGTCACGCCGTGAGTCTGCTGCGCCGAATAACATGCCATCTTTAAACCGGATAGCCGTTAGCCCGCTATTCATCTCTCCCACCAAAACAGGATGTCCAAAGTTTTTAAGGGCTGGTGCAAACTCTACACCGGTCTCTTCAACCTCCAACTTCTTTCCACGGTGCAAAATATGCGGCATATCAAGGGCCGATTGAATATCCATCTGCCAATCAATCACGGCAATGATACGTTGTAAAACGTAACCGATAATGCGGCTTCCCCCTGCTGAACCTATCACCATAAAAGGATCACCATGAGGATCAAAAACTATTGTCGGCGTCATGGAGGACCTTGGGCGTTTTCCTCCCTCGACTTTGTTTGCTATCGGCTTTCCATTTTCATCATGAGGCAAAAAAGAAAAATCGGTGAGCTGATTATTAAGCAAAAAACCATTACTCATCAGGCGCCCCCCAAAAGCATTTTCAATAGAGCTTGTCATGGATAAAATATTGCCATAGAGATCGACAATAGATAAATGCGTTGTTCCCGGCGGCTTTATAGATGGATCAGGAGCGCGCTTGACATTCTTTTTCCACCCCGACGGCGTTCCCGCACTTACCTGTAACATTGCCTTGTCCGGATCAATCAGTGCGGCACGTTTTTTCAAGTAAGTTGGGTCAATCAAACGCGCTCCCGGCGTTTTCACAAAGTCAGGATCAGCCATATATTTATTCCGGTCGGCGAAGGCCAAACGGCTCGCCTCTGATATTACATGCCAGCTCTTTGGGTTATCACCTCCCCAAGATGCTAAATTGAAATGCTCTAACATGCCAAGCGTTGAAAGTAATGTGAGGCCGCCGCTTGAAGGCTCCCCCATTGAACAAATTTTATACCCTCTATAAGACCCGCAAACGGCCTGACGTTCTTTCGTCCGGTAAGATGCCATATCTTCAAGCGTCATAAGCCCGCGACTTGTTGAGTTTTCTTGCAGTTTGGCAATGATATTTTTTGCGATTTCGCCTTCGTAAAAATCATCCACGCCGTGTTGCGCCATTTGCCGCAACGTAATCGCGTAATCGGGATTTTGTTTTTTATCTTCTGCCCGAAGGGGTGTAATAGCATCCGGATAAAAATATAATTTGGCCGTCGTATCCACCTCAAAACGTTTCTTTTCTTTTTCCAGCATCTTGGAAAGACGTACGCTGACCTCAAAGCCTTCACTTGCCAAACGGATAGCCGGATCAAATAAATCAGCCCACGGTAATTGCCCCTGCCACGCATGAAGTTTTTCAAGCATGCGCAGCAACCCCGGCACACCGACAGAGCGCCCCCCAATGGCGGCCTCATAAAATTTCATAGGCTTGCCATCTTCGTTCATGAATAAATGCGAACCCGCCGCTTCCGGAGCTGTTTCACGACCATCCAATGTAATAAGGTGATTTTTCTTCGCATCATAATAAAGGACAAATCCACCGCTGCCCAAGCCGGAAGATTGCGGCTCCACCAATCCTAAAACCATTTGCGCGGCAATACCTGCATCTGCAGCCGTGCCACCTTTTTTCAAAATATCATAGGCCGCCTTCGTCGCATCAGGATGCGCGGTGACAGCCATAAATTTTTGGCCGAAGGCTGCGCGCTTTTCCTGTGTACCCGTTGCAAATTCAGGCGCCAAAGGGCGCTGTGCCTCTTGCGCAAGTGCAGAAACACAAAAGCAACAAAGAAGCGCAAAAAAACCAATAATTTGCCCGAAACGTTGATAAATCATATAATTACTTACGTATTTTTAGGTTTTTGTCTTATTTCCCTTGCCTTTTACCACAGTAATCGGTAGGTAAAACACTGTTATTTTGTAGTAAACTTAAGACCCAGAAACCAAATTGGAAAGGGGTGATTATAGTTGGTAACCGTTAATGTACGTGACAATAACGTAGATCAGGCACTTCGTGTTTTGAAAAAGAAGATGCAGCGTGAAGGAATTTTCCGTGAAATGAAAGCACGTCAGCAATTTGAAAAGCCTTCCGAAAAACGCAAACGCGAAAAGCAGGAAAACACACGCCGTCACCGTAAGGCCATGCGCAAGCGTGATGACTAATGTCTGATCTCAATTATAACACTCAAAATCAACCGCCAGCACATGGCGGTTTTTTTATACTTACGTCACGCAAGCTAAGTCACGGGCTAGGAGCCGTTAGAGTTTTTTTTAAAGTATTTTCGGGGAGTGGTGCCGTTGCTCCTTCCAACCACTTTGCCGTATCGACATCAAGCAATGGAGACAAGGTTTTATAAACACGCGCATGATAATCATTGATCCAATTCTTTTCCTGTTCGCTTAGAAGTTCAGGACAAATCAGATTCTTATCATAAGGAACCAGTGTGATCGTATCAAAATACAGCCCATCTTGGTTTTCTTGCGCCAAGATCAAATTTTCGATACGAATGCCGTATTCCCCTTCTTTGTAATATCCCGGCTCATTCGATAAAATCATGCCGTTTTGAACAACAGCTTCACCCTTATCACCAATGGAGGCGGCCTCCTCATGGACGGAGAGATAGCACCCTACGCCGTGCCCCGTCCCATGCGGGTAATCAAGTCCAACCTCTTTTAATGGCTGACGCGCAATTTCATCCAACTCCTTACCGAGCGTTCCCTTTTGAAACCGTGCTCTCGACAAAGCAATATGCCCTTTTAGGACATAGGTGAAATTACGCTTCATTTCCTGCGCGACCTCACCTACGGACAATGTGCGCGTAATATCTGTTGTGCCATCCTCATATTGTGCGCCGCTATCGAGAAGCAAAAGGTTGCCCTTCTTTATTCCTTCGTTACTTTCCGGCGTTGCGCGGTAGTGAACAATTGCGCCATTACCGCCGTATCCTGCGATTGTCTCAAAGCTCGGTTCTTTAAATTCCGGTGCTTGCGCCCGAAAGCTTTCCAGTTTTTCTTCAACGCTTATCTCCGTTAACTCCTCTTTGGGAGCCTCTTCTTCAAACCATTTCAAAAATTTGACCAACGCTATACCGTCACGAATGTGCGCTTCACGCATAGCCTTTTGTTCCGCTTCATTTTTACAAGCCCGCAAATCAATGACAGGATCTTTCTGCGCAATAATTTTGACGCCAGCCTCATTTAATTTATTTTCAAACCAAATGGATGAACGTTTCGTATCCAGCCAAACCGCCTGTGTTGCCAAATCTTTTAGTTTTTCCTCCAAATCTTGAGGCTCCAAAAAATCAACATAAGGGCTGAGCCCTGCGCAGACTTCTTTGGATATTTTATCCTGATCTATAAAAAGTTGAACCTTACCGCCTTCCGGTACAATCGCAAAGGAATGCGCCACAGGCGTGTAAGACACATCCCCCCCACGGATATTCAAAAGCCATGCTATAGAATCCGACATTGTTAGAACCAACGCACCGGCTTGTTTGTCCCTTATGTCACTTTGAACTTGCCTAATTTTATCCAGCGCGTTTCTACCGGCATATTTTTCAGGGAACAACGCTACCGGAGCCTTCGGCTCTTCAGGCTGATTATCCCACACCAAATCAATTAAATTCCTATCAAGCACTTTAAGCTGAATTCCTGCTTCTTCTAATTCTTTAATCTGATCAGAGGTATGTAATTTCGGGTCATAACCAATAACGACGCCACTTCCCTGCCCCTTCAACCAGTCTTTTAATTTCACCTTTTGAGAATTTTCAAGCTCGTATAAATCCTGATCTACCTGATCTTTAAGCTGAATCGTATAACGCCCGTCACTCATCACTGCGGCGTTATCCTTTAAAACCACACCGATTCCTGCCGATCCTGTAAACCCCGTAAGCCATGCCAAACGCTGCGCGTAAGGCGCAATAAACTCACCCAAATACTCATCCGTACGGGGGATAAGAAAACCGTCCACGTTCTGCCCTTGCATTATGTCACGCAACTTTTGCAATTTTTCTGAGTATTTCATGCGCTACCTTCGTTCTTTCGCTAGATTAATACGGCAAAATGATTAGGATAAGGGTAATTTATTAACGACATAAACGCAAATGACTTCAAATTTTAAGCCCATCCGTAAAGCAGTCTTTCCCGTTGCAGGGCTTGGCACGCGCTTTTTGCCCGCGACCAAAGCCATGCCCAAGGAAATGCTGCCGATTAATGACCGACCACTGATCCAGCATGTTTATGAAGAAGCGCGGCAAGCCGGTATTGAGGAATTTATCTTTGTCACGGGCCGTCAGAAAGAAATGCTGGAGGAGCATTTTGACTACCAGCCGGAGCTGGAACAAACACTCACATCCCGTGGTGGAAAAGAAGATATGCTTGAAAAGGTGCGTAGCTCCGAAATGCCCGCTGGTAAATTGTTCCTCACGCGCCAGCCCAGACCTCTGGGGCTGGGACATGCCATCTGGTGTGCTGCAAAGCTTATCGGGGATGAGCCTTTTGCGATTTTGCTACCTGATGATCTTGTTTTGCATGAGCAGGGATGTTTGACACAAATGGTGGATGTTTATAACCAAAAAGGCGGCAATGTGATCGCCGTCAAAGACGTGCCCAAGGAACACACCAAAAAATACGGGATCGTCGATATCGGCGAGAAAGAAGGCAATATCACGCAAGTTAAAGGGCTGATTGAAAAACCAAATCCTGAAGAAGCGCCTTCTACCCTATCCGTTGTCGGACGTTATATTTTACAGCCTGAAGTTTTAGGCTATCTGGCCGCCTTTGAACGCGGCGCGGGCAATGAAATCCAACTGACCGATTCAATGGCAAAACTGATCGGAGATCAACCTTTCCACGGCCTTGAATTTGCCGGGCAACATTATGATTGCGGGTCGCGCCTTGGCTTTATTGAGGCCAATATCGCCTATGGTTTAGATGATGAGGAAATAGGAAAAGATGTCAGCACACTCCTTACCAAATACAAATAACGCCGCAATGCCCCAACAACCTCACCCATTCGATCCTAGTATTTTACGGGAATATGACATTCGCGGTATTGTTGGGGAGACGCTAGGTACACAAGATGCCTTCGCTCTAGGTTGCGCCTTTGGCACTAAAATCAGACAGTTAAACGGCAATCACGTCTGTGTTGGTTATGATGGCCGTGAAAGCTCACCGGACTTTGCCAGCGCTCTTATTGCGGGTTTGCTCTCAACAGGTGTCAATGTTGAGAATATCGGTCTTGGGCCTACCCCCATGCTCTATTTTGCTGTTAAGGACCGCAAAGCTGATGGCGGCATTATGATTACCGGATCGCACAATCCGCCGGAATATAACGGCTTTAAAATGACGCTCCAAAACGAATCCATTTTCGGCGAAGCTGTTCAGGAATTGGGCCGGATCGCCGCCAAAGGTGACTTTGAACAAGGCGAGGGAACCCTCACGACTCCCGACATTCAAGATGAATATGTGAAGCGCCTGATACAGGATTTAAACCTGAAGGGGCGCGCTCTTAAAATTGTATGGGATAATGGCAATGGCGCAGCAGGAAATATCCTCCAAAAGCTTGTCAAAAAGCTGCCGGGCGAACACGCGCTCCTTTACGAAAACATTGACGGTACTTTCCCCAATCATCATCCTGACCCAACCGTTGACCATAACCTTAAAAATTTAATACGGACCGTTCAGGATCGAAAATTTGATCTTGGTATTGCCTTTGATGGCGACGGGGACCGCATTGGCGTTGTCGATGAAAAGGGCAATATTTTGCGCTGTGATGCGCTAATGACCATTTACGCCAAGGACGTGCTGGAACGTCATCCGGGGGCGGCTATTATCGGAGATGTCAAATGCTCCCAAGTCATGTTTGATGAAATTGCCCGCCTCGGCGGCAAGCCCATTATGTGGAAAACAGGACATTCTCTGGTCAAGGCCAAGATGATCGAGGAGAACTCTCCCCTTGCCGGAGAACTGAGCGGTCACATCTTCTTTAAAGACGGCTACTACGGCTTTGATGATGCTTTGTATTGCTCCATCCGTTTAATGAATGCGGCCAGCAGCACAGATCAGGCTTTTTCCAGCTTAAGCGCTCATTTACCTCAACTCTTTAACACACCGGAGGTGCGTATCGAAGTCGACGAGGCTACAAAATTTAATCTGGTCCCGCAAATTGCGGCAAACTTAAAACCTCAAGAAAATGCAGATTTTCAAATCAACGATATCGACGGCGTGCGTGTTTCCACCCCGCATGGCTGGTGGTTGTTGCGCCCTTCCAACACCCAAAACGCCCTTGTCAGCCGGGCAGAAGCCGATAGTCCGCAGGAGCTGGATAAACTTAAAGTTATGGTTGAAGAAGCGCTTCACTCTGTCGGATATGATTTTAAATTTAATTAATACACTTAACCCCCTTATAACAAAGGCAAAATAGACATGTCAGATAAAAAACATATTGCACAAATCATGGAACAAATGACCTCGCGCATTTGCCACGATATCATCAGCCCTGTGGGCGCTATTAGTAACGGTATTGAATTTATGCAGGAAATGGGGCCTGAGGCCGCCGATGAAGGGCTAGACCTCATTGCCTACAGCGCTAATCAGTCTAGCGCCAAGCTTGCCGCCTTTCGCCTTGTTTACGGGGCGGGCGGGCATGATCCGAATTTAAAGCCCGAAGATGTTCAAAAAGCCTTCGGCGCTCTCATCAAGGATGAGGGGAAAATTTCGCAAACTTGGGACCCTTACGGCAATTTGGGACCTGCCCCTCTGCCCAAAAGCTATTGCAAGATGCTCATGGGTTCCATGATGATGGCGATGGAGTGCCTGCCCAAGGGCGGCTATATCTCCGTTCGTCCAGCAGGAGAAAACGCCTCCACCATTATCGCCGAAGGAGAAGGTGCCACCGTGCGTGATCAGGTCGAAGACGCCTTGGCGCAAAAGCTGGACCCAAGCGATCTTGACCCACGCCTCGTCCACCCCTACATCATCGGTTTGATCGCTGAAAGCTACGGATATAAGCTTTCCATCAAATCAAAAACCGAAGACCGGATTGAATTTACGCTGGATTGTCCTAAGAAATAGTTTTAA
>JALEGH010000074.1 GCA_022763065.1 Alphaproteobacteria bacterium
AAGCCTCACGAAGATGATAATTTACTGCTATTAGGGCAGGGGCAAACCACAACACTTAAGCGTGGTACGAAGCATAAAGTGGTCACAGTTTTGGGAAGTTTGGCTACTATTGGATGGCTGGCCTTATCAAGTTATTACGTCCACAATAATATGGGCTGGGAAGAATTGGTGTCTCAGCAGCCCCATATTCTAGGCGGATTTCTGGCCGGTATTTTGGCGCCCGTAGCCTTGTTGTGGATGATTATTGCCTTTATTCAGCGTGGTTCCGATATCCATATGTATGCCGGCGCGTTGCGTGGAGAGCTGCAAGCAATGATCTTCCCATCCGAAGAGCGGGCGCAGATTATTCACAAAGATATCGAAGCGCTTTGTACCCAAGCCAATGAATTATCTACTTCTTCTAAAGCTATCCTCAATTCTATCCACAGGGCGCGGGTTGGGCTTCGTAATGAAATCCGGGATTTTTCAGGTCTATCCCAAAAGACTGAATTTCACATTGACCGCTTGGCGGATTCACTGGCAGAGCGCTCGAAAAAGCTGCTGGAGCTGACCGATGAGATTGAAAAGCGTACGACCAGTCTGGATGCCAAAACAATCTCAGGTGCCAAAGCATGGGATGATGCGGCAACCAGCATATTAAAACGGGCCGGTGATGTGGAGAGCACGATGCGTGACGGGGCCGGCAAAATTCTGAAAGCGGCAGAAACCGCAGATAATGTCACAAATGTTATCAACGGCAAATTTGGCAAAAGCATCAAGGAATTGGGCCAGAGCGCCGATAGCGTCAAGGACTTGGCCGAAAATACGGTAAGCGCGATTACGGCGGCCAGCAAAACGATTGAAGATAACCGGGATTCTTTGGGGCAAGGGGCTGATACGCTTGCACAAAAGGCAAATGATATCGCCGATATGCTTAGTGGTAATATGGGACAGATCCAAGAAACTATTGAACAAATGATGCGTAAAACCGAAGGTCTCGAAGAGCGTCTTGATAATCGTAGCAATGCGCTTGATAAGATTTTGCAAGAGATGGAAGAGAAAATTACAGCGATTGAAGGGCGCAGCGAAAAAACGGCTGAAACGCTTTCAAGCTCGATGGTTTCAGCAGTCTCGGGCGCAGAAAATATTGGGGAGGCGGTTCGCCGTGCAACACAATCTCTTGCGGGCGCTACGGAAGAAGCCAAAGCGCAGGCTGATAAAATCGTACAAGGTGCTGAAGAGAAAATTATCGGACTTCAGGGGGCTTCAGCCAAAACGGCTTCGAAGGTTGAAAATGTCTTAAAATTGATGAATGAAAGCCGGGAACAAATTCAACAAGCGGCAGATTTAGCAGATGCGCAAGTAGAAAAACTCTCCGAGGCTGTAAAAGCTCAAGCAGATCAAATTGCGCAAGCCGGAGATAGCTTGAGCGAGCGGGTGGACAATCTTCAGCTCAGCTTCACTAAACCAGTTGAAGCGATTGAGCGCGCCGTTGAACAAGCAAGCGGTAAACACCGCGAAATTGAAAAAGCGCTCAGTGAACGGGTGGAAGCTTTGGAACAGGCATCTAACAATGCCTTGGAACAGGCTCAAAATATCCGTGATGGATTGCGCGGACAAGTGCAGGAAATTTCTACCCTTGTCGGGCAAATCGCCGGACATGGCCGGAATGTAACGCAGCTTCTTACATCACAAAATGAAGATTTGAGCGAAAACACCAGACAAGCTTTGGAAAGAATAGAAAGCGTTGGCGCTCAGATTAAAGAGAAATCCGAGGAATTGAATATTATTGTCGATAAGGCTGATGAGAAGATGGGGAGCTTAAACAGTAAAATCATTTCTCAATGCGGCACAATGAACAGCTGTACAGATAAAACAATCCAAGGGCTGGAGCGTTTAACAACGCAGATGTCAGAGCAAGCGGATACTCTATCGACAAAATCTGAAAGGGCCGTTCATGCGGTCGATCAAAGTACCAAGGCGCTCATTGATGCTGCGCAAAATGTAGAACCGGCTATTGAAAATTCAACACAAAATATTCAAACGGTTCAAAGGCGCTTTGAAATCATGCATGAGAATTTCGATGAAACAACGGCGGACAATCTTGATAAACTCAAAACCATGGGAGCTTTGTTTGATGAGCGTTTGCAGGCGTTGACGGCGAGTGCTTCTGACGCCTCACGCATTCTGGATCATTCCAGCGAGAATCTCGGCAAACGGGTAGAGGATATCGAGCTGGCCACGAAAGCCGCAAATGATAGAATTCGCGATATTGAACATTCTTTCAAAAATCAAGCATCTGACATTCACCTCACAACCGATCAGGCTATTTTGAAGATAGATACGGTTCAAAAGGCGCTAAACAGTCAACTGGGAGAGCTTTCAAGTTCTGTCGGTCAGTCTATTGCTCAGATCGAAGACGCTGGCCTCAGTTTTGTGAAGCAGGCTGACAAGATCAAAATTATCTCTGATGAGGCCACAAAACATTTGGATATCGCTAGCGGTAAGGCGGACGCGCAGATGAATAATCTCAACAAGGCCGTCAAAGTCACGGCAGAGCAATTGGAACAAGCGCTCCAGTCTATCCAGTCGCAAACCAAACAACTTGTTGATGGCTCAACCCGTCATTTGGGCGCGCTGGAAAAGAGTGGGGATACACTCGCGATGCAGGCCAAAAAGCTGGATGAGCAGATGAAAGTTTCTCTCCAGACCACTCAGAAATACGGGGTGGAGCTGGATCGCCAGAGTGACAATGTGGCCGAAAGCTCTCATAAAACAGCAGACCAGATTGCGCAGGCTGTTAGCATGCTTTCCGGTAAAATTGGAGAAGTCGGGCAGGCGGCCAATGACGTGAAGGGCAAAATTGATAGCTCCCGCACACAGCTTGCCGATGAAACAGAGCGCTTGGCTGATGTGTCAATCAAGGCAGCCCGTGTGGCAGAAGAGGCGGCTTCATCCTATACGCGTCAGTCCAATTCGCTCTTTAAGGCGACGCAGGACGCGGCCTCTCATGCGGAAAAAATCAAGCAAACCTCGTGGCAGGCGCAACGCGATAACTTCCTGTCTTCTGCCAAATTTGTGCTGGAGAGCCTACATTCATTATCAGTCGATATGACGCGCTTGATGGATGGAGAAGTCTCTGAAAAGACATGGAAAGCTTATCAAAAGGGCGATATTGCGGCCTTTACCAGCCGTTTGGTTTCTATGAAGGAAGAGTTGCCGCTCGCAAAAATGCAAGAAAAATTTAGCGCGGATCATGAGTTCAGAACCTATGTCAGCCGCTATATCCGTCAATATGAGGAAGTCTATGAGCAGGCCTTGAGTAATGATCATGGCGAGCTGCTGGCCAGTACCTTTGCGACCAGCGATATGGGCAAGCTCTACGAAATTTTGTGTGATATTGCGGGGCGTAGCTCCTTGGTGAAGAAACTCTCCACCCGCGCAGCATAGATTCTCACATGATGAGAGTCCCGTTTCACGTGAAACACGATATGGAAAAGTTCTTTTTCAGGAAACACTATAAAAGTTGATTGAAAAGGCAAATACAGGCATAATGCTTAGCGCTTGGGCGAGTACCTTCATGTACGACCCTGATATGTCGTAAAAGTGATTTAAATCAACCAGATAACCTTAATCCATCATGGCCAAGACCAAATTTTGCTCCGGTTTATCGGATATTTCTGACAGCTATATGGGCTTCATCATTGATGATTGGGGTGTGCTGCATGATGGTGAGGACTCTTTTCCTCACACTGTTGAGTCTTTAAAAGAGCTTAAAGAGCGTCATAAAACCATCGTCATCATGACAAATGACAAAATGCGGGCTGATGAGAAAAAGGCCCAGCTCAAAAAAATGGGCATTGGCCCCAGCCTCTATCACCATATCATTACACCTACCAGTATGCTGCAAGAGGGGATGGAGACACGCTCCGAAGAGCCTTATGAGGGATTGGGAGAATATGCCTATGCGATTACCCGTCGGGGTGATTTGTCTGTGCTTGAGCACACAGATATCGAAGTTGTAGACGATATTGAAAAAGCGGACTTCTTATTGCTTCTGGGGATGGACTACCCCATAAAAACTTTGGAGTCCTACGACCCTATTATTCGCCGGGCTATTCAGCGACGGTTGAAGGCTGTATGTCTTAATCAGGATAGCAAAGCCCTGATCGGGACGAATTTTTTACACGGACCTGCCTTATTGGCACGGCGCTATACCGATGCAGGTGGAATTGTGCATTATCTTGGGAAACCGCATAATCTGGCCTTTAAAGAAGCAATCAATTTTTTACAAACAAAAGAAATTTATCCCTCCCACACGGTAATGTTAGGGGACACAATGGCCTATGATATTTTAGGGGCTAATGAGGCCGGGATTGATAGTTGTTTGTTTAAATCAGGGCTTCACGCGGCAAATTTCGCGCATTGTCAAAGCCTCAAGGAAGTTGATAACACGCTCAAAAATCTTATCATTAAGTATAATAATGTGATGCCGACCTATCTGGTCGACGAAATACAATGGGGAAACCCGCTTCCCGACCGTAAGCACAAAAAACGTAAGCAGCCTTTTTAAGTAAAGGGATTGTTCTGCAAGGTTTATATTGGACATGCGATGGGTAAGCTAATTACGGTTTCTTTTTTGCCGTCGATAAGCTGTCACATCAAGTAATATGTTAAAAAATTGCTTTTGAGGGGCTAATCCTGTGGTGGGATATCGACAAACTCTGGATCATCGGCTGTTTTGGGGAGGAGAACATCCATCGCGATTTTGATGTCAGGGATCATTTTTTCGGCGGCTTCTTCGCCCAGTTTGATGAGCTCTTCCGCCCGCTCAAACTCCAACATACCAATATGGCCGATTTGAGGTTTGATGTGAATGTCAGGCGGATCACCAGCCAAGCGGGAGCGGGTAATCCGGTCCTGGAATATCCCAAGGGCCGAGACCATAACACCAAAAAGGCTGGCTTTGCCTTCTTCGCGCCTGAAAAGCCGCTTGGCAAAGCCGGAGGATTTGAAAAGCTTTTGCTCCTCCTTGGGGACATCAGCCTCGTTAAAGACATCAAATCCGGCAATGGTCTGATAGCTTTCCCCCGGTTTGACATTTTTGCCGATCATATCGGCGTGAAGGTCAATGGCAATGGTAAGCCGCGCCCCCAGAGCCTGACAGACAGAGACCGGAACGGGATTCACAAGCGCACCGTCAACCAATTGGCGGTGATTGCGTTCCACAGGCGGAAAAACACCGGGCAGAGCAAAAGAAGCCTTCATGGCCTCGATCAGGTTTCCTTTTCTTAGCCAGATTTCATGGCCCGTGGCCAAATCGGCGGCAATGGCCACAAAAGGATGGGGGAGGGCCTCGATATCCATACCATCAAAATATTTTTTCATGACTTTTTCAAGACGGTCCCCACCGATCAAACCGGGGCTGCGCACTTTAAAATCAAGATAGGAAAAAACCTTAAAACGGTTAAGGGACAAGGCCCAGTTTTCCAGCTCATCCAGTTGATTGGTCAGGTAACTTCCGCCTGCCAAGGCGCCAATGGAGGTTCCGGCCACAATACCGGGCTGAATATTATATTTCTTAAGAACCTTTAATACCCCGATATGGGCAAAACCGCGTGCCATACCGCCGCCCAAGGCCAATCCGATATGGCGGGGTGTATAGGAGGATACTATTTTACTATTCGGTACAGATGTCATAGACTTTCGGCTGAATTTTTATAGGGTAAGGGTGAGAGCCTTTAAAAAAGACTCCAATACCTAAAAATACGTGCTTTATGGCTGAAAACAAAGAAAAAATTGTAGATATCAAACCGCAGACATGGGTGTTGGTGAAACGTCTAGTGCGTGAATATTTGCGTCCGCATTCTGGGTTATTGGCGTTGGCTGTTTTCTTCATGATTGTGGCCGCCAGCATGACAGCCGCCTTTGCCACGATTATTGAACCGGTAATGGATGAGGTTCTCGTGGCTGGAAACACCTCCAAAATCTGGGGACTAGGGTTTGGGATTTTCACCATTTTCTTTATTCGCGGGATTGCGAGCTATCTCGATACAATTTTGATGAACAAGATCGGGCAGGAGATTGTGGCGACTATTCAGACCAATATGTTCTCACATTTCCTAGATCTTGATCTGACCTTTTTTCACAAAAACCCAAGCGGACAACTGATTTCCCGTGTGGTAAATGATGTGGATGCCTTGCGTCTTTCCGTGACGAGCTGTCTGACCGGTGTGGGTAAGAGCGTCATGACGCTCATCTTGCTGACGGGAGTAATGTTCTATCAGGACTGGGTTCTGGCTTTGGCGGCCTTTACGATTTTTCCCTTTGCTGCCCTGTTTGTGGCGTGGATCGGCAAGCGCTTGCGCGGAATGTCGGGGGATATTCAAAGCTCTTTGGCTGAGTTATCTGACCGCTTGTCTCAAATTTTTCAAGGAATCCGTCTTGTGAAGGCCTACGGCATGGAAGGGCATGAGCGTGAAGTCACCTCCAAGGTGATCCGGAGGGTACGCAGCCTCATCATGAAATCCGTGCGTATTGGCAATCTCTCAACACCTGTTAATGAAACGCTTGTGGGTGTTGTGGTGCTGGGCATCATTGTCTATGGAGGCTTTAAGGTGGCCGGCGGCGAAACAACAGCCGGTGAGCTGCTCTCCTTTATCACTGCCTTTACCATGGCCTATGAGCCGATGAAAAAGCTGGCGCGCCTTAATAATACCCTTCAAATGGGTCTGGGTGCGGCGGAGCGGGTATTTGATATGTTAGATACGCAAGCCAGTGTTCAAGATGCGTACGGGGCGGAGGAGGTTAAACTTAAGCAACCTGAAATTATCCTTAAAGATGTTAAATTCCAGTATGAAGAGGCGGATGAGAAAAAAGCTCTAGACGGTATTTCTGTGAATATTCCGGGCGGCAGAGTGACGGCTTTGGTTGGACGCTCAGGAAGTGGGAAGACCACCATCATGAACCTGATCCCGCGCTTCTTTGATGTCACGAGCGGTGAGGTCTTGATTGACGGGCATAATATCGGGTCTATCGCCAAAGCAAGCTTACGGCGCAATATTGCCCTTGTCTCTCAGGATATTACCATCTTCGATGACAGCGTGTGGGCCAATATCGGCTACGGCAAGGAAGGGGCCTATCAGGATGAAATCATCAAAGCGGCTGTCGCGGCGCAGGCCGATGAGTTTATAAGAAGTCTCCCGCAAGGCTATGACACCAGATTGGGCGAAGACGGCGTGACCCTTTCAGGTGGGCAACGCCAACGCATTGCCATTGCGCGGGCTATTTTACGCGACGCGCCAATTTTACTTCTTGATGAGGCAACCTCGGCCCTGGATAATGAAGCAGAGCGCGCCATCCAGCAGACCTTATCAGAACTTCAAAAGGGGCGGACAACGCTCGTGATTGCGCACCGCCTATCCACCGTACGTTCAGCCGATCAAATTTTGGTTTTGGAAGAAGGCAAGTTGGTAGAGCAGGGCAAGCATGATGACCTCATCGCACAAGACGGCGTTTATGCCCGAATGTACAGCGCCGGATTGCATGATTAACAACTACCCATAAAAAAACATAATAAGGCTCTTGCATCCTTAAATGATCGGCGTATAGTGCGGCCAAAATAATCTTGGAAAAAGCGAGGTTTAAGATGGCCCCCTGTAGTGATGCAATGATCAATGACGTCCTTACCGTAAAGCCGGATGTCACGATAGAAAACGTTCTTGATATTTTTGAACAAAAACATATTCGTAGCGTTCCTGTTGTTGATACAGATGGAAAACTGGCGGGTCTTTGCGGTCTTCGCCATGTCTTGAAAAAACTGCTCCCTGCCTCAGTAACAATGGAAGACGGCTTGAAACGTCTTGATTTTGTGATCGGGGCCGCGCCCGGCATTGCCAAACGCCTTAACAAGATTAGAGATGTCAAAGTTGAAGAGGTGATGGATAAAAACCCGATCGTTCTTCACCCTGATACTCCGACATGGGAAGCCCTTCGCGTTATTGCCCTGCACGGCAGTCCCGTTCCTATTGTCGATGAAAAAACAGGTCAGTTTGTGGGGATGATCTCCAGCCAGACCTTGTTACGCGAACTTCAAAACATGACAAAGAAATAATTAAAATAGAGTAAAAAATGGCTAATAATCACGCAGAAAATATAGCGCACACAATCACTGAAAAAGCAGGAGAAGTTGCCGCGCACGGGGCACATGGCGCGCACAATATAGCACATCATATGCCTGAGGTTGTTTTTGGTTGGGACGGGATGATTGTCTCCTCGGTCATTTTGTGTTTGGCCTACGTCTTTATTATTTCTGAAAAAATTAACCGTGCGGTCATTGCCCTTTTAGGGGCGGGCGCGATGATTATTTTAGGCGTTCTTAATCAGGAGCTCGCCGTTCAAGGGATTGATTTTAACACCATCTTCCTGCTCATCGGCATGATGGTGATTGTCGGCATTATGAAGGAAAGCGGGGTGTTCCAGTATGTCGCAATCCTCGCTGCCAAGTCTGTGAAGGGTAATCCGAGAGCTCTACTCGCCGTTTTATCTATTATTACGGCCGTATTTTCCGCGCTTTTAGATAATGTGACAACCGTGATGCTGATCGTACCGATTACGCTTCTTCTGACGGAGCAACTTAAGCTTAATCCTTATATTTTCTTAGTCGCGCAGATTTTTGCCTCCAATATTGGTGGTACGGCAACCCTCATCGGGGACCCACCCAACATTCTGATTGGTTCTGCCATCGGATTTAGCTTTATGGACTTTATCTATAACACTGCACCTATCGCGGCGATTATTATGGTGGTTATGATTGTCTTTTTTGATCTTGTGTGGGGGCGCAAATTAACCACTTCCGAAAAAGCGAAAAGCCATCTTTTGAAATATAAACCCGAAGAGGCGTTGACAGATAAGCCGCTTTTAATGAAATCCCTTTTTGTTTTAACACTTGTTGTTTTCGGATTTGTCGTCGGGCACGGGCATGGTGTGGAGCCGGGCACAACAGCATTGACCGGAGCCGCACTTCTCATGCTTCTCAATATCTATCAATTCAATGCCGAAGAACAAACGCATAAAGTTCACCACGCTTTGGGACAGGTGGAATGGGAAACGATTTTCTTCTTCATGGGGCTTTTTATGCTGGTCTACGGGGTGGAGCACACAGGTGTTTTAGCTCTACTTGGTGAGAAGCTCTTGAATATCACGGGTGGTGATATCGCGCTGACCGGTATTATCGTGCTTTGGTCGTCTGCGGTGTTTTCGGCCATTATCGACAATATCCCATTTGTGGCAACGATGATTCCACTTTTGGAATCGACAGCCGATAGCTTTGGTGGACCAGAAGCCATTATCCCGTTGTGGTGGTGTTTGGCTCTCGGTGCTTGCTTGGGCGGAAACGGTTCTATTATCGCAGCGAGTGCGAATGTGATGGTTGCCAGCTTTGCCGAACGGGCAGGGCACAGAATAGCCTTCATCAAATTTTTGAAGCTCGCTTTTCCGATGATGCTTGCCACCATTGCGATGGCCCATGTCTATGTGAAGTTTATGTATTTCTCATAGGAGAACGAAGGTAAACCATTTAAAACCTTCCACTCCCAAAAACGTTGCGAGCATTGAGAAGGAAATAATGTTCAGCAGGTAAAGCTCCAAAGTCCAACGACCACAGAACATCAATGTTCTTTGCGTGGCACGGGTAAATATGTTGTGTGACAATTGGTAGTTCTGGGATTTAAATTTAGTCAAAACAGCACCTATTATGATCAGACAACCAGCACATAGAAAAGCGGCCTGAATATAGCTAAAACCGAATATAATGCTCTGCCATAGAGCAAAATTCAAAATGGCCACAATACTGGCAATGACACCGTAATATTGTGGAAGTGTTTGCGGCTTTTCCTGATTAAGACGAATAATACGCCCGAAGAGGGCAAACAGAAAAATTTGTGTTCCATACTGAAAGAAAAGCGCGCTAGGGACAGATAAAACCACAAGAGCCAGTAATAAAAGCACAAAACCTTCAAAATCATGGCGCATTTTACGCTCCATGAAAGGTAGAAAATAACGGCAAAGCGCAAATGTTGATAAGATGCAAATTGGCAAGATTGCATCACCACAAATATAGGAATTGAGGGCAAATAATATTGTTCCAATAAGTAGTCTCGGATCTTTTTTATTTGTAAGCGAATAACCGATCAGAAAAGCCCAAACAGGAACACATAGGCGACCAATAAGCCTGAATGTAAGCTCATCAATCAGGAAGTAGTATCCAATATGGTCGATAATCATTAAGAACAAAGCAAGGGACTTCAGTATGTCATAGCTTGTTAATTGGTCCGACCATGATTTATGATGGCTATATACGGCACGGATATCGGATAAAAAAGACATGAACAAAAATAAGACCCTGTTTTTGAGCGCTGTGGTTATGTTGGCCGTCCTGATTGTTTCGGGATTAGGCATCTTCTTGATGAAAGATTTGACCAGCTTCCAGTCTAGCGAAAATCTTAGTTCTCTGACATTAATAAATTCAAAAAACGAGCGATTTGATATTGAAGTAGAGCTGGCCATTCAACCTGATGAGGTCGCCAAGGGGC
>JALEGH010000075.1 GCA_022763065.1 Alphaproteobacteria bacterium
CCTTTACCAAATATGCCTGAGAGATATCAACAGAAACGCCAACGGCCCCTACAACAATAGGGATCATAAACCCGAAAGTCAGGGCAATCGCTCCCACTTGGTCAGAACCATATTGTCTCAATTTATTTATCAGTTTTCTCATCATTCAACCCACCCAGTTATTTTTATTTCATTAACTTTTAAGGACAATCTGTACAAGGAATGGTCGCACTTTGCCGCCCGCGTAAAAATGCCCGTTCGCGCATATCAATCTGATCCACTACAAAATTGGAAAAAAAGGGTACATATTGATAAACAACGCTGACCACAACAACGCCGTCTCCCTCTTCGCCCAGACCTTCCGTTGATTCAACCGCGTCCTCATCCTCCGTCATATTTTCCGTGACCCGCCACAAAATTTCAGGCTCGCCGTCCTCATCAAACTCCACACTGGTAATATCATAACCAAAACTATCCGTCGGATAAGGTTCCAGCGCCATTTCACCAGCAATCACCACATCATCAATAATATCTATATCCACAACTTCGTTACGCGCCAAAAGATCGGCAATAACTTGAGAAGCTGCCACCGTCTTCTGGTTCACAACAATTCCCTGTCCAACATCATATACCGCCATAAGCAAGGACATGAGAACGGGAAACAAAATCGCGGCTTCCGTCGCAGAAACGCCGTGCTGATCCTTCAGATATTTTCTTAAGCAGAATTTTATGCGTCTTACCCAGTTTTCCATTTAATCATCCTCAAATTCATAAGGCTCGGTTTGCAAAACAAGGGTTGAGAGCATAATCCGGTTACCATCACCATTATTGGTTAGAATCATCTGCATCATCGGCGTTTTGATCGGATAAGTGTAAGCCACACGTACCATTACAACATCATTAACCCCACCCGGATCAAAACCCTGATCCTCAAGATTCCCTTCATCATCAAACTCCGCATCAGGGAAATCTTCCGCATCACCAAAATCATCAAAGGAGACAACCTGATACTGAATATCTTCACAAGGGATCATGGCAGCTGCAAAATCGCATACCTCGTCAATAAAAGCCTGCTCCCCGCCACCTTGCTGCACCGCGCCTGTACGAATTTCACGCGCAGCTTCGGCCGTTGAAGCTTCTAAAAGACTTTGAGATGTAAACACCAAAGCCATCTCAATAATACCGATGAGCAAGAAAATAAACGGGATTGCCATCAAGGCAAACTCAACAGCAGCAACCCCTTCTTCGTTGTTTTTAAAAGATTTTTTACCGGCACCCATCATTTTAAACAATTTTATCTAAAATTTTCCCTAACCCTAAGATGCAAAAAGGCGCGCCTTAACTACTCAAAAAGCAAGACACGCCAGAATACAAATATACTTCTAAATTATAACTCAAGGACGCTTAACAAAGACTTAAGAAAGGAGCCTACTCTTCGGCACTGTCTATGTCAGGCTGCAACCGGAAACCAAAATCATCCAAAGGGTATTTCCCACTTACTTCATTTCCCCAACGTTCTTCGAGCATTTTTTTCTCATGCTCTATTCTTTTCAATCTATTTTGGCTGCGTTCAATCAAAATGGAAGAAACTCCTAAAACCGTGGCCCAGTTAATAATATATCCCAATCCCGCCAATCCATACATCACGATAACTGTGACCGGATCAGACAAAAAATGAATAGAGGCTTCGATAGAATTTGTTGTAGTCCAAACCCCTAAAAGATAAGGAAAGCAACCCGCAAAATTCATTGCTCCAATTGTAAAGGCTTTATTTTTGCCCGGAGAATGATCAATAAGAAGTGCTACAAATGTCGGCAACATGCCGATAGACAATAAAAAAGTAGTCGGCAAAAATAGGATTCCTACCCCAGCCAACAGGATTAAAAAAAGAAAATTCTTAAACCCTATCCCTCGTCTTTTGTTCTTCTTAATCTTTTTTTTCTTTTGCTTTTGCTTTGCTTTGGCCAATTTAATTCCTATCCCATTAAAAAATATCTATAAGCCATACCTAGAATAATCAATGCAGCCAACACCATTGACACAACAGAAGCCATCTGCACACCGGTTCTCTGCCCATAATTCTTTTTGTTTTCAAGATTTTTTTCAATCAAACCACGCTCTTCTTCAAGCGTACGATATTGCTCCATAGCCTGATAAAAATCTATAACATCCCCTTCAAATAATTTAGGGTCATCGAACAATATCGCAATTTTGGTCAGATCACCCGCCCGGGCCAAACGCTCCATTTTCATTTTCAATCTGTCACGCTTCTTGCGATCATGTAAACGCTCATACACAGGCTCCATATTGCGTTCGAACCAACCTGCAATGGCAGGATAGGAAGGAAGAGAAGATCGCTTTTGCAACGTCGCCAAAACTCTCAATTGTCCCAACAACCGTTTAAAAGGCTCTGAAGCTCCAAGATCAGGAATATAGGGGTCAATGTTTTGTCTATCTTTCACAGACAAGAAAGATATAACATGACGGTCAAATAATATATCCGGCTTTGATGATGCACATAGGCTCTCAAACGCATCGACCATTTCCTCCGGCGTCCGAACGTAAAATTTATCAAGAATGGGGCTTAAGCAATAACATTCATTATCCAGAAAATATATACAACGCTCCAGCCCCATATGAAGGGTCTGTTGATTTAAAAAAGCACGACAACTATCAAATTTTGAAATGAGCGCCACAGTATCCGTTCCCGCCCGACCACGAATAGCATCCATTACAAAAGTATGGCGCAAAATATCAACAAAAGCCTGCATATCCTGCTTTGTGATATAGGCACGGCTTAACAGTTTTCCAAAACCATCCGGTGTAAAGATCACCCCTTTATAGCGTACCGGACATTGCGGATATAAAGCCGTCGCGACAGCGCAAGCGGTACGCTCCGCATATCCCGCGTTCTTTTCAAAAGATTTGGAATCCTCAATAGCTTGTTCGACACGCGATTTAACAACCTTATCTTCAATGGCTCGCTCAATCCATAACTGCAAATCACTATTTTCAATTATACGTAATGTATCATCCGGATTTTTGGTCACATCTTTCGCCAGAAGCTCCGGACGCGTATATTTTTTATCTCCCAAAATTAACGGACGTGTTGCTTTCACTCTCTTGGCAGATTGCTTCGGGCTCAAGCGACGCCCGTCCATCCATGCCTGAACATCATCCAGCGTCCATCTTTGCTCCGGATCATCATAAAGAAGTCCTCTTAGCAACTCCAAAACCGCGCCGCTAAAGCGGTCTTTTCCGATCAAGGTAGAGTAACTTCCCTTTTCCAGCTTACGTTCTATAATTTGCTCGTCACTTAAACCTTCTGCCCAATCGGTTGTGCGCATCATGACCGCCAAAGACACACCAAAGGAATAAAGATCATCCGCACAAGTTCCCAGTCCCTTTGCAATAGGATCGGCCAAAGCGCGCTCAATAGGTTCATAAAGAGCCGGTAAATAATATGAAGCCGGAGCGGATAAGCATTCCCCCAACCTAATTTTTTTGTAGCCGGATGAACCACCATCAAACATATTACCTGGCCAAATCTCCCCATGAACAAAATCCTTATCCCGCATATCCATCAAGATATGAATCATGGGAGAGACAATATTTTCCATCACCAAATCCGGATTAAGTCCCATAGCAACCGGATTATTTCCTGCAAAAATAGGCTTACCTAGAGAATCCTGATAAATAAAACAATAACGCTCCTCTTTCGTATCCGGCCATAATATTTTTCCAGCCGCAATCAATTTGGCCATATTGGGATTTAAAATATTGGCGTATTTGATGCTCCCTATTGTGCGGGGAATGAGGCTTTTGTCACATATGAGCGCAAAAATTTCATTCTCAATTTTTGCACTTCCCACGGCACGATAAGCTTTAACACCGCCCTTATCCAGATGAGGAAGAGGCGCATCACAATCAACTTTGATATCTGCATTAAGCGTCACAAGCCGCCCGACAGGGCTTTCCTGCCCTGATACAGGTGATTCATCAGGTGCTTCCTGCTCCCCAGTTACATCAGAAGGTTTTACATTGGTTTGGGACATCAAAAGGCAAGAAATAAATTAGAAAAAACAGCCCAAAGTAATCACTATGTCACCGTGAGCGCTTCCAAACATATTAAAGCGCTTCGTCTAAAAAGTAAATCGAAGGAAAGAATGTATGAATAAGAGCTAAATGCCAGCCTACAATGCCCGGAAAGGATCTTGCATCAAAATCGTATCATCCCGGTCCGGGCTGGTAGAAAGGAGCGTGACCGGCGCTTCGATCAATTCCTCAATATGGCGCACATATTTAACGGCTGCGGCCGGTAAATCTGCCCATGATCTGGCCCCCATGGTTGTTTCCTGCCAACCGGAAATTGTCTCATAAACAGGCTTCACATTTGCCTGCGCGACCGTACTTGCCGGATAGTAATCAATTCTTCTCCCCTCCAGCTCATACCCCACACAGATTTTTAGTTCATCAAATCCATCCAGCACATCAAGTTTAGTCAGCGCGATACCATCAATTCCGCCCGTTTTCACGGCTTGGCGCACAAGCACCGCATCAAACCAGCCACATCTGCGCTTACGCCCTGTCGTCGTACCAAATTCATGACCACGCTCTCCCAAGGTCTGGCCAGCCTCATTTTCCTGTTCCGTCGGGAAAGGTCCTGTCCCAACACGGGTGGTATAAGCCTTGGTGATGCCTAGAACATATCCCACCATTTTCGACCCCACACCCGATCCTGCCGCGGCTTGCGCCGCTACGGTATTAGACGACGTCACAAAAGGATACGTTCCATGATCAACATCCAGCATGTGACCTTGCGCCCCTTCAAAAAGGATTTTTTTGCCATCCTTATGCGCTTCATCTAAACGTTTCCATGCCACGCCCACATATTCCAACAGGCCTTCCGCGCTCTTCATCAGCTCATCATAAACCTTATCCAAGGAAAGAGGATCCGCACCAATACCTTTGAGCAAAATATTATGATGCCCCAACAAATTTTCAAGCCGCGCGCGCAAATGATCGCTATGCGCCAAATCACACACCCGGATACCGCGCCTTGCCACTTTATCCTCATAACAAAGCCCAATCCCGCGCCCCGTTGTGCCCAGCTTGCCTTTGCTGTCCCGTGCCTTTTCAATTTCCTGATCCAAAAACGCATGAACCGGCAAAATAAGGTTCGCGTTTTCTGCTACAAGCAAATTGTCAGAGTTAATATCAACCCCTTGCGCCTTCACGGTTTCTATTTCTTTCAGCAAAGCCGCCGGATCGACCACAACACCGTTGCCAATAATGGATAATTTGCCCGGACGCACAATTCCCGAAGGCAGCAAATGAAGCTTATAGGTCACACCATCAATCACCAGCGTGTGGCCCGCATTATGCCCCCCCTGAAAGCGCACAACGACATCCGCTTCCCTCGACAAAACATCGACAATCTTGCCTTTTCCTTCATCCCCCCATTGGGAGCCAATAACCGCTACATTGGACATATGCGTTTATACCTTCTTAAAATTACGCCGCTTTTGTAATTTCTGTGCAAATATTATCAACGATCTCTTCGATAAAATCTGGATCATCCCCTTCCGCCATCACACGGATGAGAGGCTCCGTCCCCGAAGGCCGCACCAGCAAACGGCCATTATTGGCGAGTTTTGCCTCCGCGCGCTCTATAGCGGACTTCACACTTTCTTCACCCAAAGGATTGCCGGAAGCATAACGCACATTTTTCAAAAGCTGTGGCACCGGTTCAAACATCCGGCAAACTTGGCTCGTTGGTTCTCCCCGTTCAGACACAATCGCCAAAACCTGTAACGCCGCCAGCAAGCCATCCCCGGTCGTACCAAAATCACCCAAAATAATATGCCCTGATTGCTCCCCGCCAATGTTAAAACCACTGGAGCGCATTTCTTCAACCACATAGCGGTCCCCTACAGGGGTACGGGTAAAAGGAATGTTCTGCTCCCCTAAGAAACGCTCCATACCCAAATTCGACATCACAGTTGCGACAACGCCGCCCTGTAAAAAACCCTGCTTCTTTTTCTCAACTGCCAGCAGCGTCAAAAGCTGATCCCCGTCAATAATCTCACCTTTTTCATCAACGACAATAAGCCGATCCGCATCACCATCGAGCGCAATGCCGATATCAGCCTTTTGCTCCACAACCTCTTTTTGCAAATTTTGTATAGCTGTCGCGCCGTAGCCATCATTGATATTGCGGCCATTAGGCGAAGCACCGATCTTTATCACTTCGGCTTCTAGTTCCCACAAAACTTGCGGCGCGATCCTGTAAGCCGCTCCATGTGCGCAATCAATCACAATCTTCAAGCCCTCCAAAGTCTTGCCCGCCGGAAAGCTGCGCTTGATATATTCAACGTAGCGCCCCGGCGCATCATCCAAACGGCTGGCCTTGCCCAATTTATCGCCCGGCGGTAAATGTTGCGTCAAATCCTGATCAATGAATTCCTCAATTTCATGCTCCAGCTCATCGGAAAGCTTATACCCATCCGCGCCAAATAGCTTAATGCCGTTATCCTGATAAGGGTTATGAGAAGCCGAAATCATCACCCCGATATCTGCCCGCAAAGACCCCGTCAGCCGTGCCACTGCCGGCGTCGGCACAGGCCCTGTCAGCACCACTTCCATTCCCATCGCCACAAAACCAGACGCCATAGCTTGTTCCAACATATAACCCGAAAGCCTTGTATCCTTGCCGATCACAACGCGGTTCATCGCCTTGCCCGTGCTCCCGCGCATCACATGGGCTGTCGCCATCGCCACCTTCAAGGCCATATCGGCGGTCATCGGAAACGCATTCGCGGTCCCCCGAATTCCATCCGTTCCGAAATATTTTTTGTCCGTTGCCATACCCCTTACTTAAAGCATGAAATGATAGGAGAAAAAAGGATTTTTCACTTGATGAATTGTAAGAGTTCGAAGTTAGAAAAATTTACGTAAAGGGTTGACGCGCCAAGCCTGTACAGCTCCACCGTGTTTCTTAAAGTCATCTAGAGATTTAAACCCGAAAGCATATTGTAAATTCGCAATACCAAGCGCGATGTCCTTATTGAAAAAAGCACTCACCGATGAACCGATATAACTTGCCGAAGCCATCAAGTCCGGCTGTTTCCAACCAGAAGAAGGTTGTTGTTTAAAACCAAGATAAGTTGCCATAGCAGCCGTTGCCAAAAAAGCTCCATACACATAAACAGGTGTCCCTGGAGCCATAGCAAAACACCCACCAATGCAACTCAAAGAAACACCTAAGGCATTACCACTTGCTCTTGCGTTTTTCCACGCCTCTTTTAGGCTTTCCGACACGCCCATTGTGAAACTGGACGCTGCAAAACAAGACACACTCAGCGGAACAAAATAATCGCGAAACGATGCCCCTTCTCCCATCCCTTCAAAGGCAAAATAAGCAGCCACAGAAGCCACAATCCCATTTGTGATCAGTGTTGCTCCTTTATTTTGAGCAAATTTCCGAAATAAGGAAGGCGCATAAGGAAGCGGTCTAGCTGATCGCTCAAATTCCGAAGTTAAACGCACTCCAAACGCCAAAGCAGCCCTTCCCGCGTTTATCAAAGCCGCCCGGTAATCAACAGGCGCCGTCATCACGACGGTTCCCAAATTCAAGTGCACCACCGGGTCCAACGCCGCATTAACCCATAAATCACGTATAGAAAGCTGCTTTTGAGACATAACGCATTGAACCTAGATAGATTTTTGCCTTATGTCAATATATCGTGCTATTTTAGGGCATGGTTAAAGCGACATGGGATAAATTAAGCAAGTTATATAAAACTAACCCTTCGCTTTTTTCTTGGGCTGTACACTGGTGGGAACAGATGATTTCGGGCCTTTATCAAGCGGCTCGTCTTCTTCTTCGCGTTCGATTTTCTTGCCCGCCAGAAGGTCTTTGATTTCATCACCACTAAGCATTTCATACTCAAGCAAGGCTTCAGCCAATTGATGAAGCTCATCATTATGCTTGGTCAAAATACCCTGCGCCCGTGTATAAGCTTCCTCCACAATACGCTTGGTTTCTGAATCAACAAGGGCTGCGGTCTCATCCGACATATTCTTGGTTTGTGCCACAGAATGGCCGAGGAAAACTTCTTCTTGGTCACCACTATAACGAAGCGGTCCTAATTTATCAGACATACCCCATTCGGTCACCATACGGCGCGCGGTATCGGTAGCCATTTGAATATCGCTGGAGGCTCCCGTTGTGACCTTCTCTTCACCAAAAATCATTTCCTCGGCAATGCGTCCACCCATCGCGACAGACAAATCAGCCTTGAGCTTCGCCTTGGATACCGAAATCCGGTCCCCCTCCGGCAAGCGCATGACAAGCCCCAAGGCACGACCACGTGGAATAATGGTGGCTTTATGGATAGGGTCAGATTCCGGTTCATGCAAAGCCACGACCGCATGTCCCGCTTCATGATAAGCGGTCAGCTTTTTCTCATCCTCGGTCATCACCATGGATTTACGCTCCGCGCCCATCATGATTTTATCCTTGGCCGCTTCAAAATCATCCATGCCCACCGTGCGTTTATCTTTGCGCGCCGCCAAAAGGGCTGCTTCATTCACAAGGTTCGCCAAATCCGCACCGGAAAATCCGGGTGTTCCGCGCGCCAAAGTTCTGGCTTCTACATTGCCAGCCAACGGCACTTTCTTCATATGTACTTCGAGGATTTTTTCACGGCCCTTAATATCAGGAAGTGGCACCACAATCTGACGATCGAAACGTCCGGGACGCAAAAGTGCCGGGTCCAAAACATCAGGGCGGTTCGTCGCCGCAATCAAGATCACCCCTTCATTGGCTTCAAACCCGTCCATCTCCACCAATAGCTGATTGAGCGTTTGTTCGCGCTCATCATTGCCGCCGCCAAGTCCCGCCCCACGGTGACGACCCACCGCATCAATCTCGTCAATGAAGATAATACAGGGCGCATTTTTCTTGGCCTGTTCGAACATATCGCGCACACGGCTGGCACCGACACCCACAAACATCTCGACAAAGTCCGAACCGGATATGGTAAAAAACGGCACTTCCGCTTCTCCTGCCACGGCGCGCGCAGTCAAAGTTTTACCGGTACCCGGAGGTCCTACCAAAAGCGCACCTTTTGGGATTTTACCGCCCAAGCGCTGAAATTTTTGCGGATCGCGCAAGAATTCAACAACTTCCTGCAGCTCAACCTTTGCCTCTTCAATTCCAGCCACATCATCAAAAGTCACACGGCCATGCTTTTCAGTCAGAAGCCTTGCACGCGATTTGCCAAAGCCCATCGCACCGCCGCCGCCTTTGCCTTGCATCTGACGCATAAAGAAAATCCAAACCCCGATAAGAAGCAACATCGGAAACCATGATAGAAGTACAGAAAGAGCGCTCACCTTGTTCGGATCAACCTCTTTGGCCTTGATGCGAATTCCGCTTCCTTCTAAGCGCTCTACAACATTTTCACCATTGGGAACTGTGACATAAAATGCTTCATTTCCTTCAGTAAAAACGCCCGTGATTTGTTGTCCCTGAATCGTAATATCGGAAATCCGGCCCGTTTTGGCATCGGCCATAAAATCACTATAGGCCAATTCCGTGCCCTTGGAAAAACCGCCCATCTGGCTTCCCTGAAACATATTCAGTAAAAAAGCCAGCATCAAACCGATGGCCAGCCAGAATAAAAGGTTACGTCCGAAACTATTCACTGGTTATTCCTTTGTTATTTTAAGTCCTAAGAATGTAAAGATTTTGTACCGAAAATCAAGCTTTTCCGCCTCTATAGGCCTGAAGGTGCCTGCAGTAATTCCCGCCTCTTTTCCTGCGTTTGCGTCTCTTTCACAACCCGGCTTTCATAAATTAAATCAATGCGGGGCAATAATTCCTCTTTCGCACCCAGCTCTAACGTGACCAACGTATCGGGCGTTTCCCACTTGATTGTGATAAAAAGATCCCCTCGGTACACCGCCCAGCCCCAACTTTGTGGCCAGTTTTTGTCTCTCTCATCAAACCATTTAAACTCTTCGCTGGTTGGCTTACCAAATTTCTTCTCCAGTTCCTTTTGCATTTCACCCAGCAAATCAATACGGTCCTGAGGTCTCGGGTAATGTTGCTCATTAATCACATGTACACGCCAAAGCTGGTCTTTTTGGAACTCATAAGCAATTGTGCTCCTGAAATCAATAAACTCCCCCAACTTAAAATGAGCCAAGTACATCAAATTCTCTCCGACCTGATCCATAAACTGGCCACGCTCATTTTCAAGAACAACCGTGGGCGGCAATCCCCAGATAAAGCCCCGCACTACGCCGCTTAAATCTCTTTCAAGCAGCGCACGGTCCTGCGCGGTTATTGTTGTGGGTAAAGACGGTGTATTTCCAGTCATCTGCGCCTGCACAGAAGACACAAAACCAAGTATAAGCACAAGCCCCACCAGCCCGTAAAAATGACAATCCGTATGTTTAACACCTACAATCATTAATCCTTCGCCTGCTCCGCCTCGATACATAATATTGTACGCTTTTTCTTTAAGGAGATTTTGACACCTCCCAAGGTACGGGGTTTAAAATGCGCAGCATTATACCAAAGAGAATCAAACAAGTCTTCCAAACGCTCCAAACGCACAGGATATGGTTTTTCCCGTCCAAACTGAAATAAAGCCATTTGAACGACACGCAAGCCCATCTCCGCCGGTTGATGACGGAGCTGTTCCCAGTCAAAGGTGATTATTCTCTCACCGCATTCCATCACACAATTTTCATACACTCTCACGGCTATTTCCTCAAGCGCCTGACGCGCACGCGCCATACGTCCTGCTGTGACCGCCAAGCGCTTGGTGCTCAAACCTTCTTTTTCTAAAATGTTGCGCACCTCCCGCAGACGGGGTCGCAAATAGGAACTGTCCCCATTACTCGGGTCATGCGCAAATGGAATGTCGTGTGCTTTACAATATTCAACCAAATCTTCTTTGGGCACATCTAAAAACGGACGGCATAAAGAAATATCTCTTCCCTCCCGGTAAGCAACAACAGGTGCCATCGCCGCCAAGCCATCCAGACCGCTTCCCTTACACAAACGGATCAAAAAAGTTTCCGCCTGGTCATCCTGATGATGTCCTAAAAAAATGGAATTGGTATTTTGCGTTTCACAATAAGAGGCCATCAAATCATAGCGCGCCTCTCTGGCACGCTCCAAAACGCCGCTTTCCGGTTTTTCACCTTCCCATTTCAAAATATGATGCTGCACATGGCCCGCCCCAATATCGCGCACCCATTTGGATACCATTTGAAGCTCCTGCGCTGCTTCTTCACGCAAACCGTGATCGACACTCAAAATGTGAATTTCTTTATTTTTGCACTCAGGTGAGTTTATCAAAGCATGCGCCAAGGCCATGCTATCCGACCCACCCGACACGGCAACCGATAATTTTTGAGAGTTTTTTAAAACGGCATGTTTTTCAAAAAAGGAGGAAAGGGTATTTAAAAACGTATGACTAACAGACATCATTATTACGAGCGCCATAACGACGAAAAGGCTCTATTCACACCCCAGTCGCTCCCTTTCCTGATCCGCCAACGCAATGACATTATCATGCCCGACAGGAAATTTCTTCGCCACCTGTGCAAGCGCAATACAGGCATCTCCAGCCTTATCCATACGCCCCAAAGACATACCAAGCTTCAAGAGAATATCAGGAGACTTTGCACTATCCGGATAGGTCTGAAACCCTTCGGCAAAATTTTTCGCCGCTTGTTTATATTTTCCTTGGGTATAATAAGTTTCCCCCAACCAATATTTAGCATTGGCCGCCAAGACATGCTCCTTATTCCCATCCAAGAAAGACTGAAAACCATTTTGGGCATCTTCATATTTTTGTGCCTTTAGATAGGCAAACGCTGCTTCATACTGCGCCGTTGCGTCCACACCTCCCAAATTTGCCCCTCCGGGTACAGCCTGCTTCATCCCTTGCGGCTCAGGCGGTATAAATCCCAGATCCAACTTCTTGTTTTTCACAATTTCCGGCAACGCATTGGTTTTAGCCTCGTTTTTCAAACTGACATCTGGAGCTTTCGCCTCCGGCAAAGATAAAAGCTCCACCTTCTGACGCAACCGGTTCATCTCATAGGTCTGTTTTTCAAGCTGGCCCGTTAAATCCCGTAACTGTGTTTCCATTTGCTGCAAACGGATTTCAATTTGCGCGGTTTCGTTTCCACCGACTCCAGCCCCTCTATAAACAGGCGTCGAAGGCTTCTCCCCGCGATAGACAGCCCGGTTCAAAGTTTCCAATTCATTTTCTAATCGGTTCAGACGGTTGGTCACATCATTTGATTGCGCCGCCGCGTCCGACAAAGAACCCGCCACACAAACAGCAAAGCAAGCCAACAGCATAAAGCAAAAGCGCAGGGTCTTTCCCCCCTGCACTTTTAAAAGCCTGCGCTGACTAATGCGCTGATTAACTCTAATCTTACTGGACACGTGTGCGGGCCCGCCTATTTTGCGCCCATGAAGACCCATCCGCCCCCACAACAACCGGCTGCTCTTTACCGTAGCTAATAACATTGATACGTCTTGGATCAACACCCATCGCAATCAGGTAGTTCTTAACGGAGCTCGCCCGGCGCTCACCCAATGCCAAGTTATATTCCCGCGTACCGCGCTCATCCGCATGCCCTTCAATTGTCACATAAAGGCTTGGGTAGCTACTCATCCAACGCGCCTGCGCTTCAATCACGGCTCTCGCTTGAGCGTTTAAATCATAGCGGTCCGTTTCAAAATAAACCGTATCACCTGCCTGAACATTTAAATCATCCTGAGACCCTGGTACAGCAGAGCTTTCAACACCTGCAACTGTACTGGCCGTTCCATAGCCATCTTCAGAAACCGCCGCCTCAGGGACACCATAAGTGATATCTTCCGGCTGACCAATCGTCATCCCATCAGAATCTCCCAACTCCTTATTCGTCGAAGAACACGCCGCAACAAGCAATGGTAAAACCATCAATAGCGTCAAATAGCAATATTTTGAAAAAACAGACATAACTGAAAAACTCCTTAAAAGTTAGGGTGTAGGGCCGCCTGAATAATGGCCCGATAAACTCTGATTCTATTTGTAAGGCTTCGCCGATAAGCTGACAAGAGGGATGAAGCCGTGATCAAAACAATACCCACATTTTTCCAGATTTTGGGCATATTTGCGCGCAATTAAGGCACATCGCGCCCTAATTCACACCATCATGGTCGCTCTTTCTTAAGAGTTATAATATTGATCCTTGATAGCAGGCTGGGATTCTTGCGTTTCCGGTGGAACATCTTGCTGTGTTTCCTCCTGCCCCTCTTGTCCCTTTAATGGCTCCCCGGCAAGTTTCACATAGCTTACCACCTGCTTCACCCCTTTGATGGTACGGGCCGTTTCAATCACACGATTGAGCTCCACCTGATTTTGCGCAACACCCATGAGGTATACAATCCCCTGCACCGTATCAATGGAATAATTAACCGATTGCACCCCGCGATCAAAAGTCAAATTCGCCCGCAATTTCGAGGTAATCCAGCTATCTTTAACAAAACCTCTGATACCCGCACTTTCGGCCACACGGATTTCGTTAATCACCTGCTGTACGCCGTCGACCTGCCATGCTAAGCGCACAGCCTCCACCCGATGCTCGGGATCTTGCACAACACCAGTAATCAAGACACGCCCCTGATTGATAGTGGTTTCCAATTTGCCGAACGTATCCACATCATATTTAAACCACGCATCATTGATCTGCGCCTTAATCATTGTGTCGTTATAGGCACGCTTCAACCCGCCTTCTTGTGCCGCTGCAATACCGGTCACCGCCGCCGCGCCGGTGACAATCCCTAACCCTGTGCAAGCATTAAGGCAGAGCAAAGACAACAAACATAAAACAAGAATAAATCGAAATGAAGAAAAACGAATCATAATGGCCATTATGCCGTGAGCTGCCACGCATTGTCTAGATGGTGAATGTGAAAAGGCGGTGTCACACAGATAAGGTCAAAGCGCATATTACGGTGAGACAAATTCACACTTTCTTCCATGAGATAATGCTGCGCGGCACGCGAAACCCGCCCCCGCATACGCGGTGTTAGGCTCTCCAGCGCACCCGTCTTGGTGGTCCTTGCCTTGACCTCAATAAAAACGAGCGTGCCGTTTTTTTCAGCAATAATATCCACCTCTCCCACAGAAGTTTTATAACGGGTTTTGAGAATTTTATAGCTCTTCAGCCACAAATAAGCACAAGCAACCCATTCCGCCCAAAGACCAAAAGAATAAGAGTTTACCTTGGGTTTTTTAGACACGTGAAATTACGAGGAACTCGCTAGTTTTAAGGCCAAAGTATAAATCGCTTTTTTGGGCTTGCCTGTAGCCTTAGACACCACTTCCGCCGCATCGCGCACCGACATATGTGCGAGTGCCGCTTTCAGTTGCTCTTCAATGCTCGCCTCCGTTTGAATTTCCGCTTGAGACGCACCAACGGCCACGACAATCTCTCCCTTTGGCGCACCTGCATTTTGGTAATGCGCAATAAGCTCCGAAAGCATTCCGCGCTTGGTCTCTTCGTAAATTTTGGTGAGTTCCCGCATGACAGATGCCTCACGATTGCCCAGAACTTTTTGCATATCCTTCAAACTATCAATCAGTCTGGGCCCTGTTTCATAGATAAGGAGCGTCCCCGGAACATCTCGCCATTTTTGCAATGCCTTCTCACGCGCCGAGGTTTTAGGCGGCAAGAACCCTAGAAAAGAAAATTGATCACTCGGTAAACCTGAAAGCTGCAATCCCATAAGCGCCGCATTCGCTCCGGGCAAAGAAGTCACATAAACCCCTTCTTCAAGAGCACGACGAACAAGCTTATATCCCGGGTCAGACACAAGCGGCATGCCCGCATCACTTAACACCGCAACCGCACTCCCTTGCCTTACCTTTTCAATGAGCTGATCACGCTGCTTTTCCGTGCTGTGGTCATTATAAACTTCCATTTGTTTTTTAAAGCCGTAGGCTTTCATCAGCTTGCCTGTAACGCGGGTATCCTCACACACAATCAAATCTACAGAAGATAAAATATCCAGCGCCCTGAAGGTCATGTCCCGCAAATTGCCAATGGGTGTTGCCACCAGATAAAAGCCGGGCTTGGCTCGCGCAGGCTTTCCAACCGCTTCACCCTCCACAGATGCGTCAAAAGGCCGGGGCCGCTTTACCGGAGAAATGTCCTGTAGCCCTTCGGATGTTTTTTGTATAGTGTCCTTATCAGTCATCATTTTTAAATACATGGTAAAAAATCATTAGCGCCTTAACGTACCGAAATTAACATAGTAATATCATGACAAAGAAAATACATTCTCTAAATCTTTTTATCTCACTTATCACCTGCCTTTTTATAGCGCTTACCTTAAGCGCTTGTGTTCCAGCAGGTTCGAACGGCCCGTTTGGCCGCTCAGGATGGGAAACAACCAGAAACGTACCTCCCGCCACATTGGAATCCGGCACGCCGCAAGCAGCTGGTCAATCACTTCCTCAACTGCAAAACCGCTTTAAGGATCTGCCGCCCGTTAAGGTCGCCATTCTCTTACCGCTAAGTGGTCCTCATGCAGCCCTTGGGCAGTTTATGTTAAAGGCCGCGCAACTGGCCCTCTTTGACACAGGATACGAGAATTTCAACCTGATCCCTCGCGACACCGAAGGCACAACCACCGGTGCAAGCAATGCCACACGCAGCGTCATTGACGAAGGCGCCCAACTTATTTTGGGACCGCTTTTATCCTCCTCCGTTCGGGGTGCTAAAGATATTGCCAGAAGCCATAATGTGAATGTCATTGCCTTTTCAACCGATGGCACGCTGGCCGGACAAAATACCTTCATCATGGGCTTCATGCCCGAAGGACAGGTCAGCCGTGTGACCCATTACGCCCTTTCCCGTGACATCAAGAACTTCGCGCTTATTGCGCCCAAAGACAAATACGGCAATCTTGTTTCCCATCACTTTGAAAAAACCGTGCGGCAAAAAAATGCGGCACTTACCAACAAAATCCGTTTTTCTGCCGATGATCCGGCTATTATTAACCAAATTGCCGCGTTGAAGGTCAAAGGCTCCTCTCCCGATTTTCAGGCCGTTTTTATGCCCGTTGGTGGCACACTCGCAGATATGATTTCCAGCACACTCAGCTACAACCACCTGATGCCAAACAATATCAGACGGCTGGGAACCGGCCTTTGGGATGACCCGAACGTGATCCGCCAATCAAACATGCAAGGGGCATGGTTTGCCGCCCCTGCACCGCGCACGCGGGCCAAATTCGAACAAAACTATCAAACCATGTACGGCAATAAACCCGCCCGTTTGGCCACACTAGCCTACGATGCGACAGCTCTGGCCGCTATTTTAGCTTATAGAGGATATACACAATCCGGTGGTATAAATCCTGCCTTTGACCAAGCAGCCCTCACCGACCCGCGCGGTTTTAACGGCGTCAATGGCATCTTCCGCTTTCATACAAACGGAGTTGTTGAGCGCGGATTAGCAATCTTGGAAATCCGCGAAGGCCGCCTGATTGAGATAGATCCGGCCCCTACGCAATTTTAGGCCCCACACCTAAACAAGTTTTAATACCTACTCCCCTTCTTCAAAACGGGCAGCAATATCAGGGTCACGATATTGCCCCTTCGCCGCGTTAAGCGTTGGCACCAAGGGTTCAATAGCATCAGCTTGCGCCAGATCACGGCGGCGCTGGATGGCTGGTCTGCCGCTAGTCTCTGCAGATATCGTCCGCTTATGTTTCACGAAAAGTTCCGGTTGTGGTGCCAGAATATCAACCGGCAAGCCGTCCTCGGCTATTGCTGTCACCGCATAAGGCGGTTCAGATAATAGTGACTTCGTCTCGGCTATAGGGTTTGCAGGCAAATCATCTTCGACACTGGTCACCGGTTGCAAGCTCGGCTCAGGGGCAATCATCTCGACAATGAAATTATCTCTATTGCTCGCACTCAGGCCATAATTTGCGCCTGCTTCAAATGAACGATCCACACGCTGCAACACCGATAACACTGATAACTTATCACCTTGTTCATTCAGCAACGATAACCGCTCACGAGCATCCCAGCACAAATCAAGATCGGTTGTCGCCAACATATCAGCCTCAAAAAACTCACCCGCCGCAATCTCATAAGCAAAAAGAGCATGCGTGCCAATCACCATGAGCCCCTGATCAAAAGCGCCCTCATCATAAAGCGCACGTAATACACGGGCGGGAAGTTCGGGAACGCGCCCAAGGCGCAATGCCCGGTTAACCGGCGCCATTTGATCAAGACGCGCTTTGATAGAGGAAATACGATCTTCCAGCTCTGCACGGCGTTTGGTGTAATCATCAAAATGTTTTTCAGTCTCCACATTGCGTACACCCAACGATTTTTGACCGCAATATAAGTAGTCCTTGCCCTTTATCTTTCTCCAACGCATCGCATAACGATAATGCAAACGGCGCTCCCGCACCGCCGCACGATAGCCCGAGAAGGTCTGGGTGACATCTATAAGCTGGCGGGTTTGTTCATTGGTCAGTGGCATAAATATATGTTACCACTTCAAGTGCAAAAACACCACTTAAAATGGTAACTATTGAAATTAAAAGAAAAATACCGTTTAAAATGGTTTAAAAGCCACTTTTGGAAAACTATAGTCTTTTAAATTTGTGTTTGGACAAGGAATGAGTGACGACGAATAGAACTGGCTATTTTAGGAATGATATGACGATGTCCAAGTGCAAATTTAGAAGACTATATACTAATGCGTACTGTTTGAACCTTCGTGAATAACCTTGGGATCAACGGGGTCAGAAGATGTTTTTGCCATTTCTCCCAAAACACTCAAACGGTGTTGCATGGTTTCTAATATTCTTTTAGCGACATTGACACCGGATGCTTTTTCCAACCCCTTAAAACCGGGGAATGTATTGGCCTCACAAATTGTGTAGCCGCCGCCTTCCTTAAAGAGCAAATCAATCCCGCCCATATCAATTTTCAAAACTTTGGCGGTACGTAGCGCAATATCAATTGCCGCCTTATCAGGAATAAACTCATGCACAGAAGCGCCGGAGCTATAATTGGCCTTAAAACCCCCATCCTGCGCCCGGCGCTCCATCGCCGCAATAACCTCGCCGTCGGCAATAACAAGACGTAAATCCCGCCCTTTACTAACTGACACAAATTTTTGAAAGATGAGTTGTAGGTTGGGGTTTGTCTCCCCCACGAGATCCATCAAGTCCAGAAAGGCCTGACGGGTTTCCAGCAAGAAAACACCGATTCCCAGCGCCCCATTAAGCGTTTTCACAACAACGGGAAAGCCAATCGTTTCTTCGATCAAATCGATATCAACCGGAAATTTAGCCAGCATCGTATCAGGCGTATCAATACCGCTTTCGGCCAAAAGTTGATGTGTACGAAGCTTGTCACGCACGCGCTCAATCACACCTGCGCTATTCAAAACCTGTACCCCCAACTGCGCCAACTGCCGTACAATCGCCACGGAGAAATATCCCTGATCATTATGATTAAAATAGGGGAAGACAAAATCCGGTAGAGGAACCGGCTTCCCGTCAATCAAAATAGAATCACGCATCTGGTGTGTAACAAGCAGGTCAAATTGACCCGGCTTAAAAACCTGAACCTTGATATCCATCTTTTTCCCCTCGGAAACAAGACGGCGAACCTCATGCGCCAAATCAGCATTTGACTCCACGTCATCACCATATAAAATCCAGACTTCCATATATCTTTAATCACCTTGGTATGTATATTGGGAAGCCTATTACTTACCACAAAGCACTGTGCATAAACAAAGAGAAAGAGGAAAAAATTTTGACAATTCTCCTCAGAAACATATAATACGGGCCGTACAGTTTATATAAAATCGGGGGCAAAAAATGCAACAACTTGCTGAAAATATTGATGAAAATGGCATTGAAGATGAAATTCAGGACAAGGTGAAACCTGCCGGACGTCCGCGCTCTGAAAGCTCCCGCCGTGCTATTTTAGATGCCACTAGGCGCCTACTCACTCATAGTTCTGTCCAGAAACTCTCTATCGAGGCCATTGCCCGCAAGGCCGGTGTTGGCAAAACAACCATTTACCGTTGGTGGCCCAATAAGGCAGCCGTTGTCATGGAGGCTGTTTTTTCTCAACCCGCTTTTCACAATGTACTCCCTACACCCAAGAGTGCTGCCGAAGGCGTGCATAGCCAGATTGACAAGCTCGCACGGCAGCTCAGCGGCAAGAATGGACGCACCATTGCCGAGATTATTGGTGAAGCCCAGCCGGACGGAGAGTCTTTACGCATACTCATTCAAAGCTTTTTGCAGGAACGTTATAATTCGCTCTCCTCTTATATTGAAGGTGGCAAACAAAATGGTGAGTTTGACCCGGAAATTGATACCGACAGTGCGATTGACATCATTTTGGGTCCTCTCTTTTTCCGCCTGATGAGCGGACAAGATATGGATGAAGACTTCATTGCCGCGACAAGCTCAATGACCCTCAAGGCCCTGCGCGCGTAAGTCTTTTTTTGTTTAAATACCTTCTTTTTATAAACAGGATAGATTAGATTACCCCTATGATCAGTGTAGAAAAGCTCAATTCCTATCAAGATCAAATCATCAAATGGTTTCAAACTGACATTTGGAGCTCCGAAAGTGGTGTCCAGCTTATCATCATTGCGGTCGGATTTACCATGGCATGGGCCATCACGCGCGCCTCAAAACCGGCCTTAAATGATTTAATTAACAAGCTCAGCGTACCTTTTCGAATTACAGAGATACTCCACACCCTGATGCGGGTATTCCTCCCCTTTGTAGCGATGTTTTTTATTTTTCTGGGGGCCAAAATTGCCGGTCCCGGCGGGCTTGATTTTAATACCGGCTTTTCCATGGCTATTGTCAAAATTCTGCTGGCCTGGATATTTATTCGCCTCGTCTCGCAATTGATAGAACAAAAATTTGCCCGTAACGTTATTTCCTTGACCGTTTTATCCATTGCCGCCTTGAGCATTTTTGGCATTTTAGACCAAACAACCCAAACACTGGACGCTTTGGGGTTTAGCATCGGAGACTTCCGCCTCTCAGCGCTCAGCGTCATTAAAGGCACATTGGGAATTTTCATTCTTCTTTATGGTGCCTTGTTCCTTGCCAAGCTCCTTGATAAGCGCCTGGCCTCGGCGCGGGGGCTCACCCCCTCTTCACGTGTATTAATCTCAAAAATAACACGTATCGCCCTCATCGTTACCGCGCTTTTGATCGGTGTCACGTCTGCAGGGATCGACCTCTCTCTCTTTGCTGTTTTCTCCGGTGCAGTTGGTTTGGGGATTGGTTTTGGTCTACAAAAAGTGATCTCCAACCTCTTTAGCGGCATGCTTCTCCTGCTCGACCAATCAATTAAGCCCGGCGATATTATTGAGCTGGACGGCACATTCGGCTGGGTCAACCAGATGGGGGCGCGTTTTACCGAGATCGTCACGCGGGATAACAAATCTTATCTGGTGCCAAACGAGGAGTTTATCACCCAGCATGTTGTGAACTGGTCGCACGGTAACACATTGGTGCGGGTCGAAACAACTTTCGGGGTGCATTACGACAGCGATCCCCACCTTATCAAAAAAATTGCGACAGAGGCGGCTGGGAAAATTGACCGGGTTGTTGATAGCCCGGCGCCCGTGTGTCATCTCGTGGAGTTTGGTGACAGCTCCTTGAACTTTGTCCTACGTTATTGGATCAAGGACGCCGAAAAAGGGATTACCAATACAAAAGGCGATGTCATGCTATCCGTGTGGGATATTTTCAAAGAGCATAAAATCGAAATTCCCTATCCCCACCGCGAAGTTTTTATGCATGAGCCACCAAAAAAAGCGCTCAAGAAAAAAGCCACCTAAAGGGCAGCTTTTTCAAACACTAAATAATTAAGAACCTTTAAGCAGCCTGAGATAGAGCATCTGAGCCCATCGCCTGTTCGCCGTCCAATATCGCCGCTACCGCGTGGGTCACGGAGGCGATACGCGCCGCCGTTTGAATTTGTTCTTTGGATACACCATGTTTGAGCAATTGCTGCTCATGCGCATCAATACACATGCCGCAGCCATTGATGACGGACACGGCCAGAGACCAGAGCTCAAAATCATCTTTTTCAACACCGGGATTGGCAATTACATTCATCCGCAGCTTGGCCTGCATGGTTTGGTAGTCTTTATTGCTCACCAAATGTACGAAGCGGTAATAGACATTATTCATCGCCATAATCGCTGCTGCCGCTTTGGCTGCTGTCATGACTTCCGGTGACAAATATTCTGCGGCCCCGGCGCAAATCTGTTGGATCACAAATTCATTCCGGCCAGCAAATGCGCTTACCAAAAAAGTTCCCCAGAGCTGCTGCTCATTCAAACTCTCATCATTCACCAAAGATGAAAGATTTAATTTGATATCCTTGGCATAATCCGGAAGTGCCTTCTTTAATGTTTCAATACTCATTTTTATTCCCCTTTTTTACTCTATAGTTATTTCAATTAAAAATATTCTATTTTTAATTGAACCCCTCAAACGCCGGGGATGCTTCCGGCGCACTTGCGCCGCGCTCGCCGTCGCTCGCGTGTCATTCCAAATAGGAGTGTACCATTCTTATTTGGAATGACTATAAAAAAACTAGCGGGTAATTCTTCCTCTCATGAAAGCATTACCCGCATCAATATAGCTTATAAATTTAAGCCGCCATTTTCTGGGCTTCTTCTACAACGTCAATCGTATCGCCGCCCACAGGACGGTTGCACGGACAGAGCTCATCACTTTGCAGTGCGTCTAAAAGACGTAGAATTTCCTTCGGGTTACGCCCCACATTCAAGCTGTTCACAGATACTTGTTGGATCACATTATGCGGATCGACAATCAATGTCGCGCGGAGCGCAACACCTGCCGCGCGGTCACGTACGCCCAACCCATCCAAAAGGGAACCGTTTGTGTCAGCAAAGCTCCACTGGTTCAGTTTATTGAGATCCGGATGCTCCCGGCGCCATGCCAGCTTGCAAAACTCATTATCCGTGCTCCCGCCCATCACGATGGCATCACGGTCTACAAATTCGTCATTCAGCTTTGCAAACTCTGCAATTTCTGTCGGACATACGAACGTAAAATCTTTGGGGTAATAGAAAATAACCTTCCATTTGCCCTCAAAGCTATCTTGCGTAATTTCTTCAAACGCGCTCTCACCGTTTTCTTCATGAACCATAAAGCCGGGCTTTACGCCCATCACTGAAAATTCCGGTAATTTATCACCAACTCCTAACATATTTTTCTCCTTTTCGTTTAAAAGTCGTTATTAAAAAATTATTTTCTCACGCACCCTTTTTCCAGCGCAGTTTAGGCTCCCGCGCCGCTTTCACTTCATCAAGCCTGTGACGCGGTGTTGATTTCGGGTAATTGTGCAATTCCGTTACATCACCGCTTCTCGCTTTCTTGGCTATCATTTTCATCACCGAAATAAAGCGGTCCAGCGCGTCTTTACTTTCCGTTTCCGTCGGCTCAACCAACATGGCCCCCGACACCACAAGCGGGAAGTAAACCGTCATCGGATGCATGCCATATTCTATTAAAGTTTTCGCAATATCAAGAGTGGTAACATCATACTCCTTTTGATATTTGTCGGTGAACAAGCATTCATGCATGCAAGGCCCTTCGAAAGGCGCATGATAATCGTCCTTAAGCTGTGAGAGGATATAATTCGCATTTAATACCGCGTCTTCGGAGACTTGTTTGAGCCCATCTGCGCCGTGACTCATCATATAGGAAAGAGCGCGCACATGCATGCCAAACTGTCCTTGAAAACCGCGCAAACGACCACAGGACGTTTCGCGCTCCCCCTCTTCTTCCAAACGATATGCCGTACCCTCTTTCAGTACAACCGGCGAAGGCATATAGTCTTGTAATGAAGGAGCAACACATATCGGGCCGGAGCCAGGACCACCGCCGCCATGCGGTGTCGAAAATGTCTTGTGCAAATTAATATGCATTACATCCACCCCAAAATCACCGGGGCGGATTTTACCAACAAGCGCATTAAAATTCGCGCCGTCACAATAAAAATATCCGCCCGCATCGTGCAAGAGATCTGTGATTTCCTGAATATCGCGTTCAAACAGACCGCAAGTATTGGGGTTTGTGACCATCATACCGGCGACATCTTTTCCTTCAGGATCTTGCTTATAAAGCGCTTCTTTAAACGCCTCCACGCTCACACGGCCTGTCTCTTTTGTTGAAATCGTACGTGTTTTAAAACCGCACATCACAGCCGTTGCCGGATTTGTACCATGCGCAGAGTCCGGCACCAAAATAACATCTTTATGCGTATTGCCTTGCACCTCATGAGCTTTACGAATTGTCATGATCCCGGCCAACTCTCCATGCGCACCGGCTGCAGGTGTCAAACATACCGCAGGCAAACCGGTAAGCTCCGCCAGCCAGTTTTGAAGGTCATACATCACCTTCAAGGCCCCTTGCACGGTTTGCGTGGGCTGCATCGGGTGAATAGACGCAAACCCCTTAAGTCTTGCCATCTTTTCATTGAGCCTCGGATTATGCTTCATCGTGCAAGAGCCAAGCGGGAAAAACCCGCTATCGATGGAATAGTTTTTCGTCGATAGTCTTACAAAATGACGCATCACCTGTGGCTCACTTACCTGCGGCAAGCCAACATTTTTGCGCTCCGATTGCCCGGTGCGGGACTTTGTCCCTTTCAATGAAGGTAGATCAACCCCCGGTGTATCGCTGTGCCCCTTCTCCCAAAGGAGATTTTCTTCATAGTGAAGGCCACGATTCCCGTCTTCAAAATTTTCAGCGTCACTCATCATGTGATCCATATTATCGTTATAAGCTAAATTACTCATGCGCAAACCTCCTTCAGTGTTTCACAGAAGGTTTGGATATCCTCTTGCGCCGTCATCTCGGTTGCGCTCACGAGAAGTTTATTATCTTCAAGAGCTAATCCGGCAATAATCCCTTTTTCAGCCAAAGTAGAAACAATCTCATTCGAATTTTTCGGCAGTTCCACGACAAACTCATTAAAGAAAGTCTCATTTTCTACTTTAAACCCAGCATTCTCCAGCGTATCTGAAAGCTCACATGCTTTTTCATGATTAAGCTTTGCCAAATGTTTAAAACCATCTTCACCAAGGAGCGCCATATGCACCGTAAAAGCCAGCGCGCATAGTCCCTGATTGGTGCAAATATTGGAGGTCGCCTTTTCGCGGCGGATATGCTGTTCCCGCGTATTGAGCGTGAGAACAAAACCACGCCTTCCGCTTGCATCCACCGTTTCCCCACAAAGCCGACCAGGCATTTGACGAATATATTTCTCACGACAAGCAAAAAACCCTAAATGCGGGCCGCCAAAGCTCATCGGTAGTCCAATGCTCTGCGCTTCGCCACATACGATATCCGCTTCTTCCGGTGCAGGTAATAGCCCAAGAGATAAAATTTCATTGGTGACTACCACCAAAAGCGCACCAACGGCATCACATTTCTCCCGCCATATTTGATAGTTTTCAGGGGAACCGTAAAAATCAGGAGACTGAATAATCACACATGCCGTTTGGTCATCAATATCTTGCGGTCCTTCAATTGTCGCTTCGCCCCGGAAGTTTTCAAAATAACTCTTCAACACATCTTCGTAATGCGGATGCGTTTTATTCCCCAGCACAACCTTCTTGCGCCGTGTCACACGCATCGCCATAAGCGCCGCTTCCGCCATCGCCGTCGCCCCATCATAAAGCGAAGAGTTCGCCACATCTTGTCCAGTTACTTGCGCAACCATGGTTTGAAACTCATAAATCGCCTGCAACGTGCCTTGCGCGATTTCCGGTTGATAGGGCGTATAGGCCGTCAAAAATTCGCTGCGTTGAATGATATGATCTACGCTTGCCGGGACATGATGGTAATAAGTGCCTGCACCTAAGAAGAACGGACCATCAGGCGCCGCGTGATTTTCATTCGCATAAGCACCAAGCATACGCTCAACCTCCAGCTCGCCCATGTGATCAGGAAGGTTTACCTTACCCTTCACAAACGCGCTTTTCGGCACATCACTATAGAGAGCATCAACGGATGACACATCGATGGCCTCCAGCATCTCACTCCGGCCTTTTTTAGTCTGTGGTAAATAGCGCATCTTTAATCCTTTATTTTTTATCAAGCCCGCAACCCCGCCTTCGGCGTGTCGGGTTTGATAAAGTGTTAATCCAACCCTTCCACGAAAGCATCGTAAGAAGATTTATCCATTAACCCCTCCAGATCCTCAGGATTACTGACCTTCACTTTTACGATCCACCCCTTATCCAGATCTTCTTTTAAATCATCGAGGTTGTCCGCGAGATTATCATTCACCGCAACAATCTCACCGGTGACAGGGGTGTAAATTTCGCTTGCCGCCTTGACCGACTCGACAACGGCAAAATCCTCGCCCTTGTTGAGCTGACGCCCCACTTCCGGCAATTCTAAAAACACCAGATCACCCAGCGCATGACGCGCATAAGTCGTGATCCCGATCCACGCTGTATCATCTTCAATTTTGATCCATTCATGATCGTCGGTATATTTTACGTTACTCATTTTTTCTTCTCCTTAATTCAATGATTATCCTGTATTAAGCTGCTTTCTTCGTTGCCGTTTTGGTTTTTGCCGCCACAAAAGGCATTTTATCTATTACCGCCTCAATATTGCGCCCGCGTACGCGCACATCTATCTGAGCCCCTACTGCGGCATGCTCTGCCTCAACATAAGCCTGCCCGATGGCCGCTTGCGTTGTCGGCGAAAACCCGCCACTGGTCAGCACACCAATCTTTTCATCCGTTCCCGGTTTAAAAAGCTCCACCCCTTCGCGGGCCACACCCTTGCCCGTCAAACGAACGCCTACACGTTTACGGCTCACACCCTCACTTTTTTCCTTTAAAATGCGCTCAGCACCAAAGAAATTATTATCGTCCCGTCCACGCATAATCCACGCGATTCCAGCCTCTACAGGCGACGTCGTATCATCAATGTCATGACCATAAAGGGGATAACCCATCTCCAAGCGTAAGCTATCGCGCGCCGCCAACCCGACGGGTGTCACCGCCTCATGCGCGTTCAAATCATTCCAGATTTTGACGGCGCGCTCTTGCGGCATCGAAATCTCAAACCCGTCTTCTCCGGTATAGCCCAAACGGCTCACATACAGCTCATCTGTTTGCATCATCTGCATATAGTCCAGATCAGACGTATCAATTCCAAGAGATTCCTTTAACATCTGCTCCGACTTAGGCCCCTGAAGCGCGATCAACGCACGTTCTTCCAAATGATCAATTTGAACATCAAAATCCAAGGCATTTTTTTCAAACCACGCAAGGTCTTTATCCTTGCACGCCCCGTTCACGACCACAAAAAATTGATCCTCTGCCATCCGTGAGACAATCATATCATCAATGATTCCGCCTTGTTCATTTGTGAGGACTGTGTACTTCGCCCGTGTGGTGCCCAGCGAGCCAAAAGCGCTCGGCGTCAATTCTTCTAAAAAAGAAACAGCGTCAGAACCAGAAATAATCACCTGCCCCATGTGAGAAACATCAAATATACCGGCGCTTTCGCGTGTTGCATTATGCTCCGCCATCACGCCTGTTTTATACTGAATCGGCATATCATAACCGGCAAATTCAGCCATTTGCGCTTCTAATGCCACATGCGCAGCATGAAGAGGTGTTTGCTTCATTCCTACTCCTCGGTCTTCTTTTTAAACCCGCAACCCCGGCACTTTACGCCGCGCTCGGGTTTAAAATTTTTCCTTTGATGAGGCGATCATATCGCCGCCCAAGGCCGTTTTCAATGGTTAAGACAGCCCCATTCCCTATTTTTTTCTTTACATATCTATAAAAAACTTTAAGCTGGGACGCATATCGTAACATTTGACACATACGTCATTGAATTCAGTGGGGAAAAACGTATGAGCAAGAAAACCGCAGCCTCGGCTGTCATACAAGACTTCGAAGTACTTGAAGATACCGGTCTTCGCTTACACGACCTTGTTGGCGTAAACCCTATAAAAGCAGAAATTAACAGGTTATGCCACGCACTTTCTAATCCACAACAGCTTGAGAGTTTTAACGCACGTGCACCTGAACGTATTTTAATCACCGGAGAACGTGGAATTGGGAAAGACAGACTTGTGAACGCTATCGCCGGAGAAACATCTTTGCCTATCGTTAAAGCAAGCGGATCTTATTTAATTACGCATGAAATTGATGAGGCACGAAAATATCTGGGAAATCTGGTAGAAAATGCACGCGAACAGATAGAAACACAATCAGCAAAAGGCATAAAAAACCCAAGATGTCTCCTTTATGTCGAACGGGCCGATGCAATACCCGAAGAGGCCATGGAGCATTTTCTGACCTCCCTCGACACACTATCACGGACGGATCAAGGAAAAATCATCGTTATTACCTCCGCTTTTAATAGCAACCATCTCACTTCAGATTTTATCAAACATTTTCCAACCAGAATTCACATCCCCCTTCCCAGCATAGAAGGACGGTTAGAAATTCTTAAAAAAATTATGCCTCCTAAGGACAAATGGGGAAAAGAGCTTTCACTCACCGATATCGCAGGGCGAACATTCGGTTTTACATTCGAAGATATAAAAAACACCCTAAATAGAGCTGCCATGTATGCACAGGAGCGAGGCGTCAAAAATAGACAGAACATTAAAAAACTCCTGAAAGCAGACTTCTACAAAGCCATCGACCACCATGCCATGGACAGTCCGGCCCTAGAAGAAAAACGCTCCCGCTTCTTAGATGAATCAACTGCTATTCATGAGGCTGGGCACGCTATTACAGCTCTTCTATTAGAAAAAACAGGATACCATCCTTTAGGACATGTTTCTATTCTACCTCAAGGAGACTCAAATGGCCTTACCTGGTTTATAGATAGAGAAAACCAGCATGAACGTTCTTTTTCAGCCTATAAAGCCGATCTTATTATTTCAATGGCTGGACGCGCGGCTGAAAATATTTGCTTTGGCAAAGAATTAGCTTTGGACGGAGCCTCAGGAGACATCGAAGCAGCAACAGAAATCGCCTATAATATGGTGAGCCGTTACGGTTTCAGTGATA
>JALEGH010000076.1 GCA_022763065.1 Alphaproteobacteria bacterium
CAATAAAGGTATTGAACAAGCGGATCATAGACAGGCAATGAAGTGTTTCATCGCGCACCGACCATGTCACAATTTGCCCCATCCCTTTCATCTTATTAAAACGTGGGAAATTCATGAGAATCGCAAAAGAAGCAAACAGCGCCAGCCCTTCGGTAAAGGCACCAAACATCGCCATTGTCTTGGCAATATCGCGGCGCGATTCCATGGAAATATCTTGCATATAATCAAACTTGTCTTTCATCTCCTTGTATTTAAGGAACGCTTCATACTCGACCTCCGGCATCCCGATTGTATCCAGCAAATGTGCATAAGCCGCGATGTGCACTGTTTCGATATTGGAAAAGGCCGAGAGCATCATTTGCACTTCTACAGGTCCAAAAACCTGGCTGTAATGCTTCATGTAGCAGTTATTCACCTCCACATCGCTTTGTGTGAAAAAGCGGAAAATCTGGGTCATTAAGTTTTTTTCAGCAGGCGTTAAAGTCTTTTTCCAATCTCTAACATCCTCGGCCATCGGTACTTCTTCGGGTAACCAGTGAACGCGCTGTTGCGTTAACCATGCTTCATAACACCACGGATATAAAAATGGCTTATAAAGGTGACGTTCTTGCAAAAGCTTGGAATTGGATTGCGCAATATCGTTGATAGGCTTTTTTTGTGCTGACATTTTAAAAATCTCCTGCTTAATGACGTAGGGTTCTGACCCTAAATTTAACTAAAAAGAATCGTTTGATTACCCCTAATATATAGTAGGCGGAGAAATTTCAAAACACTAAATCCCCGTGTTTTTTACACTTCCCCCATCCTCCCGATATAGACGGGGATCTGTGTCTATCTGTGGTTTTGAAATCTAGCGCTTTAAAAAACTATTCCTCAAACAGGGAAAGATATTCGCCGTACCCTTCCTTTTCCAGGTCCTCTACCGGAATAAATTTAAGAGAAGCCGAATTGATGCAATAGCGCAATCCGCCTTTGTCCGTCGGGCCATCGGGAAAAACATGTCCTAAATGCGATTCGGTAGGACCCGCCTTAACTTCGGTACGTTTCATGAGAAAAGAGTTATCCTCATGCTCTGTGACAACGCTTTGCTTGATGGGTTTGGTAAAGCTCGGCCAGCCGGAACCGGAATCAAATTTATCCAGTGAAGAAAAAAGCGGTGTGCCGTCAATCACATCGACGTAAATACCCGGTTCCTTATTGTTCCAGTACTCATTTTTAAAAGGCACTTCCGTTCCCCCCTTCATCGTTACTTTTTTCTGCAAAGGGGTCAGGTGATCTGTTGAAAATTTTTGTGTCATATTTTTCTCTAACGCTTGTTCCGCCAAAACCATATTACCTGAAACTGTGAATATTAAGCCTAACAAAGTTATTATTGTTAAAAATCTCATTTCTTCATCCTGTATTTAAAACTTGATTGTAGGACTATATTCGGCTTCAAATCTTGTTTGATTACACAAAAATATTTGATTTTATCGAAGCACTGCTTTATTGGTCATATTATGAGAATACTGCTTATCCGACACGCAGAGTCGGAAGGTAACGTAGACCCAAGGGAATATACCCTAAAAGGTGATCAAAATATCAGCATCACCGAAGAAGGTTGTGCGCAAGCCATTGCCGCAGGCAAGTTCTTGGAGCGATACTATAAAGATACCCAAACTAGCAAATGGCCGGAAATTTTTCTGAGTTCCTATCAAAGACCACAAGAAACTTTCCGTGGTATTTATCAGTCAGTCAAAAATATTTTTACAGGGCAAAAATCTCCCAGATTAAAAGAAGACGTACGCCTTATTGAAAAATTCTTTGGGGCTGCCAGTCAGCTAGAATTCGGAAATTCCGGCATGCCGCTTCAGACAAAAGCAGGGCTGCAAAAGCTCTCAAAGGCAACGCATAAAAACGATCCCTTTTCATCAGCCCACTTATTTGGAGAATCAAGTTTAGCCACTCAAGTGCGGGTGAAAAGCTTTATAGATGGAACCCTTTCCCGTGATATTGGGGAAGGAAAGGATGATTTCCTGATTGTCTCACATGGTGCCGTCATTCAGGCTTTCATCATGGCGTGGGCACATTTGCCCATGCGGGCCAAAGCACAATTGGGCAATCCCAATAATTGCGATATCATTGAAATTACAGGCGAACCCAAAAACTGGAAAATCACCAAAATATATGATGGTGAAGCGATGAAACCGGTGAATATCAATTTGCTTGAAGGTATTCAGTATTTGGATGTTGATACATTGCCCGAGCTTCCTTTCAAGCCTGCATAGCTATTAAAAAACGTAATGTTCTTGAAATGTTCTTATTTTGAGGCTATAGTTGTCTCAAAATTAAGGATACCCAAAGAATACATTCTGTACTTTAGTCCCCAAATTTAGAAGACTATAATGGCCAAATCATCGAAACAATATGTCTGTAACGCCTGCGGGGCCGTGACTTCCAAATGGTCGGGCAAATGCGAATCCTGCGGAGAGTGGAATTCGATCTCCGAAGAAATTGTCGAATCCGGTGCGCCCAAAGGGTTGGGCGGCAAAAAAGGCGGGCAAAAGCTGGAGCTGTTACCATTAAAGGGGCGAGAGAAAAATCAAAAGCCCCGCCATATCACCAATATGGCCGAATTTGACCGGGTGACAGGCGGCGGACTGGTATCCGGTTCGGCGCTCCTTATCGGCGGAGACCCAGGCATTGGGAAATCAACCCTTTTGCTGCAGGTTGTGTGCAAACTGGTAATGTCGGGTAAGAAATGCCTGTACGTCTCCGGTGAGGAAGCGGTAGATCAAGTCCGCTTACGAGCGGAGCGACTGGGGCTGGCCAATGCGCCCGTTGATCTCGCCGCCGCGACAAGCGTACGCGATATTGTGACAACGCTTGAAAATTCTCCTGAGAGCGTTGACTTGTTGGTAATTGACTCGATCCAAACCATGTATGTCGATACGGTGGACAGCGCTCCGGGCACGGTAACGCAGGTACGTACATCCGCGCAGGAACTTATCCGCATGGCCAAGAAAAAGGGCATCTGTACGCTTTTTGTCGGTCATGTCACCAAGGAGGGGCAAATTGCCGGTCCGCGTGTCTTGGAGCATCTGGTTGATGCCGTCCTTTATTTTGAAGGGGATCGGGGGCATCAGTTCCGCATTTTGCGCACTGTTAAAAACCGTTTCGGTCCCACCGATGAGATCGGCGTTTTCGAAATGGCGCAAGAGGGGCTGGTGGAAGTGGCCAACCCTTCAGAGCTTTTTTTGGCGCAGCGTCAGGAAAATGTGGCAGGCAGCGCCGTACTGGCAGGGTTGGAAGGAACCCGCCCTGTACTTGTGGAGGTACAAGCACTCGTCGCCCCTTCCGTTTTAGGGCATCCGCGCCGCGCGGTGATCGGTTGGGACACAAACAGGCTGGCAATGGTTCTGGCTGTTTTGGAGACACGCTGCGGTATTTCCTTATCGGATCAGGATATTTTCCTCAATATTGCAGGCGGTATTAAAATCACCGAACCCGCCGCAGACCTGGCCGTGGCTGCGGCCCTTATGAGTGCGCAGACAGGACGGCCCGTACGCAAAAATAGCGTATTTTTTGGTGAGATTGGCCTATCCGGTGAAATACGTACAGTCTCCCAGCCGGACATACGCCTCAAAGAAGCAGCCAAACTGGGGTTTGAGTGCGCGGTCATTCCCGCCCCACCCAAAAAATCGAAAAAAACCGCCAAGCCCCCCTTAGACGTACAACAAATTGAGCACGTCAATAGCTTGAGTGATTTGATATAGTCCAGCGCTTTGATATAGTTACGCTCGCTATGGCATTTGAAACCGTTCTTGATAAAACCCTTGAATATTTATCCATTCCTTCTGTCGTGGGCCATGAGGCACATTTCACGGCCTATCTGGCGCAAGATTTCGAAAAGCTTGGTCTTAAGACACACAACCATAAGGGCCTTTTGGAGATTTCCGGCAAAACACCGCACGCGCAAATTATATCCGCCCATATGGACCGGCACGGACTCGTTAGTCTGGGTGAGGGATCCTACAAATACGCCGCCGCGCATATCAGGGAAGAAAAATATGGCGAGGAAAACAAGCCTTCCAAGGCCACTCTTAAAGCGATCGGTCAGCGTTTTGAAGATGAAACTGTTTTTGCTTATGATCCCAAAACGGGAGAGGAACTTGGACGCGGTCAAATCCATGTTTGTGAGACAGGCATGGAAAACGGCGACCCCGTTTTCCAAATCACCGGCATGCCAGCGATGTCAACAAACACACCAGTTGCGTACGCACGTATGGCTGAATTTGATGGCACATACTTGAAAGGGCAAATTGACAATGTCCTGTCCCTTGGTGTGATTTATGCCTTATTTGATAATGGATTTGAGGGAACCGCGCTCCTATCCACCGAAGAGGAAATCGGCAAGAGCTGGATTCACATCACAGACTGGCTTGAAAAGAAAAATATTGAAACACAAAACCTCTTTATTCTGGATACCAGCCCCTACCGCTACGCTGAAGAAATCGAAGAAGGCATGATTGTCCTGCGTTACCGGGACAAAAGCGGTATTTTTAATGCAGGTTTAGTAGAGGAAATCACAAAACACTGCACCGGTCTGGACCTGCCTTTTCAACTCAAGGATGAGTATTTTCTCTCACTAGGGCTTAAGACCGCCGATCTGGGCTCCACAGAGTTGGGGCGCATTGTTCAAAACACTGATGGGCGTTGGAACGGTGCCAGTATACAAATCCCAACGCTTGAATATCACACAAGCTATGAAACGGCGAGTAAAACATGCATTGCAAATTATTACGCCTTATTAGAAAATATGCTAATTTCGCGTTAGATACTTTAACCTAGGAACATAGTTAACCTACAACCCCAAGGCTTCTTTTCATGCTCAAATCAATGAATCCAGAAAAATTAAGCGGTATCCTCCTTATAGTCGCTGCTTTGTTGGCCCTTATATTGGATAATTCTCCTTTGGCATGGCTATATGATTCCCTGCTGAGCACGCCTGTTATCATTCAAATTGGTGAACTCGCCATAGATAAGCCCCTGTTGCTCTGGATCAATGACGGTTTGATGGCTGTTTTTTTCTTCTTGATCGGCCTTGAGATCAAAAAAGAAATTTTGGGCGGCGAACTTTCCAACATGAAAAAGGCCTCCCTCCCCCTGATTGCCGCCATTGGGGGAATCATTGTCCCGGCTTCCATTTATGTTGCGCTTAACTATCAGGACCAGTTTGCTCTTTCTGGCTGGGCCGTGCCGGTCGCTACAGATATCGCCTTTGCACTAGGAATTCTGGCTTTATTAGGTGATCGAATCCCAAAGGAGCTTAAAATTCTGCTCTTGTCTCTGGCCATCATTGACGATGTTGCTGCCATTGTCATCATCGCTGTATTCTATACACAAGGTCTATCTTTAATGGCCCTCGGACTGGCTTCTATTGGCCTGATCAGCGCCTTGGCCATGAATAAATTCGGTGTCAAAAAAGTCGCGCCCTATATCCTGATTGGCATATTTATGTGGGTTTGCGTTCTCAAATCCGGTGTCCATGCCACCCTCGCAGGTGTTGTGCTTGCCTTTTGTATTCCAATGCGTACGGACAACCCTAAAGAATGTCCCGTCAAGGAGTTGGAACATGCGCTTCACCCTTGGGTGTATTTCATGATTATGCCGCTTTTTGCCTTTGCCAATGCCGGACTTTATCTCGGCGATTTTACATTTGAGACCCTTCTCAATCCCGTACCGCTTGGTATTATCGGCGGATTGTTCATAGGCAAGCAATTAGGTGTCTTCAGCTTTATCTGGCTAGGCGCCAAATTGAAATTGTGCGAAAAACCAAATACCGTATCTTGGCCGCATATCTACGGTTTGGCCCTTTTAACAGGGATAGGCTTTACGATGAGTTTATTTATCGGCACTCTGGCCTACGGCAATGACCCCATTATTGCGCAAGTGCGTTTAGGGATATTAGTGGCTTCACTTCTTTCGGCCCTATGCGGTTTCCTTGTCTTGAAATGGGCAAAGGATCCAAAAAGATAGCTTATAAAAAATCTAGCAAAATTTCCGGTTGTTTACTATAGAAGGCTCTTCCTTATAAGAAATATCAACAAATTGATCTTTTTCCTGATCAAGAGCAAAAAGCCGTGCTTTTTCTATATCAAAATAGGCCCCGTGAATCTCAAGCTCTCCCGTCTTCACCGCTCCAGCAATAAAATCATACCCCATCAAGTTTTGTAAAGAATGGCGGATCGTATTTTGCTCTGTTTGCAGCTGTAAATCAGCCCCTTGCGCCCCACTTTGGAGTGCCTTTTCAATGCCGGGTTTCGCAACTGCTACCCAGCTATCAATATATTGATTGGGAAAGGTTTTTCCTTGTAAGTGATCCGTACAAGCCGCGACACCGCCGCACTGGCTATGTCCAACCACCACAATATGTTTAACTTTCAAATGCTCTACAGCATATTCGAGCGCTGCGGCCGTTGAATTTCTTGTCCTTCCCTGATCATCGGGCGGGACGAGCGCCGCCACATTTCTCACTGTGAAGACTTCGCCGGGACCAACGTTAAATATCTGCTCCAACGGTACACGAGAATCGGAACATCCGATCAACATCACTTCAGGCTTTTGCCCGTTTTGTGCCAACTCACGGTAAAGCTCTTTGTGAGATTCCCGCTCCTTTTTCAGGAAATGCTGATATTTGTTCACAAGATTTTTCACAAATTGCATGGCTCCAAATCTACTTGCTTTTTCTTTTTACATCAAATCATTTATGCAGATGATGTTGTCATTCTAGGTCAAACATATTATCTTTTTACACATGTCTGATTCACTCGAAACATTTATTTATCCGGAAGGCCGCGTGATTATTGAGCAAGGCGAACCTGCCATGGAAGCCTTCTTAATCGAAGACGGTAAAGTCAAAGTCACCATTGAAAAAGATGGCAAAACCATTGAACTGGCCGAGCTCGGCGAGGACCAGATTTTTGGCGAGACCGCGCTCTTCAAAGGCTCCGATTATGGCGCAACTGTCACCGCGCTCGAAGAAACAACAGTTGTTAAAATCACACCAGATATTCTGGATATTAAAATCAGGCTTTGCGATCCTATGGTCCGTGCACTCATCCGTATGATGATGGAACGTCAACGCCGTTCCAATGATGAGCTTGCCGACTACCGCACTCAGGATTAGTCAAAACATATACCCAATTTATATTGAATAGCTGGCCCATAAGATTTAGGGTCGGAACCATGCTTACATTACCCCCCATCATCCGGCGCGCAGCAAGCCCCGCTCTGGTATTTTACACCCTGCCGTGGCTGATGGTTTTGCTCGTTATTGGCACAATTTCGCAAAAATATATCGGGCTTTACGGCGCAATAGAAATTTACTTTCATTCATGGTTCTTTTGGGTAGGGATCATGCCCCTGCCCGGTGGGTTACCGACTATTGGTCTCATCTTTTTGGGTCTTTTGATCAAATTTATCTTTTTTAGCCACTGGAACTGGCAAAAATCCGGCACAATTTTAACCCATCTGGGTGTCCTGATTTTATTGCTGGGTGGCATCATCACGGCCACCACATCAAAGGAATATTTCATGATTATTCCCGAAAGACAAAAGCAAAGCGCCTTGTCTGATTATTTCGAACGCGAAATATTTTTAACCCCTGATCAAGGGCCTGTACTCACCCTTCCCTTTGATAAGATATCGCAAGGGCAGGTTATAAAACTGGCGGATTTGGGCTTAAATAGTTCGGCACATATAAAAATTTTGATGAAATGTGATAATTGCTCGGCCCGTGCGCCTAGCGAGAAATATGAGAACCTCCAAGGACTGGCGCAAAATATGGAGCTTTTCCCCATTCCAAATGAGCTCCAACCGGAGGCCAATTTTTCCGGCATTATATTTGAGCTTAAAGGCGCTCAAAATCAAGACGGCACCTACATCGTCATGGAAGATTTCACCAAAAATCCTGTATTTAATTTACAAGGAAAGAAACCAGCCCAAATAGAAATTTCATTAGGACGCAAAAAGACAGAACTTCCTTACGCAATAGAGCTTCAGGATTTTAGAAAAATAGATTATCCCGGCACCAACAAGGCAAAAAAATATGAATCAGATATCGTGATCCATGATCAAACAATTGCATGGCCTGTTACCATCCATATGAATAACCCATTACGGTATAAAGGATACAGCTTCTATCAATCTTCCTTTGTACAACATCCCGATCAGGAAATGACCGTGTTAAATGTTGTACGAAATCAGGGTCGCATTTTTCCTTATGTGGCCTCCTTTGTTATTTTCTGCGGCCTGATGCTTCATCTTGTTTTGCGCATTCAAAAAAGGGAGGTTAAAAAATGAGATATTTTTTGTTCTTTATGACCTGCCTGTTTTTATGCGTATCGTCATTTGGATATATGGCGCAAGCCAACAAAGAACGCTCTGCACTTTCTACCGCGCAATGGAAAAACCTTCCCATTCTGCATGATGGGCGTTTAAAACCACTGGACAGTTTCGCACGCACTACGTTGAAGCAATTTTCAGGTAAAGACAGGTTACAAGATTTAAACGCGCCGCAATGGTTAGCTGAAATTTTCTTTGCGCCTGAAAAGGCTATTTCACGCCCTGTTTTTAAAGTCGTGAATGCCAAAGACTATGGACTGCCGGAAGAAAAAGAAGCAAAAAACCACCTCTATAACTACACTGACATTTCCCAATCTTTGCAGGCCAAAAAAGATATTTTACAAGAGCTTAAAAAAACGCCGGAAAAGAATTGGACTCTGGCGCAAAAAGATTTATTTACCCTCTACGAACAGTATCTAATCTATACGGAAATATTGCGTTCCTTGACATCCCTCATGGTTTTGGGGGGATCTAGCGAAATTCCGGATCAAAAGAAATTAAAAGCTAGACTTGACCGCCAGCTCAAAAAAATCATTCAGGCAAAGGGAGAGAATTTTGAAAATTATACGAAAGAAGAAAAAGAAATTGCCGCGCGTTCTTTCCGTCTCCATGTCTTACAAGAAGGAGGGCAGCACAATAAAATCGCCCGTATCATTCCGGTAGGATCAAACGACCGGCTTCAATGGCTTTCCCCCTGGCAGATCACTCTGGGAGATCAAGAGCCAGACGAGCAAGTAAAAACCTATCTCGAATTCTGGCAAAGTTTCTTGATAGCCTATAATAAAAATGATCATGCTAAATGGAATAAAACCAATATTCAGGCACAGGAATTTTTAAAAGACCTTCCGGATTTTCAATTTCAAAAATTGAAACTGGAAGCATTTTATAATGGCTGGAATTTCTACCGGCTTTCTTTTGGCCTTTATTGTCTGTGCCTTTTTCTAATATTACTTGGCGCGTTTTCTTCTCAGATACCACATCTTCACCCAGCCAGTTTCACAGCACTCCTCACCGGTGTTACATTACACGGCATCGACATCGCCTTGCGCATTTACCTGCTGGAACGCCCTCCTGTCGGGACGCTCTATGAATCGATTCTTTTTGTGTCCTTGATTTGTGCGGCAGGCGGGCTGTATATGGCTCATATTCACAAAACATCAATCGGGCTTTTGACCGGAGCGCTTAGCAGTATTTTGCTATATCTGACAGCCCATAGCTTTAGCAGCCATGACACGATGAGCACTCTGGTCGCGGTCCTCAATACCAATTTCTGGCTGGCCACTCATGTCCTGTGCATCACGATTGGCTATGGTCTGTGTTTGCTGACCTCCCTTATGGCACATTTAAATCTGGCTTTACAAAAGTTCGCAAACACCGGTAAAAATTTACGCAAGAGCGTTGATGAAAAAAATATCAAAACCATGCTGATTCTCTCGCTACTCTTCACCGCAACAGGCACGATTTTAGGCGGCATTTGGGCCGATCAATCATGGGGCCGGTTTTGGGGATGGGACCCAAAAGAAAATGGCGCGCTTCTCATCGTATTGTGGAGCGTATGGCTCCTGCATGGCCGTTTGAGCGCTCACCTCAAAGAGCACCTCTATATCGCCGGATGCGCTTTTCTATCGGTGATTGTAGTATTTGCGTGGTTCGGGGTGAATTTGCTCAATGTCGGGCTGCATTCCTATGGATTTACAGATGGTCTTTTATGGGGGATCGGGCTTTTTACCCTCTTTGAAATTGCGCTGATCTCCACCCTGGCTTTGAACTGGTTTTTAAAAAGAAGAAAACATGACGAAAAAAACTATTCTTAACATTGTTATATTTCTCTTTGTGACAGGAGGAATTTACCTCTACACCATCTATGATAATGCCCTGACACCGCCTCTCTCATCCGCTACGAAAACACAAGAACCTCTTGCGCCGGATTTTTCCTATACTCCTCTTTTTCTGACTGCTCAAAAAATGCAATCCCTATCGGATCATAAAGGCAAGGCGATCTTCTTGCATTTTTGGGCAACATGGTGCCCACCTTGCATAGTTGAGTTTCCGGACCTCATCAAGCTAGCTTCCAATATTCCGGAAAATTTTATTATTCTGGCTGTTGCCAAACAGGACAGGGAAGAAGATATAAACAGATTTTTGGCTAAATTAGGCCGCCCTCTTCCTGATAATTTTATCATCACGCTGGATGACCATAACCATATTTCAAAAACGCTTTACGATGTGGATAAGTTGCCTGAGACTTTTCTAATCTCCACTGACTTCAGTATTTTACAAAAAATCACAGGGCCGCAGGATAACTGGTCTGCACCAAGCTGGATTCAAAAAATCAAGCGCTACATTTCCCGAAATTCGGCCAGTTAATACGGGATAAATCTGTGCATAACCGTAAAAGTAACTGTTGAAAACTTCCCCGTATTTACAAAGCCTTATTGCGGGCGCGCCTTGTAGCCTCTAACTTTTATAAAGATGCATCTATTCCGTCAGGAAGTCTATGATTGGTACCAAACTGATAAAACACTGTAATCGTGTTCGAAGGAACCGTGGTATATGTCCCGTGTTGTTGGGCTGTTGCGCGGTTTTTCTGCTGGGCGCGTGTGAAAATCAGTCCTTTTTAGACAAACTGCCTTCGCTGGGAGGCGGTGGTGAGTTGGCGGAATCAACCTCCCACATGGAGCCGGAAGAAATTTCTTCTACTTCTGCTTCGGCCTCAAATCCCAATCCAAACCCCAAAAACCTTTTCGGAAACTCTTTGCGAAGTGATGAGGAACGGCTTGCGCGGTTGGAACGGGCTGTGCAGAATATGCGAAGTGAATTTGATAATGTCGCTCCGTCCATCCGGCGTTTGATGGCCATTGAAGGAGATATTCAAAATCTCATTACCGAGCTTAGGAAATTAACAGCGGAGCCCGAACTGCTTACAGCTCCGCGGCCTAGCGCTGTCGCGCCGCCACCTGCGAGCACGCCTCAGGTGTTAGGCAGTACAGCCCAACCTAAAAAAGTTCCCCCCGCCCAAAAAGCACATAAGGCCAAAAAACCACCTGCTCCAAAATCTTATACCAAAAAAACACCACCACCCGTTTCCGGCGGTAAGGCCAGCATCTATGACGTACGCATCGGCGAACATCCGGGCAAAACCCGCATTGTTTTGGATACCAACGCCAAAACAAATTTCACCACAGACATTGATAATGGTGAAAATATCCTCATCATCGAGTTACCGCAAACAAGTTGGAGCGCATCAACCTCCAAGAGCTTGGCCAAATCAAATTTCATTCAATCCTACAATGTTGAAACCAGTGGGGAAGATAGCCTGCTGATCGTACAATTAAAGCATAACGCACGTGTCGGATATAAAGACGATCTACCCGGATCCAACGGGGGACGACGTATTGTCGTTGACATTGAAGGGTCCTGATATATAGTCCGCATTACATAGAAATGATTGAGGTTTTTGCTTTTCCCGCGCAAGCGGGAATCTTTTTAACAATATGACTTAAGACCCCCGTTTGCACGGGGGACGCATAATCGTTTTATGTGGAATAGCCATACATTTTTTACGCATACACGCATGAAAAACTTGTGACTTGGCGGATTTCGCACTACCCTACCCCCTTAAGATATTTTTATTTATATAAGAGATAGAAATCTGAATTCTTATGTCTAAAACCCTCCTCGCCCAAGCTCAAAAACATCTCAGCTCTTCGAATGACAATCTGGATTATAAAGGGTTTTTAAAAGCTTTTTTTGCAAAAGTGCCTGCCGATGATATGGACGGCATGTCACCACAAAGCATGGCTTACACCGCACAAAACCATCTTGAGCTTGCTCATAACAGAGCATTTGGCAAAAAACCAGCCATTTCGATTTACACACCTACTCCTGCAAAACAAGGATGGAAAGGCGAATGTACAGCCATTGATATCGTCAATGACGATATGGCCTTCCTCGTTGATTCTGTCGTTGCCGAAATTATTCATCAGCAACACAGCATCTCGACTTTCCTGCATCCTGTTTTACATGTTGAGCATCAAGCCCCTTCACAGGGGAAAAATAAAATTAAAAATATTCACAGCTCCGCTAAAAACGATAAAACCACCGCGCAATCCCATATCCATATTGAACTGGACCGGGTGATCTCTCCGGCGCAAATCAAAGACCTCAAATCCGGTATTGAAAAAGTTTTACTGGACACACGCTATGCCAATCGCGATTGGCCGGCGATGCGAAAAAGGCTAAAGGAAGCAGGGACATCTCTTCAGAGCGCACAGAAAAAAGTGTCAAAAAATATTTTGGGCGAGTATCAGGAATTCATCAATTATCTACATGACGATAATTTTACGCTTCTAGGCTACCGGGAATATAACTTCCTCAAAAGCGGTAAAAAAATGACCAGCCGGATTGTAAAAGGATCAAGTCTGGGTCTTCTTTCAGATGAAGTCACCCCTGTTTATATCAATGAAGCACGCAAAAGCCTGACGGAATCGCAGCAAGAATTACGTTTAAAACAAGAACCGATTACAATCTCCAAAGTGAATAAGCGCTCCACCGTTCATCGGCGTGTGCCCTTAGATGCCATTGCCATCAAGGAATATGATGCAAGAGGCAATGTGAAAAAAGAGCGTCTGTTTATTGGTCTGTTCACTTCTGTGACTTATTCGCGCAGTGTGACTGATATTCCTTATTTGCGGATGAAGGTCGAAAATGCCGTCAAAAAGGCCCGCTTCAGCTATGCCAGTCATAATTATAAAGCGCTCAGACATATTTTGGAAAAATATCCGCGTGATGAAATTTTACAAATGCCTGAAAAGCTCCTCTATGAGCATGGTACGGATATTTTAAGGCTACAAGAACGCCCCCAGATCGCCCTTTTCACCCGCATTGATCCTTTCGGGCGTTATATTTCCTGTCTGGTTTATATTCCACGCGAAAAATTCGAAACTAAGCTCCGCCTCAAGATACAACATATTCTGGAGCAAGAATTAGGCGGCGTTTGTAACAATCATAAAGTGTTGCAAGATGACTCTCCTCTGGCCCGCGTTTTATACCAAATTGATATCAATACCAGAAGATCGGTTCCTAAATTTGATAAGGGTGAATTGGAACACACGCTCATTGAAGCCGGACAGATATGGTCTGATAAATTGGCCGCAGCTTTGCAACATAAAATTAAGGATACAACGCAAGCCTCCAATCTGATCTCCCGATATAAAGACGCCTTTCCTACCAGCTACCAAGAGCGTTACCACGCGCAGCAAGCTGTTTTGGACATACAAAAAATCTCCAATGTTATTGCAGGAGAGGTTATCGACCTTGAGCTGTATGAAGAAAAAAGGGATGATGATAAACAGGAAATCCATCTCAAACTCTATCATGCCGATACGCCCTTGACCTTATCAGATGTTCTACCCATCATGGAGAATATGGGATTGAATGTGATTACGGAGCTACCTGCTGAAATTCGTCCTGCAAATTATGACGGTAAGGTCTGGATTCATGATTTTTTGCTGGAACCGCATAACCTCAACGTCAAAATCGATATCCAGAAAACCAAAAAATCCTTTGAAGATGTTTTCAAGAAAACATGGAAGTTGGAAGTTGAAAATGACAGCCTGAATATGTTGTCCTTTTATGCGCGCATGCCGTGGCATGATATTGCTATTTTACGCACCTATTTGCACTACTATCGCCAAACCGGCTCCGCCTTTAGTCTTCCTTACATGGAAAGTGCTATTACGACCTACCCCGACATAGGTGAAAAAATTGTGACGCTGTTTAAGGATCTATTTGATCCCGAAGGCAACAAAATATCAAATAACACCAAACAAAAACGCATTACCAAAATTCACCATGCTTTGGACAAGGTCAGCGCATTGGACCATGACCGGATTTTGCGCTCCATTACAAATCTGGTCGGCGCGACACTTCGGACCAATTTTTTCCAAAGAGATGAAAATGGTGATTTTAAAACCTATCTGTCCATCAAGTTAGATAGTAAGAAGATTGAAGAATTACCGGAACCCAAACCTTACCGGGAAATTTTTGTCTATTCCGCTCGCACCGAAGGAGTGCATTTGCGCGGCGATAAAATTGCGCGGGGGGGGCTGCGCTGGTCAGACCGTCATGAAGATTTCAGAACCGAAATTTTGGGATTGATGAAGGCGCAACAGGTGAAAAACGCCATTATTGTTCCGATGGGCGCCAAAGGCGGTTTTGTTGTGAAAAACCCTTCCAAAGAGGGCGGACGCGCAGCCTTCATGGAAGAAGGAATTTCATGTTACAAAACTTTCATACGCGGCCTTTTGGATATAACGGATAACCGCAAAGGTAAAAACATTATTCCGCCGGGTGATGTTGTGCGTTATGACGAAGATGATCCGTATCTGGTTGTGGCGGCAGATAAGGGCACAGCAAGTTTCTCCGATATTGCGAATTCTTTGTCCGAAGAATATGGCTTTTGGTTGAATGATGCTTTTGCCTCCGGCGGGTCTGCCGGATATGATCACAAAAAAATGGGCATTACCGCACGCGGGGCATGGGAATCCGTCAAGCGCCACTTCCGCGAGCTGAACCACGATACCCAGACACAAGATTTTGATGTGATTGGTGTCGGCGATATGGGCGGCGATGTGTTTGGTAACGGTATGCTTTTATCGGAGCATATTTGTCTTGTTGGCGCTTTCAACCATCTACATATTTTCTGTGACCCAAATCCCGATCTCGCCAAGAGCTTTAAAGAGCGCAAACGCCTCTTTGATGCTGTCAAAGGATGGGATGCTTATAATACCAAACTCTTATCCAAGGGCGGGCGTATTTATTCGCGTAGTGACAAGAGCCTCAAACTAACCCCTGAAATCAAAAAACGTTTTGATATTGAAGAAGATAATGTCTCGCCCAGCAAATTGATCCGCGCGATGCTGTTGGCGCGCACCGACCTTATGTGGTTTGGCGGAATTGGAACCTATATCAAGGCATCTGATGAAAGTCATATTGAGGTCGGCGATAAGGGCAATGATATTTTGCGTATTGACGCCAAAGATTTAAAAGCCAAAGTCCTCGGTGAGGGCGCCAATTTGGCAATCACGCAACAAGCGCGCATTGAATACGCCAATAACGGCGGGCGGTTAAATGCGGATTATATCGACAATGCAGGCGGTGTGGCCTCTTCGGATGATGAGGTAAATATCAAAATTCTGCTGGGTGATGTTATGCGCAAATCCAAACATGACATGGATTTGAAAAAGCGTAACAAGCTTCTCGAATCTATGACAGATAGTGTAGCGGCACATGTGTTGCGTGGTTGTTACCAACAATCGCAAGGGATCAGTCTCATGGAGCTCAAAAGTGCCAAAAATATCGGTGCGCATGGACGCCTAATTAAATATCTGGAACAAAAAATTGATTTGAACCGCGAGCTGGAAGAGCTCCCCGCACAGGAGGTCATCAAAGAACGCAGGCGCATGGGTAAAGGACTGACAAGGCCGGAGTTAAGCGTTTTGCAATCCTACGCCAAAATCTCCTACACGCAGGATTTACTAGCCAGCGATATTCCTGAAAATAAAGCGATGGAGGAGCGGCTCTTCCGCTATTTCCCACCAAAACTTCAGAAAAAATACCCTAAAGAAATTCGTGATCACCGTTTGAGCCGTGAAATTATCGCCACGACTTTGGCTGGTGGAATCGTTAATCGGATGGGACCCGACTTTATTCTGGAGATCATGAATAAATGCGGGGCGAGCTGTGAGGATGTTGCCAAAGCCTACATCATTGTACGCGAAGCCTTTGGCCTGCGCGATCTTTGGAATAAAATCGAGGATCTGGACGGGAAGGTCCCTGCCAATGTTCAATTACAAGCACTTCATGAAACTGCCCGTATGATGGAACGTGCGGTGACATGGTTTCTCACCCGCTATGGCCGACGGTTGGATATTAACCGCGATATTGCCCATTTTGAAGAAGGGATTCTATCCGTCAAAGATCACCTTGATCAGGTTGTACCAAAAGAACTACTCGGCACCATCAAACAACTCACGCAAAATGGAATAGATAACGGCCTGCCCAAAAATCTGTCACGCCATATTTCCCTTATGCCTGTTTTAGGGTCGGCCTGTGATATTATCCGGATTTCGGTCGATCATAAGTTCGAAATTCCCATTACCGCACGCGTATATTTTGAATTAGGGGATCACTTCCATCTCGACTGGATGCGGCAAAAGGCCCGCCACATGCCCTCCGACACCCATTGGGGCGCACAAGCGCTCGAGGGTATGGTAGATCAACTTTATACCTGTCAGGCGGGTCTCACCATCCAAATCCTCAAAGATATGGGGCAGGATATTAATCAAGGCCCGCCAAAGGGTAAAAACGATATTGGCTGTATCGGCTGCGAAAGCGCCACCCAAGCCTGGATCAATGATCGCGGCGCGCAAGCCAAGCTGCTGGAACCCTTATTTGAAGAGCTCCGCCGGAGCGGTTCTCTCGATCTATCCATGCTAACCATCGTTGAACAACGCCTGCGGAATTTATACGGGGGATAGATATTCCATAAAAAACTTGATTTATTAAAGTTTCTTTGCTTAACTGCAGAAAGATCAAAACTCGAAGTTAGGCGATACCATGAGAAAACCACCCAGTTTCTTTGATTACATTTATAACACACACAACGGCCAAGATGATGCCGACCCTGCTCTGCTGCAATGGGCCGCAGAAAATCAAGACATCATAACAGACTACGAAAAATCTGGAATTTTAGTTTCTCCAGGCGGCATTCAAAATGCACGAAATAGAGAACTAATCAAAAGTACCTTTTTTATTGCACAGACCAACATAAATGAAGATGGTTCCTATGGTGATACTTGGCTCACCCCGAACTATGCGGCCATTGCGAAATTGGATCCGAAATTACAGGATTTGTCGTGGCGATTTAAACGTCTAAAGATCCAATTTGAACAACACCGAACCACACGCATTTTAATGCAATTCAAGAACCAACAAGAACTCCAATCATATATGAATGATCTAGATACAGTTCTGGCTTATTTCATAGGCCAAGACGGGATAGACAACAAGTTTTTGAGGCAAACTGAAACAGGGCTTATACTTGAGACAAAAGAGTCTGAAGATGATGATGGAGAGCCACCAACATTATCCCATGCATATAAAAAAGCCATGATCTATCACAGTCTGGCCAGCCATGATGCTGATGAACCCGTTTCATTTGGCGTAGCAACGCGCAACCTACTTCCCTATCTTTGTCGTTTGATTGAATTACATTATTTTTATGATGAAAAAACTGAAAATACGACAACATTTGCCTTCCCTATGATTGATGTCGGCAATATGCGATTTCGGCAAAATGGGGATGGAACCTCTAGATATCAGCGCCTCATCAGAAGTAATAAACGTGATTTGGTAAAAGTAGACGAACTCCTGACAGGTAAAATATTACAAAACGAAATTTGTGAACAATTGACAGGGGCAATGCGCGAAATAGGTGTTTTACCTGAAGGGTTTCGCTCCAAATTTTTTGGACTCATCCAGAATATAAGGGAAAACATAAAAGATAAGAACGGATTTAATCCAGATGCCCTGACAACCGCACAACAGGCCCTTATCCCCAAGATGAAATAGATATAATATCTCTGAATGTGTCTTCAATTCCGTTCACCGAGAAATGACTACACGCCATCACCAATAAAACCCATAGTCCGAAATTCCGGTTGGATTTGAATATGTGGAGGCAATTATAGGAGTCATACATATTCCACCTCATAACCTGCCCTGCCAAGTGAAGCGCTGGGAAAATCAGGAGAATATACCCAACCACACCTCCACCGGCCAAAAATAGCGCAAGCGCTAAGAAAACAAGAGTAAGCAGATAGAAAATCCCAACCCAGAAATGGCTGTTCTCCCCAAAAAGACGGGCCGTTGATTTAATGCCTGCCAGCGCGTCATCCTCGCGGTCCTGATGCGCATAAATTGTGTCATAGCCCAGCGTCCAGAAAAAACCTGCGCCATAAAGCGCGAGCGCTTCGATGTCCATCCGGTGCATCGCCGCGCTCCACCCCATGAGAGCACTAAAATTAAATGTCAGCCCCAAAAACGCCTGCGGCCACCAGGTAATCCGCTTCATGAAGGGGTACACAGCAACAAAGGCGAGCGATAAGACACCTAACAAAATTGTAACCAATGAGGTTTGCAGCAAAATGATAAAGCCGCAAAAGAGCAGGAAGAAAAGGAGCGCGCCCGCCTGAAAAGTTGAGACCTGCCCACTGGCCAAAGGGCGAAGCTTAGTGCGCTCCACCTGTTTATCGAAATCGCGGTCCCATAAATCATTAATAATGCAGCCTGCCCCGCGCATAATAATGGCACCCACCAAAAACAAAATCATAAGCCGCCAATCGGATGCAACCATCCCGCCAATGCCATTGGCGCCCAGCATGATCCCCCACCAGCCCGGCAGCAATAAAAGCCACCAGCCAACAGGGCGGTCAAGACGCATTAATATGGCGTAGGGCTGCCAGCTTTGTGGCAATCTTGAAATCCAACCTTCACTCTTGATATCCGTATGTGTCATGTGTTTGATAGATGCATGATCAATAATCTTAAAATTCATAAACGCCCGCGCCTTTATACGGCGCAGGAACTCTCACATCAGGCTCTCATAGACCTCACGCCGGAGCAAGCGCATTATTTACACAATGTGATGCGCCTGAAAGAGGGGACGCAAGTCCGCCTTTTTGACGGCAAAAACGGGGAGTGGCTGGCAATATTAGAGAAAATAAACAAAAAAACCGTGCAAATTCGCCTTTTGAAGCAAATTGCAAAACAACCCAAAACCTCGCCTAAAGTCCACCTTATTTTCACCCCCATCAAGAAAAGCCGGATGGATTTTCTGATTGAAAAATCTGTGGAGCTTGGCGTGAGCGATTTTCACCCCATCCTAACCCAAAATAGCGAGGTGCGCAAAATCAACGAAACCCGTATTCACCAACAGATCATAGAAGCGGTAGAGCAATGCGAACGTTTGATCCTTCCCATATTGCATCCTTTGCAAAAGCTGGAATTGATGCTGGGCACATGGCCTAAAGACATCTGCGTTTTATCCTGCTTGGAACGCCATGATGCCCCCCCAATCCAATCAATAGCCGTACCAAGCGATGTTGCTATTCTCATCGGTCCGGAGGGGGGCTTTACCCGGCAAGAGCAAGAATGGTTACGCCAAAAGACAACGCCGGTATCTTTGGGCCCCCATATCCTGCGCTCAGAAACCGCCGCTTTAAAAGCAATCAGCCTTGTCATTTGACCCCATCAGAAATTTTTACTTCCCTTGTCAAAGAATTAACTTTAGAAACAATTTGTTTTTATTTATATTTGTAAGCGTTAAAAAAACTAAAGACGCATTTTAAACATCATGAAAAAAATTAACTTTTGGGTTCTATCCCTATCAGCCTTTATTATGAATAATTCTTTTGCCCTAGCGCAGCAAGACGTTGCAAAACCGATGCAGCTGGGTTTGCGGGAACCTGCAACACCACAGATGGAACGTATTGCCGCCTTTCATGATGATCTTTTAATGTGGATTATCACCGTGATTGTGATTTTCGTGACCGCCCTGCTTATTTGGGTTGCGATTAAATATAACGCCAAAGCCAATCCTACCCCTTCGAAGACGACCCATAACGTCTTGCTGGAGGTGATATGGACCGTTGTACCGGTTGTAATTTTGATTGTTGTGGCCGTTCCGTCTTTCAAATTGCTCTATTATCTGGATCGCACAGAAGAACCGGAGATGACTCTAAAAGTGACGGGATATCAATGGTATTGGGGCTATGAGTATCAGGATACCGAAGGTGTGAGCTTTCTGTCTTATATGATTCCGGAAGATGAGGTGGACGAATCAAAAGGGCAAAGACGTCTGCTTTCAACCGACAATCCTGTTGTTTTGCCTATTGATACAAATATCCAGATTTTAATTACAGCTGCCGATGTCCTTCATGCTTTCACGGTTCCGGCCTTTGGAATCAAAAAAGACGCGGTACCGGGGCGCATGAATGAAACATGGGTCCGGATTGACAAGCCCGGCACCTATTTCGGCCAATGTTCCGAAATTTGCGGGAAGGACCATTCCTACATGCCTATCGAGATCAAAGCCGTGACCAAGGACGAATTTGAAAAATGGCTTGTTGAGGCAAAAGATAAATTTGCCGAAAACGCTATACCGGAAAACGGCCAGCAAAGTAATACCCTTCAACTCGCCTCATATGCAGGAGCACAATAAAAATGGCTGACCATAAACCTGGATTTTTCACACGCTGGTTCTGTTCTACAAACCATAAGGATATCGGAACACTCTATATCATCTTTTCGATCATCGCCGGAATAATAGGCGGTTGGTTTTCGATGATGATGCGTCATGAGCTGGGTGATCCGGGGCTGCAACTGGCCGAAGATGGGCAGGTCTGGAATGTCTGGATTACCGCGCACGGCCTTATCATGGTCTTCTTTGTAGTTATGCCCGGGCTAATTGGCGGATTTGGAAACTGGTTTGTACCGCTTATGATCGGCGCACCGGATATGGCCTTCCCGCGTTTGAATAATATTTCCTTCTGGCTCATTGTGCCGGCCTTTTTGCTTTTGGTGGCTTCCGCCCTGATCGGATCAGGGGCCGGAACAGGATGGACGGTTTATCCGCCACTTTCTTCCACCTTGGGGCATCCGGGCATGTCGGTTGATCTGGCAATTTTCTCGCTTCATTTGGCGGGGGCCAGCTCGATCTTGGGCGCAGCCAACTTCATTACAACTATTTTCAATATGCGTGCCCCCGGCATGACATTGCACAAAATGCCGCTATTTGTGTGGGCTATGTTGATTACCAGCTTCTTGCTTGTGCTCTCGCTGCCGGTTTTGGGCGGTGCAATCACCATGCTTTTGACAGACCGTAATTTTGGTACAGCCTTCTTTGATCCCGCAGGCGGTGGAGACCCGTTACTTTACCAGCATCTCTTCTGGTTCTTTGGTCATCCGGAGGTCTATATCATGATTTTGCCAGCCTTCGGGATCGTGTCACACATTGTGGCGACATTCTCCAAGAAACCGGTATTTGGTTATTTAGGGATGGCCTATGCGATGGTAGCTATCGGCTTTGTCGGCTTTATCGTTTGGGCGCACCATATGTATACCTCCGGTATTGCCGTTAACACGCAGGCTTATTTTACCGCCGCCACCCTTATCATCGCGGTACCGACTGGCGTTAAAATCTTCTCATGGATTGCCACCATGTGGGGTGGGTCAATGACCTTCCCGACCCCGATGCTCTGGGCGATTGGCTTTATCTTCCTCTTTACCGTTGGTGGTGTGACAGGCGTTGTACTGGCCAATGCGGGGATGGATACGTCCTTGCATGACACCTATTATGTTGTTGCGCACTTCCACTATGTTTTATCGCTTGGAGCGGTCTTTGCCCTGTTTGCCGGATTTTATTACTGGATCGGCAAAATGTCAGGCCGTCAGTATCCTGAGATTTGGGGGAAAATCCATTTCTGGGTGACCTTTGTTGGCGTAAACCTCGTATTTTTCCCGCAACATTTCTTGGGGTTAGCCGGTATGCCGCGCCGCTATGTTGATTATCCGGCGCCAATTCCGCCGACAGAACTTCAAGGAATGCTCGTCAACCCGATTGAGAAGATCCAGTGGATCGCAGCTCAAGATTACGGCTACCATTTGTGGAACTATGTTTCTACACTGGGGGCCTACATTTCCGGCTTTAGCGTGATTATCTTCATCGGGATTGTGGTCTACACGCTCTTCTTTGGCCGCAAGGCAGAGGACAACTACTGGAACGTCCAGCCACAGACCATGACGTTTGAATGGACGCTCTCCTCTCCACCGCCATTCCACCAGTTTGATATTCAACCAAAGGTGAAATAATTATTTACATAAAAAATAAAAGCCCCGCTCAATAATGAGTTAGCGAGGCTTTTTTCTTATCTTAATTCCAACTTGCGATAAGAATCAAAACCTGCTTTTGTGTTTTTGATGAGCGATACAACACATCTTGAGCAATTTTATAATCTCGTACCTGAGGCCATAAAACAGGTTTATCAGGCAGGCGAGCCTACGCCACTCGAGCCGCTTGATGGAAAGCCCCGCGATTATGAAGTTTTCTTGAAACGTGAAGATTTAGGACCAATCAAAGCCTATAAATGGCGCGGCGGCTTTAACGCCGTGCTGAATTACCACCGTGAAACCGGCTGTGAAACCGTTGTCGCCGCCAGCGCCGGTAATCACGCCCAAGGGGTTGCTTTGGCCGCGCAGATGCTTGGGATTCAAGCCAAAATTTTTATGCCACTTTCCGCCCCTCTCATGAAGCAAGAGGCCGTAAAACATCATGGCGGCGAGCATGTGGAATTAATCCTGAGCGGTGATGATTATAATGAGGCCGGCACAGCCGCCAAAAGCTACGTTCAAGAAACCGGCCATACCTATATCCACCCATTTGATGATTTATACACTATGGCCGGACAGACCACGATTGCCGAAGAAATTATCCACTCAAACCAAGGGCCGTTTGACTACGCTTTTTTGCAAATTGGCGGGGGCGGCATGGCTGGAGCCGTTGCCGCTTGGCTCAAAAAACATTGGCCAACGATCAAAATTATCGGCGTGGAAGGCATTGATCAAGCCTCTATGAAGGCTTCTATAGAATCCGGAGCACCGATCACGCTTGATAGCGTCGATGCGTTTTGCGATGGCACCGCCGTCACCCGTCCCGGTGATGTGACCTTTGATATTTGCGCACAAGTCATTGACGGGTTCATCACGGTCAGCAACGAGGAAGTCTCCGCCGCTATCCAACAGCTTTGGGAGGCTAAACGTGTCATTCCCGAACCATCAGGGGCGATGGGCTTGGCCGGCCTGAACCAATATGGCGAAACGCATGGCAAAGAGCTTCAAGGTAAGAAAATCCTTTGCGTTATTTGCGGGGCCAATATGGATTTTAACAAGCTCTCGCTTATCGCCGCCAAATCGGCTATTGGCGCGCATAAGCGTCGCTATTACCGCGTAGAGCTGCCTGAGAAAAACGGCGCTTTGCTTGAAATACTGGAAAGTCACTTTAAAGATCTGAATGTCTCCGAGTTCATGTACGGCAAAACGCATGAAACTCAAGCTTGGCAAACCATTGCTATTGATGCGTCTGCAGAAGAGTTTGACGCACTTGAGGCCAACTTAAATAAGGCCAAAATCCAATTTTCTGATATTTCTTTGGACGCAGATATTCGCTACCGGGTTATTAATTACAATCCTGCCTTGTTTCATAACCCGTTATTTATGACCGTACGCTTTCCGGAGCGAAAAGGGGCCTTGCGCGATTTCTTGCGCGATATCTCAAAGCTCGCCAATATTTGTTATTTCAACTATGCCTATTCCGGTGAATCCATTGGACGCGCCCTCATGGGATTTGAATTTGAACACCTCAAAGACCAAGAAGCGTTTAAAAAGCTAACCCGACATTCTGTTGTCACCTGTTTGCCTATTGAGCCTGAAACGGTAGAGCGCATTTTGGAACATGGAAAAGCCTCCAAGTCTTCGTGACAGCTTCACTTCAATATGCTAAAGAGCCTGTTATGATTAGTGATACTGTACTGCAACCGGAATCCAGTATTTCGGACTATGTTTCTCTCTTGAAGCCCAAAGTCATGAGCCTTGTGGTCTTTACCGGCTTTGCTGGACTTTGGGTGGCACCAGGGGTCATGGATTTGCATCCCGTCCTCATTTTAACCGCCATGTTGTGCTTAGCCGTAAATGCCGGGGCTGCCGGAGCCATCAATATGTGGTTTGACCGCGATATTGACGCACTTATGAACCGTACAAAGGCAAGAGCTCTGCCTACGGGCCGCGTGGATCCCGATGAAGCTTTGAGCTACGGCCTTGTGCTCTCGATTTTGTCCGTCTTGACAATGGGACTGGCTTTAAACTGGCTGGCAGCCAGCCTTTTGGCGTTTGCCAATTTTTTCTATGTGGTGATTTATACGCTCTGGCTTAAACGCTCCACACCACAAAATATTGTCATTGGCGGCGCGGCAGGCGCTTTCCCGCCCATGATCGGTTGGGCCGCAGTGACGGGTGACGTGACATTGGCCCCACTCGCGCTTTTTGCGATTATCTTTTTTTGGACACCGCCGCATTTCTGGGCGCTCGCGCTTTTTGCAAACGCGGATTACAAGCGCGCCAATATTCCAATGCTTCCCGTCACACACGGGCAGCGCCACACCAAAATTCAGATGCTGATTTATACGCTTGTCTTGCTTCCCATCACGCTCAGCCCGTATTTTTTAGGCGTAGCAGGAGTAGCATATCTTGTGAGCGCGGGCGCGCTTGGCCTGTTTTTTACCTATACCGCCGTTCGGGTTTTAAGAGACAACACCCACAAATCCGCCAAGCTCATGTTTGGTTATTCGGTTTTTTATCTTTTTGCCCTGTTTTTGGCCCTCATGATCGATAAGGTGTAACGCAATGCCGCATAGTCCCGTTCATAAATCCAAAGCCAAGAAAAACTGGGCCTTGCTCGGTCTAATCGTCGCGTGGGTCGCGTTGATCTTTATCGTTACCCTTCTTAAAGTTAATCATGGCGGATAAAAATACCAAAGCGCTGATCCTTATCTTTGGCGTTGTTGCTATCATGGTGGGGTTATCATTCGCCTCTGTACCGCTTTATGACCTTTTTTGCCGGACAACAGGGTTCGGCGGCACGACCCAGATTTCAAAAACGCCGCCTAAAGCGGAAGAAATTTTAGAACGCAAAATAACCGTTCATTTCAACAGTGATACATCGCGCGATCTTCCCTGGTTTTTTCAACCCGAAATCCGTAAAATCAGTGTCAATGTAGGTCAGCAGGGCCTGATTAACTTTAAAGCCCAAAATAGGGGAAAAACCCCCACCATAGGTACCGCCGTTTATAATGTCACCCCGCCCAAGGCCGGTAAATATTTCCAAAAAACCCAGTGTTTTTGCTTTGATGAACAAAAATTAATGCCGGAAGAGGAAATGAACATGCCTGTCATGTTCTATATTGACCCGTCAATTGCCAAAGATCGCCATATGGATGACGTCAAAACCATCACTTTGTCCTATAGTTTTTTCCCTACACAATCAAAGGAGCTTGAAGATGCGCTCGAAGCGTTTTACAATGCGCCCTAAGATGAACTTGAAATGAAATTAACCCGCTACTTGGAAAATTGAACATGGCTGAAACTCCCGAATTCGGAACCACTGGAAAACCCCACCCCTATCACCTTGTACGGCCTAGTATCTGGCCTTTGATCGGCGCTTTTTCGGCAATGACTCTGGCCATTGGAGGCGTTTTATTTATGCATGAAGTTAAAGTCGGGGACTTTAATATTGGCTTGAAAGGGGCTATTTTCGGCCTGCTTGCTGTTTTAGCCTGTATGTTCTTTTGGTGGAAAGACATTATCTTTGAATCAGTCAAAGAGAAAGTTCACAACAATATTACCGAAAAGGGACTCAAGCTCGGCATGGCTTTGTTCATCTCCTCTGAGGTCATGTTCTTTTTTGCGTTCTTCTGGGCCTTTTTTGATGCCAGCTTGTTTGCAGGTCAGGAAAATATGTTTGCCAGAGTCGAACATACGGATGGCCACTGGCCACCACCTCACATTGAGGTTGTCAGCGCCTTTGATCTGCCATTCCTAATGACATTAATACTATTATTATCCGGCTGCACAGTCACATGGGCGCATCATGCCATTTTGGAAGGACACCAAAAACAAGCTGTTCAGGGATTGGGCTTAAGTGTATTGCTTGGCTTTATCTTTTTATGTTTTCAAATATATGAATATTCACACCTTGCTTTCGGCTTTACCGAAGGAATCTATCCTTCGACCTTTTATATGGCCACTGGCTTCCACGGCTTTCATGTTCTCATCGGAACCATCTTTTTGTTTGTGTGCTGGCTCCGCGCCCTCAAAGGACATTTCACGCCCAAATCCCACTTCGGATTTGAAGCCGCCGCATGGTACTGGCATTTTGTCGATGTTGTATGGCTCTTCTTGTTCGTGGCCGTTTATTGGTGGGGAGGTCTGGACGGCACAGTTGCCGGACATTAAGCTTGAAGGAGTTTTTACAAACTCTACGTCAAGGTGCCTCTTGCCGTTGCCCGAGATGTCAAAAAGGCAAGTTATTTCCGTCCTTTTTTAATTTATCTCTTAACGAAACATGTAGCGAATGCGGATTGGACCTCGCCAAAAATGATAGCGGCGATGGCCCTGCAGTGTTTTTAATCTTCGTGCTTGGGTTTCTTTTGGTCCCCCTTGCCCTTTTATTGGACGTCTGGCTTTCACCGCCGCTCTGGTTTCATGCTCTTTTCTGGGGTACTATTGCCATCACTATGACATTGGGAACATTAAAGCCCCTTAAGTCATACATTATTTTTTTACAATATAAATACCGGCCGAATGATTGGGACAAATAAAATGATCAAAAAAATTATCGGATTTTTCTTATTTGGATTGGGTTTTGCGGCCCTTCTATTGTTAGGAATCTGGCAAGTTGAAAGGCTGGAATCAAAACAAAAAATAATTGAAACTCTGGATGAAATCTATGCCTCAGACCCGCAAGAAACACCTATCGGCTTTCTTGAGATTCAAATGTCAGAGGAAGCTGTCCTCTACGGCCATATCACAGGCGCGATGCAACTAGATCAACATATTTTTCTGGGCCCCAAAACATATGAGGGCCAAATCGGTTACCATCTTATTTCTCCTGTGGCGCTAAATAGTGGAGGATATGTCCTTGTCAATTATGGCTGGATTGAAAAAGGGGCAGAACCTCCTCAGCCGCCACCTGTTGCGCAAATAAGGCTCCCCGGTCTTTTACGCGCACCTGATTGGAACAAATTCACCCCCGATAACAGCCCTGAAAATAATGTCTGGACCAAGGCCAATATTGAAGAGATGGCGGCATATTTTAAAATAGGACCGGTCGCCCCTATGATGCTCTATACGCTCGCGCCCATCTCACCCGATATAAAACCATTTACACAAAAATGGTACCCGCGTAATAAGCACAAACAATACGCCATCTTCTGGTTTACGATGGCCCTCGTCTATATAGGGGTTTTTGTAATGTTTGGGAGAAGAAAAAACGCGCAGACAACATAGAGTTATTCCAATTAAACGCCGGGGATGCTTCCGGCGCACTTGCGCCGCGCTTGTCGTCGCTCGCGTGTCTTTCTAAAAGAAGCTCTTACGCTTTTGTTTACGCTCGGCAATGCGCGTTTTATCGAGGGCCGAGGCAAATTGGCGTTTGGTTCTCGTCATTTGATCTTTGAATTTAACCAGTTGCGCCCCCTCCAACTCCTCACCAATCGGCAAATCAATCGAATTCGGGTTTACCTGTTTCCCGCCAGACATAACCTCATAATGCAAATGCGGTCCTGTGGAGCGCCCTGTTGATCCTACATAGGCAATGACTTCCCCTTGTGTTACGCGTACACCGGGTTTGATGTTAGATTTAATCTTACTCATATGTGCATAAGCGGTTTTGAGCTTGGAATTATGACGGATACGAATATACCTGCCGTAAGAGCTAAACCATCCGGCCTTCTCAACAACGCCGTCTCCAGCGGCAAAAATCGGCGTGCCAGTGGGCGCAGCAAAATCAACCCCCTTATGCATCTTGGAATAGCCAAGCACGGGGTGTTTGCGCATACCATAGCCTGATGACATCCGTGCCCCATTAATGGGAGTACGCATGAGGGTACGTTTAATGCTCCGCCCGTCAGGCTGGAAATACCCTACCCGTCCATCTTTCATTTCAAACCGGTGAAGCGCTATCTCGCGGCCACTCAAAGTAAGCTTTGCATAGAGAATATCTCCATTTTTGGCCACATGCCCCTGTTTGGTTTCATAGCTCTCATACATAATCTCGATAAAATCATCGGAGCGGATATCACGCTGAAAATCAACATTCCATGAATAAATCCGGATAGCTTCGGCAATGATACTTTGCGGAATGCCCTGTTGTACCGCAGAGCCATATAAGGAGTTAATAACGGTCGCCTGTTTGGCCCGCGTCACTTTTTCAACTTTTTTCTCATCAATATGGGCTTTGAATTCATCCCCCTTTTTGGCAACAATCAGCGTCTTGATCGGGTTGAGCGCAATCGACAAATCACGGAAACTCCGCCCGCCGCTTTTCACCGGATCATAATTGATGTCAATCACCTGACCTGCCTTTAAATAGCGCGGGTCATAATGTTCCTTCATCGCCTCAATCACATTTGCCGCCATGCTCACCCCGATTCCTTGTTTTTCGAGCACAAGCCCCAACGCATCTCCGGGCTCAATTTTCACACGCTGTTCAAGCGGTGGAGGCTTGGGAACTTTACGCGGCATCACCGCCACAAGTGATAAATCGCCAAACAATGCCGATTCGGATATTCCATCTACATCATCACCATACTGGGTCATTGGCTTAATACTGGCAATATCAACCGAACCTATCCCCCATGCATTTGAGTTTGGCGAAATCAAGGTCAGCGCCGCAAAGCCCGTGCATATAAACACAAGCAAAAGCGACACATAACGCAAGCGCAAATGATTATGGCGGGAGAGAACATAACGTTCCTTAAGTCTCAATCTTCTGACAATCGTACAAGTCACTCTGGATAGCGTCTGGGCAAAAGACGCAAAAAACGCACCGGAGCGCAAAGCCCTTAAAGAGCCAAGAATTTTATTTTTTGATCCGAAAGTCATTTTTTTCAAGAAAATTTATTTTTTTAAGCCCGTTCGCAGAAATATTATAAACCACATTCCTTTGAAACCATAGCATAAGCCTTGCCGGAGCCTTTGAGGCTAAATGTATCAGTGGTCAAAGTTCCACGCTTAGACGTTCCCTTTACAATCATTTTACTGCCCGCCTGAATAGCTCTGGCAAGTGCAGAATCACTCGCCGCATCGGGAGTCCATGCCGTGTCATCCTGCGTGAAAAGTTTGAATTTGCGTCCGTCAATATCAATTGTCACTTCACTTCCGGGCTTATAAGGATAACCGGTAATGTAACTAAACACGTCACGGGTTTTTTCTGCCGGACGATGAGTGATCAAAGCAAAAATATCGCCGCGCTGGGTATAATTGCCGACGGCTGTTTTGGGCTGAGAAGCCATATAACACACCTTGTTACCGCCCTCGGTAAAGCCATAAGCAGCCCAATCCCCATGCGTGCCTAGCAAACGCGGCTCCGAAGCCAGCGCAGGAGAACCAAACACAACCATCAACACAGCCGCAAAAATAAAATGTCTCATGCTTAAATATTCCTTATGTCGTCATTACAAAAAAATTTACCTTGCAATTTCTTCCGCCGATTTTATGGGAGAAAATGGCAATTTCAAGGCCTCAAGCCAATTTATCGGGCCTTCTCCCCCTCTTAATTAAAGCGCGACTTTATATAAACTAAGAGTAAAAGGCAAAAGCTTTTCCAGAAAAAACCTGTTATTTGCCGGAGCTTCTCACCTTACGCCTGTGACCATGCGGCCTTTTAGGCTCTATTTGCGACAAATCCGGGCCGCCGGCCTTGACGGGCCTGGGAGGGAAACGACCAGTAGAAATGAGACGGTCATACATCGTCAAAGCACCCGCCACCCCGACATTGACACAAAATTTCATCGGAATTTGGATGGTATGATCTGCCCGCTCTATGATTTCAGGTGATAAATCCCCCATTTCCGGCCCTAAGATATAGGCCGCACGTGTGGGATGTCGGAAGCTTGGCAGCTCAACCGAGCTTTCCATCAATTCCACCCCCACCAACTGACATCCTTGCGGTAAATCCATCTCCTCCACACTATTCCAGATATGAAAGGGCATGTGATCAAATGCGCCGGAGGTATCAGACACCCGTACCAAATCGACATCAATTTCAGGCCGTATCACGAAGAAAAAACTGGCCCCGAAGGCATGGGCGGAGCGCACCAGATTCCCTAAATTCTGCTCTTTGCTAATGCCCTCAACGCCAATGCCAAAATATCCTCTCATTTTGACGTACCCTACAGCGCCCTTTCCAACCGGTCGAGCGCCTCTTCCAATCTCGGACGGGATACAGCAAAGCAAAGCCGCATCCACCCCTTTGCTCCCGCACCAAAGGCACAACCGGGAGCCAGGCTCAAACTTTGCTCATCAATCAAACGCTTAGCAAATGTGAGACAATCCGGTTCCCCCTCGACCTTGAAAAAGGCATAAAAAGTTGCAGATGGTGCAACCATCGTGATTTTTGGGTGAGCACCCAAGCGTTCCATCATATAATCACGGTTGGCTTCCCATCCAACCATTTGCTGCGCAATGAAGTCTTCTCCGTCCTCCAGCGCTTTTACAGCTCCAAACTGGGTAAAGGTTGGCGGTCCCATATTATCGTAAAGTGCGATATCGCGGATAATCTCCTCCGCCGCAGCAGGACCGACAAGCCAGCCCAACCGCCAACCCGTCATCGCCCAGCTCTTGGAAAAGCTATTCACCGTGATCAACAAGTCATCGGCCTGCGCGACACCCAAAAAGCTGGGAGCATGCGACAATCCATAGGCTGTTCGGCTATAAACCTCATCGGAGATAATCCATATCCCGCGCGCCCTTGCAAAATCAAGCACATGGCGCATTTCCTCTTCCGACATCATCCAGCCTGTCGGGTTCGAAGGGGTCACAATCAAAAGCGCCTTGGTCTTGTCGGTGACGGCAGCCAAAAGCCTCTCCAGATCCAAAGACCATCCTTTTTGAGAACCACTCTCTTCCTCACCAAAATCGAGGGGAACCTGAACAATGCGCGCCTCGGCAAGTTCCACCGCACCTAAGAGATTTTTCCAGATCGGGGTCACGGCCACCACCTCATCGCCTTTTTCCAAAATACTGGTCAGTGCCAAATGCATCGCTGTCGTGCCTGAGCCCGTGACAAAAAGCCGGTTGGCCGGAATATCAAAATTAAAAACCTGCTCGTAATAGCTGCTCAACGCCTCACGCAAAACCGGTTGACCCAAAACAGGACCGTAATGCGTCTTACCAGCCCGCAAAGCTTCTACCGCACCGTCCATGATAAAATCAGGGGTCGGCGCATTGCCCTCCCCTTGTCCCAAGGACAAAATATCGGGCTTACGCCAACCATAGCGTAAAATCTCCGCCCCGACATTGGGCGGCAAATTTTGTGCAATCCGGCAAAAATTTTTCTTTTCAGGCATTCTTTTGGGGCATCCTACCCGTTCGTCCTTCTTTGAGATGACTAAACATCACGACCATGTATAATGAGCAAAGAGTAACTATATTGCGTTTAAAAACGAATACAAGTAGCAAATCCGTTTCAAATAAAAACAACCTGTTAGCACTATGAACACACCTATACTCCACGCAACTTCGATCTTTTTAACAAAGCTGCATTTACTGCTACTCATAACGCTTGCAATCATACTCTACAGCCTGCAAGCCCATGCCTTTACTGGGCCGGGCAATCAGGACGAGCCTGAAAAATACGTGCAGACCCACCTCGTTGCAGACAAAGTGAACATCCACGCCGGTGATATAATTCGGCTGGGCGTGCACAAAAGCATTTATCCGGGATGGCATACTTATTGGCTCAACCCCGGAGATTCAGGAACAGCCGCACAAGTCGAATGGAGCGCGCCTGAAGGGTTTAAGATTTCACAGATTGAATGGCCGACACCTCAAAAAATTCCTTATGGCCCCTTGGTTAATTATGGTCATGAGGGAGAGGTTACGCTGCTCCAAAACCTCACCGCCCCTTCGGATTATGATGGTGCGCCTTTCACACTCAGCGCAAATATCAATCTGCTCGTCTGTCATGAGATTTGTATTCCCGAAACCCATCAAGCCTCCATCACCTTTAACGATGCGGGCAGCACCGCTTCACCCGACATCATACGTACGGCAGAAAAAGTACTTCCTGTGACCAAAGGCTGGCCTGCCACTTACATTGAGAAAAACGGCGAGCTTCACATCCATGTACAAGTCGAAGACATGTCTTTCCTTGAAACAGCCCAAAATATCGCCCTATTGCCTGAGGAATGGGGGCTGATTGATAATCTGGCAGATGTTCAAGCCTCCCCCCTCAATACAGGATTTCAGCTCCGCCAAAAGCGCGGAGAACGCCCCCTATCAGACGTTCAAAACGCTGCCTTTGTTCTCAGCTATCAGGACCAAAATGGTCAGGCCCACGCATTTCGATTATCTGCCCAAGCTGATATGGCTGCCCCTGCACCATCACAGCAACAAGACAAAAACGCCGATACCGTTTCGGCTAAAACCGAAACAGGTATTTCCCTGTGGCAAGCGCTTCTTTTTGCGCTGTTGGGCGGTGTGATCCTCAACCTCATGCCATGCGTTTTTCCGGTTCTGTCTATGAAAGCACTCAGCCTTGTGAATTTAAAAGGCAAGGAAGAGAAAAAAGCCAAACAAAGTGGGCTGGCCTATAGCGCAGGAATATTGTTCAGCTTCGCCCTGATCGGCGGGCTTTTAATTGCCTTAAAATCTGCCGGAACGCAAATCGGTTGGGGCTTTCAATTACAAAGTCCTGTTGTCATTATTCTGCTGACCTATCTTGTTTTTATCATCGGCCTCAACCTGTCAGGCTTTTTTGAATTTTCGGGACGCTTCAGCCATATCGGACAAAAGCTGACCCAAAAATCGGGCAATACAGGCGCCTTTTTCACCGGTGTTCTGGCTACCTTGGTCGCCACCCCGTGTACTGCGCCCTTTATGGCAGGAGCGCTTGGTTTTGCGCTCACCCAAAATGCCCTGATCTCCATGCTGGTATTTTTGTTTTTGGGACTTGGGTTGGCGCTGCCCTATCTGGCGCTTTGCTACATTCCGATTTTACGCGAGGGCCTGCCCAAACCCGGGGCATGGATGGAAACATTCCGCCAGTTTTTGGCCTTTCCCATGTTTATCACCGCCGCGTGGCTAATATGGGTGTTATCTAAGCAAGTCGATCCTTTGAGCGTTTTTCTCACTTTAAGCGCCTTGATCGCGATTGTTTTTACCATCTGGCTATATAAAAAATCTGCAGGCTCTCAACAAAATTTATTCACCCGTGCCCTTGTACTAGCCACCTGCCTATTTGTTTTCGCCGTTCCTTTTATGAGCTCTCAAGCTCCGCAAACAGATGGCGCGCAAGCACAAACGAGTGCACAGCAAAACTGGGATGATTTTACGTCTCAAAAACTGGAAAGCCTGCTCGAAGGCGACAAGGCCGTTTTCACCAATATGACCGCCGCATGGTGCATTACCTGTAAGCTCAATGAAAAAGTAGCCCTGTCGACGGCAGGCACCAAAGCCCTGTTTGAGGAGCGAAACATAACTTACCTCAAAGGTGATTGGACCAACCAAAATTCTGACATTACCGGCTATTTACAAAAATTTGGCCGCAGCGGCGTACCGCTTTACGTTTATTATGCTCCCCGTGACCCGCAAAGCGGTGAGCGTCCTGAACCGGTCGTGTTACCGCAAATCCTGACCCCCGGTATCGTCAAAAAAGCAGTATCTAAAAATTTGTAACCAATGCCGGACACGGACCGAATCCATGGCCGAGCTTAGTTTTAATCCTAAAGGAGAATAAAATGTCCAAACTACTTACCGCATTATTTGCATTGCTACTTATAGTACCCGCCGCCTATGCCGCTCCAACGGTGGGAGAAGCTGCCCCCAACTTCACCGGCATTGATTCCAACGGCGTAGAACACAGCCTGAGTGATTTTAAGGGAAAAACCGTCGTGCTCGAATGGTCGAACCATGAATGCCCCTTCGTGGTAAAACATTACAAGCCCGGCAACATGCAAAAACTGCAAAAACAGGCTACTGATGACGGGGTCATATGGCTCACAGTCGTATCATCTGCCGAAGGTAAACAGGGCCACACCACCGGAGATGAAGCCAACAAAGTGATCGAAGAGGTCGGTGCGCATTCTACCGCACGCATTCTGGATGAAAGTGGTGAGATTGGTAAGCTCTATGATGCCAAAACCACGCCGCATATGTTTGTAATTGATCAGGAGGGAATTCTTGCCTATGCCGGTGCGATTGATAGCGACTCCAGATTTAGCTCCGATTCTATTGCAGGTGCCACAAACTATGTCACCGCCGCTTTAGAAGACTTAGCCGCAAGCCGTGAGGTTCAAACGCCAAGCACCAAACCCTATGGATGCAGCGTGAAATACTAAATTTAACGCTTCAAGTTTACAACTCACACAAAAAGAGTCTGAGTAAATTTCAGGCTCTTTTTTTATTCCTTACATCAAAATTATGGTATCATGAGGCAGTCTTTTTGATTCTTTTATAAAATCATGTCTCATTCGGATTTGCTTACATCTACCACACCTCAATATGAGGACGAAGGTCATTCATCAGTTCTTGTTAGCAAGCAAGATGATGTGCCGCGTTTGATCGTCTCGGAATCGGGGGAGATTATATTTCATACACCCAGTTTTTCCGAGATTTGCAACACACAGCATAGCCTGATACAAAAAAAATTCGATACAATATTTTCTCTTCGCAATCACAAAGGTGATCTAACAGATGGGCAATATGATTTTGCTTTGAAACAGGGCAATGAGCCTATATCGCTTGCACTCAACTGGGTGAACTTACCGGACGGCAGACGTTATATGGTCGCTTCCGTCCTGTCTATCCCACAAGAAAATACCGCAACGGCTGGCGAAAATCTGCGCCAATATGTGGCCGATAAAATTCAGGAAAAGCAAAATACCGCCATTGAATCCAGCCACTTTCAAGATTTATCGCCGGATTGCTTATGTACCCTGAGCACTCATGGTCATTTGGTATCCACCAACCCAAAGATGGAAAAAACTTTTGCGCTCCATAAGGATGACACCAAACAAAAATCATTCACCGACCTGGTTTATACCGAAGATAAAAATCTGGCCTTGTCTGCCTTCAAGGAACTATCAAACGCCCGCGACACATCACCGAAAGCTGCCTATACCAATGTGATGCTCCGCCATATCACTTCTTCACAGGAGGTTATTTATATCCAGTGGCATTTCAAGGCAGAACATGAAAAAGTCTATGCCCTCGGTCAAAACATCACCCGGCAAGTCATCCAAAAAGAAACCATCAAGCGGCATAAGCGGGAATTAAACGAGGCCGAAGCTATCGCCCATATGGGTCATTGGCGCTGGCCTGTGGGTTCACAAAGCTTGGAGCTTTCCGATGAGATTTACCGCATATTTGGTGTTAATCGTGGTGAGTTCACCCCCACTCTTGATAACGTCAATGACATGATCCACGAGGATGATTCAGGACGCATGTTACAGGTTTTTGAACGCGCCATTATCGAACAAAAAGACTATGACATGGATTTTCGCCTGAACGGCCATGATACAAAAACACGTTATATCCGTTGTGAGGGACGCTGTGACACCGACGCGGAAGGTGATGTTATTGCACTTTACGGCATTATGCAGGATATAACAGACATCATGAAGCGGGAGCAAGACTTGCGTCAAGCCAAAGAAAGCGTAGAGCGTGCCTATACCGCCAAAACACAGTTTTTAGCCAATATGAGCCATGAGCTCAGAACCCCGCTCAATGCCATTATCGGCTTTTCGGAGATGATGAAGCAGCAGCTTTTGGGACCGATCGGCACCGAAAAATATCTGGAATATATTGACGGTATCTTAGAAAGCGGGGAGCATTTGCTTGACCTCATCAGTGATATTTTGGACATGTCCAAGATCGAAGCCGGAAAATATGAGCTCAGTGTTGAAAAGTTCAATCTCTCCAAAATTGTGCGTCTCGCCGTTCATATGATGGAGGGGCGCGCCATTGATGCGCATCTGAAGCTCCATATTGATCTATGTGATGAGGATTGTCAGATCGTAGCCGACAGGCGGGCCGTCATGCAGGTGATTTTGAACATCCTGTCCAACGCTATTAAATTTTCAAAAGAAGCCGGAACCATTTCGATTACGCTCACCAAGAATGATGGTCACTACCAACTTGATATTGAAGATCAGGGAATTGGTATTCCATCTGATAAAATCGAAGACATCACCAAACCTTTTGAACAGGCCGAAAATGATTACACCCGCGAATATGAAGGTTCCGGCTTAGGACTGGCCATCACCAAGGAACTGGTGGAGCTTCACGGTGGAAAACTTTCCATTCATTCACAATTAGGTATGGGTACAGTGGTTAGTATCACCCTGCCCGATCAACTTCCAAGCATCTTTTGAGGCCGGAAGTGTAGTCAGGATATTTAAGCTTCACATCCAATTCAGATTTCACTTTCTCGTTTACAACATGTTTGTTGTCCTTATAAAAGCTCACCGTAATGGGTGCTAAATCCGCTTCCTCAAAGGGAATGAGTGGCGGCACCTCCATTCCTAAAAGCTCGCAAGCATAGGCGATGAGTTCATGGCTTGGGGTTGGTAAGTCATCCGCCAGATTATAAATGCTACCCGGATCAGGCTTTTCAATGGAAGCTTTCAAGACCTGAATAATGTCTTCGACATGAATGCGGTTAAAAACATGTCCCGGCTTTTCAATCCGCCGGGGCATCGCGGCGCGCACAGAATCGAGAACGCTGCGGCCCGGGCCATAAATGCCCGATAATCTGAAAATATGCACCGGTACATTATGTTGCTTGAATAATGACATCCACTGGGTTTCGGCTTTCGCCCGTCTTGAACCGCGCTTGGATGTGGGACGTATTTCGGCATACTCATCAACGCTGCCGCCACCTCTATCCCCATACACCGTTGTGGAAGACAAATATCCCACCCACTCCAGATTGGGTAAATTGACGAAATCCTGTGCATGTAAGCGAAAGGCCTCATCCCCGTAATCACCGGGGGGAATCGAAATAAGAACATGGGTTAGGCGGTTAAAAAAAGTTTCAGGATCGGCAATAGGATGATCTATATCAAAGATTCTGGCACGGATCCGCGCACCCAACATTTCCTTACGGCGATCCTCACTCCGTGTGGAGCCACCAACGGTCCAGCTTGCATCCTGACGCAAAGCATCGGCTAAATAACCCGCACAATATCCATATCCAAAACAAAATAGACGTTTGTGCGCTTTATTCATACCCGGTCCGATAGATACTCTTTATCTCTTAAAAATCAACGTTTTCGTAGTGGTTAGCCGGCTGAAACCCCGGAACTTTATCTTCCAGTAACGGCTTGAAGCTCGGCCTGGATTTGACCCGTGCGTACCAGTCATGCGCGCTTTGATGCTCTTCCCAAGGCACATCACCGATATAATCAATCGCCGATAAATGCGCCGCCGCCGCGATATCAGCCAAAGAAAAATTATCACCCGCCAACCAATTGCGCTTTTCAGTCAAAAACCCGATATAATCGAGATGGTAGTGGATATTGGCATTTCCCGCACGGATCGAAGGGCCATGTGGCTCCCCTAATTTGAGCAGGGGCTTCATAAGTTTTTCACCCAAAAGGTTATCGGAAACCTCGCGATTAAATTTGACATCAAACCAGCCGACAAGCCGTCTCGTCTCCGCCCGCTGAATAGGGTCGGCACCCAAAAGATTATTATCCGGATACACTTCCTCCAGATATTCACAAATCACTTGCGAATTGGAAAGGGTTGTCCCGTCCGGTTCCACCAGAACCGGTACATCCCCCGCCGGATTCATGGCCAGAAAATCCGTCCGGCGTTCCCAGATTCTCTCGATTTTATCCTCAAATTCCAGCCCCTTTTCTACCAGCACAATGCGGACTTTTCGGGAGAAAGGGTGAAGCCATAAATGATATAATGTGCGCATATTATCAATAGTTTACATGAAATCTCACCGCGCGCCTAGCCCTTAATAACCCCGTATGACGCGATCTTTTAAGATCACAAAAACCTATATGAAGCTGTTGTGATACAGCCAAATCCCCAACCACGCGCCGAGAGCCGCAAAAACCCACACGGCCAGACCATAGGTCCAACGCAAAGATTTATCATTTTTGATTTTTTCATTGCTGTAATGGCGCAAAAAAACATTAATCACCCCAAGACCAACGCCAAATCCCATCACAAAACCAAAAAGGCCGAAAATATAGACACTCATTGCTTTTTTCTCCAAACTACCTGATTATCGGATCAAACTATATCGCCGTTTCAATTTATAACAAACCATGCCGCTTTTCCACATTATCATTTTGGCCATCGTTCAGGGGGTGAGTGAATTCCTCCCCATTAGCTCTAGCGGACATTTGCTCCTCACCCACCATTTATTGGGAGAACAAAATGTCGATATGTGCTGGGAACAAAACCGGCTCTTAGATGTTGCCGTGCATGTCGGCACTTTGTTTGCCGTTCTTTTGTATTTCAGGAATGATATTGCGGCTATGTTTTGTGGGCTCATGCGACAAAACAAAAACGGCCTTCATCTCCTCAAAAATATACTGATTGCCTCACTGCCTGTTATCATTGCTGGATTTTTGCTTCAAAAATTTCAGCCCTCTTTCCTGTGTCTCGTCGAAATCATGGCATGGATGACATTGATATTCGGTATTGTCCTGTGGTTTGCCGATCGTTTTGATCCAAAACAAAAATTAGAGGATTTAAAAACATCCCACACCCTCCTCATTGGGCTATCACAAATGCTGGCCCTTATTCCGGGGGTCAGCCGTTCAGGTATTACCATGACAAGTGCCAGATTTTTAGGGCTATCGCGCATAGATGCGGCGCGCTTTTCCTTGCTGCTTTCCATTATCGCGATTAGTGGCGCAGGAGCGCTTAATAGTCTCACTCTCATTGAAAGCGGAAATTTGCGCTTTGGGTTAGATATATTGAGCGCTGTTATTCTGTCTTTTATTTTTGGCTGGATTGCGATTTTCCTGATGATGAAATGGCTCTCGAAATCCAGCTTCACCCCTTTTGTTATTTACCGCGTTGTTTTAGGTGTGTTTTTACTTGGCCTTATCTATGGTGGTTTTATTTAGGGTCGGGACCCTAAGTTTTTAACCGACCGAAAATAACTTTCGTATCGCCGTAAATTTTTTCGCTCTCAACTTCAAAACCCGCTATCGAAAGCTCTTCCCTCTTATCCATCTCCAAAATGAAGCGCGCCTCAGGTAAATACCAATCCCCCGCCTTTAGTTTTTCAACTGCTTTTGGAATCAGATCTTTCTTATAAGGCGGGTCCAGAAAAATAAGCGTGGCAGGCTCCATATATTCGAGCCGCACACCCAATTTTGTTGCATCTGCCTTCAAAGTCAGAGTACTCCCCGTCTCACCCAATGCTTCAATATTGCGCTGACAAAGTGCGAGCGAACCTGCTGATTTATCAATGAAAATGCAAAAGCGCGCCCCTTGGGAAAGCGCTTCCAGCCCCAGCGCACCTGTGCCACAAAACGCATCTATTACGACCACATCTTGAAGTACGCCGCGTGAGGTGAGCATATTAAATATCGCTTGGCGTACCTTATCGGATGTCGGGCGAATTTGATCCCCTTTGGGGGTTTCGAGTTTCCGGCTACGGTGTTTTCCGCCAACAATACGCATAGTTTTATCACCCTTTACTTAAAAAACTTCGGCAAGAACTCTTTAATCTTTTGGTGCTTCAACTCCATCACCGCACCTTTAGGCAGTTTACCTAAATGAAAGGGTCCGTAAGAGACACGTATCAGGCGGTTTACCTGAAGACCAACAGCCTCCATGATTTTACGCACTTCACGATTTTTCCCTTCCGTAATTGCAATATCAATCCAGACATTGTCCCCTTGCTGCTTATCAAGCGTCGCTTCAATTTCTTTATAGCGTATCCCCTCAATCGTAATGCCGCGTTTCAGCTTATCAAGCTGATTTTGCGAGGTATGACCATAAGCCCGCACACGGTAACAGCGTTTAAAATTATTTTGCGGCAATTCTAAATAGCGCGATAATTCCCCGTCATTGGTGAGCAGCAAAAGCCCTTCCGTATTGATATCCAACCGCCCTACACTGATCACACGAGGGAGCTCTGGTGGTAAATCATCAAATATGGTTTTACGCCCCTGCTCATCTTTGGCCGTTGTCACAAATCCCGCAGATTTATGATATAAAAACAGACGGGTTTTCTCTTGTCCCTGAAGTTCCTTATCATCAACCAAAATTTTATCTTGCGCACCAACAGTAACCGCAGGCGTTGTCAAAATCTCGCCATTCACGCTCACACGACCTGCTTCGATCCAGCGTTCCGCCTCCCGCCTTGAACAAAGCCCCGCCCGCGCCATTACCTTGGCAATGCGCTCTTTTTTTTCTTCTTTACTCTGGCCTGTGTTTTCCATTATCTAAACCCTATGAATGATCATACGCATCACCATAGCTTTATGAGCATCGCATTGGAAGAGGCACATTTAGCCGCCGCACGAGATGAGGTCCCTATCGGAGCCATCATCGTTGATTCCCAAACGGGTGAAGTCGTCGCACGTGCGGGTAACCGTACGATTGAATATGCTGATCCCACTGCTCATGCGGAAATTCTGGTCATACGCGAGGCTTGCGCCAAAACAGGCAAGCAGCGCATTCCTGAATTTGATCTTTATGTTACATTGGAACCTTGCACGATGTGTGCTGCTGCTATTTCTTTTGCGCGAATTCGCACGCTGGTCTTCGGCGCAAAAGACCCTAAAAGCGGCGGTATCTTACACGGTGCCAAGTTTTTCGAACAGCCCACCTGCCATCATAAAAAAATTGAAATCATTGACGGTATCATGGCCAATGAATGTAGACAGGTCTTACAGGATTATTTTAAGAGCAAACGTTAAGCCGCCTTGTCTTTCATCGCAGCCACGGCGCGGTGGCCGATATCACGCCGGGCAAAGCCTTGCGTCCAGTCAATTGCATCAACGCCCTGATAGGCTCGCTCTTGCGCCTCCAAAATTGTTGCGCCCTGTCCAACCACGCCCAAAACGCGGCCTCCTGCGCTCAATAACTCTCCTGTATCACCACGCACTGTACCGGCATGGAAAAGACGTACGCCTTCCATGGTTTCAAGCTTTCCCTCATTTTTAATCACAGTATTTTTTTTATAGCTCCCGGGATACCCATTGGCCGCCATCACAACACAAAGCGTATAATCATTTGACCATTTCACCTGCTCTTTGAGCATATCTAATCGTCCCTGATCGGTTGCCAAGAGGAGCTCCACCAGATCACTTTCCAAGCGCATCATGATCGGCTGGCATTCCGGATCGCCAAAGCGGATATTATATTCCAGCAATTTGGGAGCACCGTTTACCACCATGATCCCTGCGAATAACACACCCTGAAACGGCGTACCATCCTGTTTCATCCCTTCAACAGTTGGCTTAATGATTGTGTCTAGTATTCTTTGCTCCAAATCAGGCGTCATGAGATGCGCCGGACTATAAGCTCCCATCCCGCCGGTATTGGGGCCGGTATCACCGTCTTGGGCGCGCTTATGATCTTGCGCAGAAGTGAGGGGTAGATAATTTTCACCGTCCGCCAAAACAAAATAGCTCAACTCTTCGCCGTCCAAAAACTCCTCAATCACAAGCTCCGTTCCGGCCTCTCCAAAAGCTTCACCGGAAAGCATTTCCTTGGCCGCCTCCAGCGCTTCTTCCACCGTTTGCGCGATAATGACACCCTTGCCTGCCGCCAAACCATCGGTTTTCAAAACGATCGGCGCGCCGTTTTTTTCGATAAATTCTTTGGCCGTATCAAAATCGGTAAATCGTCCATAGGCGGCTGTCGGGATATCATAGCGCGCACAAAAATCTTTCATATAGCCTTTGGAGCCTTCCAGTTGCGCCGCCTTTTTGCTGGGCCCAAAAACAGCTACACCAGCCTCACGCAATGCGCTTCCCACGCCATCGACCAAAGGTTGCTCAGAGCCAACTACGACAAATTCGATACCCTGCTCTTTCACAAAACCAATAATGGCCTGATGATTGGAGACATCTATATCATGGCATATAGCCGTCTGCGCAATGCCAGCGTTACCCGGAATACAGTGCAGCTTGTCACAATGAGGAGAACTCGCTAATTTCCACGCCAGCGCATGTTCCCGTCCACCAGAACCAATAAGCAAAATATTCATTTTCTAATCTCCTACGAATTAACGAACGGCAATATGCCTTTATTCCCCAATCATAACAAGGGAAGCATTTCCGCCAGCCGCTGTCGTATCGGTGCTCACCACTTTTTCGGTCGCAAAGGCGTGCAGGTAATGCGGTCCTCCGGCCTTGGGACCTGTACCGGAAAGCCCGCGCCCGCCAAAAGGTTGTACGCCGACAACCGCGCCAATGGTTGATCTGTTCACATAGACATTGCCCACCCTCATCCGGTTTGATACATCGTAGATGAAGCTGTTAATCCGGCTATGCACGCCAAAGGTCAAGCCATAGCCCGTCTCATTGAGCGCATCAATAACCTGATCAATCTCGCGTGCTTTATATCGTACAACATGTAGGATCGGGCCAAAGACCTCTTCTTTGAGCATATCCAAATCCGACAGTTCATAGGCAAGCGGCGCGAAAAAATGCCCTTGGCGCCGTAAATCCGGATCGAACGAACTGCTAGCGATTTTCTTACCCATTCCGGCCAGACGGGTTTTATGTTGCTGCAATTTGGTGAGCGCTTCTTCATCAATAATCGGTCCTACATCCGACGAAATTTGCGCAGGGTCTTTGACCCGCAATTTTTCCATCGCCCCTTGGAGCATCAAAATTGTTTTATCCGCTACCTCTTCTTGAACCAGCATAATCCGGCAGGCCGAGCAGCGCTGCCCGGCAGACCCAAAGGCCGAGCGCACCACATCATCAATCACCTGTTCAGTGAGCGCGGACGAATCAACAATCATCGCATTGAGGCCACCTGTTTCGGCGATGAACGGCACAATCGGCCCGTCTTTTTCCGCCAGAGTTCTATTGATGGAGCGTGCTACTTCCGTTGATCCGGTAAAGGCAACCCCACCAACATCCTTATGCGCAACCAAAGCTGCACCGATCCGCCCGTCTCCGGGTAAAAGCGTGAGCACCTCTGAAGGCAAACCGGCCTTGATCAAAAGCTCGGCTGTATAAAAACCAATGAGGCTTGTTTGTTCCGCCGGTTTGGC
>JALEGH010000077.1 GCA_022763065.1 Alphaproteobacteria bacterium
AACACGTAAAATTTTTCCTTGTGTTTCAAGGGGCATATCGGCTACCTCATCCAGAAAAAGGATCCCGCCACTGGCCAGCTCCAAAATCCCCTTTTGCACCACACCATTTTTATCTGCGCCAAAAAGCTCTTCTTCCAGCCGCTCTGGGTGCAAAACCGCACAATTTAATGCCTTAAAAGGCCCGTCTTTTCTTTCCGAAAGGCGATGAAGCGTGCGCGCCACAACTTCCTTGCCCGTCCCACCCTGACCTGTGATCAACACGCGGCTATTTGTGGGAGCGATCCGCTCAATCTGGGTTTTGATTTGTTTCATCGCAGGAGACTGGCCGATCAACTCCTCATCAAGTTGAGGCCCCCGCGCCTTCAACGCCGCATTTTCCTGTTTCAACGCCGCATTTTCCAGCCCCCGCGCAATCATCAGCAATAACCGGTCAGACTGAAACGGTTTTTCAATAAAGTCATAGGCCCCTTGCTTGATCGCCGAAACAGCCGTTTCAATGGTGCCATGACCACTAATCATGATGACGGGTAAAATTTCATGCGAGGCCTTCACGGTCTTTAAAATCTCCAGCCCGTCCTTATCGCTATCCTGAAGCCAGATATCCAAAATCATCAAATCAGGTGCTTTTTCCTCTACAGCTGCCAGCGCCTGCACCGCATTCGCCGCCTCACGGATATGATAACCCTCATCCTCCAAAATACCGCGAATAAGAGAACGGATATCATCTTCATCATCAATAATCAGAATATCTTTACTCATAATCTATCAGGCTGTCTTACGCTCCTCATTTACAATAGACCCACCATGCTCACCGGCAGACAAGGAATGAGGTAAGATCAGAGCCACACAAGCCCCTCCCAAGTCTTCCCATTCTTCTATTTTCTTAATCTCCGGCGTAACGCCAATCTGTAAATGTCCTTCATGATCATTCATAATTTTCTTCACAATCGCCAGACCCAGACCGGTCCCTTTTTCCCGGTGTGTCACATAAGGTTCCGACAAAGATGCCGGATCGGCCATTTCCGGCAATCCAAGCCCGTTATCGCTCACAAGAATATATAGCTTATCCTCTAGCTCATTTTGATGAAATACAATATCCAGCCTTCCCTTTAAATCTTCATCCACCTTTTGCCGCGCAACAACGGAATCAACGGCATTTTGGATCAAATTTGTAAGAGCCTGACGGATTTGACGGATATCGCACATCACTCTCGCATTTTTCCCTTCCGCCATATTCCCTGTGATGGCAAATTCAATATTCGGATGAGCGGATTTTTGAAATGTCACCAAATCTGAAAGCTCGGCAATAATTTTAGCAGGCTTCATCACCGCCTCGGGCATACGGGCAAAATCAGAAAACTCATTCACCATGCGACCAATATCCCCCACATGGCGAATAATCGTATCTGTACAGACCTCAAAAGTTTCAGGATCGCTTTTAATTTCACCCATATATTTGCGCTTTAACCGCTCAGCTGAGAGCTGAATAGGCGTAAGCGGATTTTTTATCTCATGCGCAATACGCCGCGCCACATCGGCCCAAGCCGCCTTGCGCTGGGCGGATTGAAGCTCTGTAATATCATCAAAGGTAATCACCGCACCCTTTTCATCTTCGCCAATCATCTCGATGGCAATCCTGACCGTTAGGCTTAATTTACGTCCATCCGCGCTCAAATAAGGGATTTCATCTTGCGTAATTTTCTTCGGGTTCTCATGCGCCTTATCCAGCATACCCTGAATTTCAGGAATAAGCTCACTCACCCCCGTACCGATCAGCTCCTCCACTTCAATACCGAAAAGCTCACTGGCCATCGCATTGGCCAGCGTGATCTTATGCTCCCTATTCACCCCTACCACACCGGCAGAAACACCGGTCAAAACCGTCTCGGTCAGGCGACGCCTGTGATCCAACTGCCTGTTCGCCGCAATAAGCTCATCACGCTGTTGCTGGATTTGTTCCGTCATCCGGTTAAATGATTGCGCCAGATAATCAAACTCTTCCACCTGTTCTTGTTTCGGTACACGGGCGCTGAAATCTCCGGCCCGCACACGGTCAGAGGCTGAAATCAGCGTTGAAATCGGTGTCACCAATTGCCGCGCCAAGACAATCCCCACCCAGATCGCCGCAAATAAAAGCAACAGCGCCACCACCACAAAAATCATAGTCACCGTCACTTGTAAGCTGGAATAACTTCCCTCCAACTGAGTGTAGCGCGACGCCGCATCTTTCGTTGAGGCCAAATGCGCCAGCACCACCGGATCAACCTGTCGTCCTACAAACAGGTAATTTTCATTTCCGCTATTGAGACGGAGCAAGGCCCGCACACGGTCTTCCGTGTCATTGGTAAGCACCACAACCTCACCATCCTTGGCCTGTTCCAGCAAATAACCCGGCACATTTTCAAAGGCCAAAGTGAAAGTCAGACCGGAGCGCGCCAGAATTTTTCCGCTTTCATCAAAGATCATCGCCTCCGACAAATTCCGCAATAAAGAATGTGTGTTGAGCGAGCGGTCATACGCCCCTTGCGCGTCCATCATCATCATGGCCTGACGGTCCAGATCATTGGCCATCGCTAAAATATCGGCCTTAATCACTTGCTGGTGTTCTTCCAGATAAGCCTCCGCCACGGCCTGCGATTCCACCACAGCTGTGCGCACATTTTCGCTAAACCATGTTTGCACCCCGAAATGAAAAAAGAAGGCGGAAAAAATAGCCATGATAATCGCAGGAGCCGCCGCCATAATACTAAAGACCAGTGCAAGCCGCACATGAAGACGCGAACCCGCAATATTTTGCCGTCTACCACTCCAAATTCCTAAAATCCTTCTGGCCACCAAACTCACCAAAACAAGCAAGATCACCAGATCAAAATTGAGAAGCCAGATGACAATATCAGGATCATCACCAAAAGGCGGCGTTTCGGTGAGCGCCGCATAGGTCGCAAAACCGCTTAAAATAGCCACCGCAATAAGAATATATGAAAGCCTGACACCCAAAATCGCCAATTTGCCCCTGCTCCCGCCAACAAAGGGACGGCGCAAACCGCTCAGCTTGCTTTTAGGGCCAAGAAGCGCATCCACAAAAATATGCCAGAAACGGAATGTTCTTGGCGGTATTGGTGAATCTGATGTATCGCTTGCGGTTTTCGTCATAGCTCATTTTCCGGCTTTTTCGTAAGCCCCCTTCCCACTCAAAAACCAAAGCAGGAATTGACCCGAAGCCGATTTCAGACTATCACCAATTTAAGACAAAAACGCAAGTATTATATAAATATGACAAAACCAAATACAAAAAAATACGCACCGCACCCCTTTCATCTTCTCATTCCTGCCGCAGGGAATGCAACGCGCATGGGTGATCAGCTTGCCCCCAAGCCTTACCTGAAAGTCATGGGTCAACCCATCTTACGCCATACAATTAAAAAATTTCTGTCTTTTGAAGGGCTTAAAAGCCTTTGTGTTATTATTCAATCAGGTCATGAAGAGCTCTATCATGACGCGGTTCATAGGTTGGTTTTGCCTCCCCCAATAATTGGATCAAACACAAGAAAATTAAGTATTTACAATGGATTGAAATCTTTATCTTATTTAAACTCTAATGAAACTATTTTGATACATGATGCGGCGCGTCCGATGGTTCAACCTGCAGATATCCAAAAGCTGCTCCAAACTATGCAAGAAGGCGCAAAAGCCGCCACTCTCGCCACAGCTGTGAGCGATACCCTTTCCCGTGAGAATGGAGATATTATTGAACGCAACGGATTATGGGCCATTCAAACACCACAGGCTTTTAAATTCGACCCCCTCATGGAAGCCCACACAAAATTCGCTGATGATGAGAACTTTACCGATGATACCGGCCTCATGCACGCCATGGGACATGATGTCGTTTACGTTCCCGCTTCACCGCTTAATATAAAAATTACAACGCTTACAGATTTTGATATGGTGAAAACCATCATGGAAAATAGCGCTCCACAATTTGAAACCAGAACCGCAAGCGGCTTTGACGTGCATGCGTTTGAAGCGCCGCTATCCGAACATGAATTGGCGGCTGAAGGTGTTCACACACCCCATGAAAGCCAAATTCCAGAGCATTCCGATGCGGAGATTATGCTCCATGCCTTTGAAGCAAAATCGCATAAACGTCCACTTATGCTGGGCGGAGTGCAAATCCCCCATCACCGTGCTCTCACCGGACATTCTGACGCCGATGTTGTATTGCACGCCATCACAGATGCGGTGTTAGGCACAATCAATGCAGGAGATATAGGCACGCACTTCCCGCCCAGCGATCCACAATGGAAAGACGCCAATAGCGATCAATTTCTGACCTATGCACTCAAACTATTAACGGCACGCAGTGGCACTCTAACCTTTATCGACGTCACCATCATGGCTGAAGAGCCTAAGATCGGCCCGCACCGTACGAAAATGCAAGCCCGAATTGCCGGAATTCTTGACCTCCCGCCTGAGCGCATCAGCATCAAAGCCACCACAACAGAAAAGCTCGGTTTTACCGGCCGAAAAGAAGGCATTGCCTGTCAAGCTTTGGCCACCATCACTTTATCAATAGGATAAAATAGAAATGGAAAAAATTCGAGTGATTGATGCAAACACTCCATCCGACAAATTCTCGGCAAATCTCGCAGATTGCGTTATCTTGACGAAGAACAACAGGCTATTGATGCAACAAAGACCCGACAATTGGAAAAACCATGCTGGTGTTTTGAATATTTTTGGTGGCCACATAGAAAAAGGCGAAACAATACAAGATGGACTGATTAGAGAACTCCGGGAAGAATTAGGGGCCGTTGTAAAACCAAAGGACGTTACTTTCATTGGAACAATTACTGAAGACTGGACAAATCACACAGAAGCCGTTCACATCCATTTCTGGCATGATAAAGAGGGAACCATAACAGGCTGCTACGAGTGCGAAGCTATTGAATATAATTCAGCAGAAGAAGCCCTGAAGCACCCTAAAATCATGGATTATGCCGCTTGGGCACTTAACCAATGCAAAACTCTAAACCTTATCCCTTAAAATTTCTTCGTGACCTTCGTGTCTTGGTGGTTAAAATAAAATCATGATCAAATTTCAACCTTCAGAAACACTTAGACGCCTTGATTTCAAACATCCCGCCACTTGGGTAGCCACATGGGGGGGCTGCGGCCTGATGCGCCCGGCACCAGGTACATGGGGAACATTAGGCGCGCTACCGCTTGGTATCCCGCTTTTGGTACTTGGCGGTGTACCCGCCCTCCTCCTTGCTATCGCTATTCTCTTCCCGCTTGGACTCTGGGCTTCCAAACATTTTGAAGCCATGGCTCGCGAAAAAGACTCCGGCATGATTGTCATTGATGAGGTTGTGGGCATGTTCATCGCTCTTATTCCGGCACTTCTGACACCATTATCCATCGGTATAGCCTTTATTTTGTTTCGATTTTTTGATGTTTTAAAGCCTTTTCCGATCTCATGGCTGGAAAACCGCATACATGGCCCGATGGGCGTGATGATCGACGATGTTGTGGCGGGTATTTTTGCGGCCCTTGTTATGATAATCTTGCGCTATGTCGGAATTTTCTAGCCCCCCCCTCATTAATCAACTTTTTGATAAGCTTAAAGAAAAAAACTGGAAGCTCGTCACCGCGGAGTCTTGCACCGGCGGCATGATCGCCACAGCCATCACCGATAAAGCGGGTTCCTCCGCCGTTTTTGAACGCGGGTTTGTGACCTATTCCAACGAAGCAAAGATTGAAAATCTAGGCGTTTCGCCTGAAACGCTCAAAAAACATGGTGCAGTCAGCGAGCAAACCGCCATTGAAATGGCCAAAGGCGCGCTTCAAAACTCTCATGCGGATATCGCCGTTTCCGTCACAGGCATTGCCGGACCGGATGGCGGCTCATCCGAAAAGCCTGTAGGATTGGTCTATATTGGCTACGCTCTTAAGGGCGGTCTGGCTCAGGCCACGCAACATAATTTCACAGGTTCCCGTGTAGAAATTCGCCTGCACTCCACCCGCGAAGTAATCAAGTATATTTTGAATATTATCAAATAGATAGAATTTCTTATTAAAGTAAAAAATTAGTCTGTAGGCGACCCATATAACTGATGCGCTCTAGTTTCAAATGCACCCGTCATGCGCCGAACCACTTCTTGGAAGAACATATTCGCCAAAGCCTGTAAGGCCATGTTTTCAAACTCAAATTCAACCGAGAAATCAATGAGGCAGGACCCGTTTTCACTCTCCTTGAAGCGCCAGTGATTGGTGAGGTTTTTGAGCGGCCCTTCCTGATATTCAATCGAAATCTCCTCATGCGGGTCTAAAATAACTTTGGAGGAAAATTTCTCCCGAAAAACCTTATACCCCACAACCAGATCAGCATAAAAAACACTACCCCCCTCCCATCTATTGATCCGACTGGCCACGCACCACGGTGCAAATTCGTGATATTTATCAACGCCAGCGACCAGATCAAACATCTGCTCGACTGTATAGGGAAGCTCTTTTTGCTCAAAATGCGATAACATGAGGCTCTATGTAGCACACTCCCGCAAAAGTCAGAGTAAAAACCCTATGCTTACTCCCATCTTATTGTTATAAAGCGACTATGAAAAAAACTATTTCGGAAATTTGCGCCCAAAAAGAGCCTATTACCTGCCTCACCTCATACACGACGCCGATGGCCACTATTACAGGGCAGCATTGCGATTTACTGCTAGTGGGTGATAGCGTTGCGATGGTGCTGTATGGGCATGAGAGCACACAAGCAGCCACGATGGAGATGATGATCGCTCATGGGCAAGCCGTCATGCGTGCCAAACCAAATTCCGTTGTGATTGTCGATATGCCTTATGGAAGTTACGAAAGCTCAACCGAAACCGCACTTAAGAATGCGCAACGTATCATACTTGAGACCGGATGCGACGGCATCAAGCTAGAAGGCGGCGTGAGCCAAGCCGCTACAATCAAAACCCTCGTTGATCATGACATTCCGGTATTTGGGCATATCGGGCTTCTTCCACAATCCGTTGAGAGCCCCGAGGGATATAAGGTTCAAGGACGTGATGAAAACAGTGCAAAGCAACTAATGAAAGATGCTAAGGCTGTTGAGAAAGCCGGTGCCTTCGCCGTTGTGATTGAATGCGTGCCTGCCCCTCTAGCCGGAGCAATTACGGCAGCTCTCACCATTCCGAGCATCGGTATCGGCGCTTCCAATGCTTGCAACGGACAGATTTTGGTGGCTGAGGATATGTTGGGGATAACCCTAGGTAAAAAACCAAAATTTGTTAAAGAATACAGCAATATATCAAATGAAGTTAATATAAAAACTCAACAATATATCCGCGATGTGACATCGGGTATATTCCCTTCAGATGAATATTCTTACGGCGCACCCAAGACTGAGAATTCAGAACTCAAAAAAGCGTCTTAGTTTCACAAACTTTTTATTGACATAATATATGCATTTCTATACATTACCTGACATGCGAAAACCTAACGCCCGCAAAACTGCTCTTTTTGCATTCACAGCAGCCACCCTTTTGGGAATCTATACCGAATCTACAGGATACTCACACTTTGATGACAGTGCCGGAAATAATGTTTTATGTGATATTGATCCGACTTGTCGAAAATTAACCGACGGGGAAATATCGTTAGCCCAAAAAGTCTTTGGAGATCAGATTGATTATAAATATGTAAAAATTTTCGATAGACCTTTTTTTCTAGATCCTTTTAGACCATATGTAGCCAAAGCACCCAATGGAAATATTTACGTAAAAGAAAAAACATCCAGATCACGAGACTTCTCAACGGAATATCATAAAGCTTCGTTATTCATCCATGAGATGGGGCACGTTTGGCAATACCAATCAGGGAAGATTATGCTTTTTTCAGCGCTCTATTCCTATTTCAAACATAACGGGCATTACTCCAATTCCTATGACTATACAGACGCAGATCACGACGACTTCGCAAACTGGGAAATTGAACAACAAGCTAGATTTCTAGAACATATGATACGTGACATTCTACGCTATGACGATATTGTAGAAAGAAAAGATCAGTATCCCTATTCTGTACGAGGGTACGAAATCACTTTTGACATGGCGTTAAAGGATACATGTTCTAACCTCACACAAGCAAAGAAAGTAATCGGTAGCAGCATTGATTTTAAACTGCCGCAAGAATGTGTTGCCTTCAATATAAGGCAAAAGAACTCTCCTGCTGTAAAAACTTACCGCTTCACGCTTTAAGCCTTTCTTCCCGCGCGGCTCTGAGCTTTTTGAAATCATCGCCAGCGTGGTAGCTTGAGCGGGTTAGAGGTGTGGCAGACACCATAAGGAACCCTTTGGCTCTGGCCATTTTTTCCAGCCCCTCAAACTCCTCCGGCGTCCAGAAATGCTCCACAGGTGCGTGCTTGGGGGTAGGCTGGAGATACTGCCCAATCGTGATAAAATCAATATCGGCGGCGCGCATATCATCCATTACCTGCCCGACCTCTTCACGCGTTTCGCCTAAGCCCACCATCAGGCCGGATTTGGTAAAAATCGTTGGGTCTACCTCTTTCACCCGCTCAAGCAGGCGCATACTTCTGAAATAACGTGCACCGGGCCGGATAGTGGGATAGAGCCTCGGCACAGTTTCAAGGTTATGATTGAACACATCCGGCTTGGCGCGCGCAACCGCGTCAATATCCTCTATATTCCCCCGAAAATCACCGGGCAGAATTTCAATGGTCGTGTTGGGAGCCTTAAACCTGATCGCCTCAATGGTTTTGACAAAATGATCCGCCCCGCTATCCTTGAGGTCATCACGGTCCACAGAGGTAATCACGACATGGTTAAGCCCCATTTTCTCCACCGCCACGCCCACGCGTAAAGGCTCGAACTTATCCAGCTCATCCGGCTTTCCAGTAGCAACGTTACAAAAAGCGCAAGCGCGAGTACACACCTCCCCCATAATCATGAAGGTCGCATGCTTTTTATCCCAACATTCCCCAATGTTCGGGCAACCCGCCTCTTCACAGACAGTAGTGAGTTTGAGGCCCTTTACGGTATCAAGCGTTTCCTTATAGGTCTTGCCCTGCCCCGCCTTCACACGGATCCAATCCGGCTTCTTGCCCATCGGACGATCAGGGTTTTTACGCTTTTCCGGGTGCCGCTTCGCGCGGTCTAAGAGTTCAGGGTTATAGGTCATATCATCCAAAAATCGGTTTTATTATTATCCAATATATAGGCCAAATTTGGCCTAAAAAGAAATTGATTGGTAGAACAATTATCCAATTCCACCAAGTGTATTCGTAATCATCAAAAAATGAGAGATATAAAAAAGTGGCAAAACCTATAACGACATAAATAATTCCTAATACCGTTCCCCATTCAAAGTTTTTAAGTTTATCTATCATCGTTTGCAGGCCCCTAAAAATGTATCACTTTCCCGTAAGCATCCAGCACACTTTCATGCATCATTTCTGAGAGTGTCGGGTGCGGGAAGACGGTATGCATGAACTCAGCTTCGGTAAGCTCGGCAGTTTTACCAATCACATAGCCTTGAATCATTTCAGTGACTTCCGCGCCGACCATATGCGCGCCGAGCAACTCTCCGGTCTTTTCATCGAAAATGGTTTTGACCATGCCTTCCGGCTCACCTAGTGCAATCGCTTTCCCGTTACCCATGAAGGGGAAACTCCCGACCTTGATCTTATACCCGGCCTCTTTGGCCTTTTCTTCGGTCAAGCCAACGCTAGCCACCTGCGGCATACAATAGGTGCAGCCCGGAATATTGCTCTTATCCATCGGATGCACATCCTTCACACCCGCAATCTTTTCCACACAGATAATGCCTTCATGCGAGGCCTTATGAGCCAGCCAAGGTGCCCCAGCCACATCACCGATGGCATAAACTCCCGGCTCACCAGTCTTCATATAACCATCTGTGACAATATGACCGCGATCCAGCTTCACGCCTTTGACGTTCTCTACGCCTGTATTTTCCGTATTGGCAACAATTCCGACCGCCATAATGACCTTTTCAACGCTGATTTTCTCCGTTTTGCCGTCTTTTTCGACAGAAACAACAACCTCTTTGGCTTTTTTGTCAATTTTGGACGTTTTTGCGCCCGTAATAATGCACATTCCCTGTTTTTCAAACTGCTTTTGCACGAAATTAGAGATTTCCGCGTCCTCAACGGGCATCACACGATCCATCATCTCCACTACGGTGACTTCCGCGCCCATATTGCGATAAAAGCTTGCAAATTCGATCCCGATTGCACCTGAACCCACAACCAGAATAGATTTAGGCATCTCTTCAGGCACCATCGCCTCGCGGTACGTCCAGATTTGCTTGCCATCCGGCTCCAGCCCCGGGATGACCCGCGCCCGCGCGCCTGTGGCGATAATAATGTGCTTAGCGCTGAGGTCAGCTACCTTCTTTTTGTCTTTTGTAACTTCAATTTTTCCTTTACCAAGCAACTTTCCAAAGCCATCAAAGACGGTAACTTTATTTTTCTTGAGCAGATGCCCAATGCCACCAGAAAGCTGTTTTGACACGGCTCTTGAACGCTCAACTATTTTTTTAATATCAAACGAGAAGTCTTTGATTTTAAATCCAAAATCAGAGACATGGTTAAGAAGATGATGGATCTCGCTCGACCTTAAAAGCGCCTTGGTTGGAATGCATCCCCAGTTCAGACAAATGCCGCCCAGATGGTTCGCCTCCACCAGGGCCACCTTCATCCCAAGCTGAGCCGCGCGGATAGCCGCGACATAGCCCCCCGGCCCGCCGCCGATAACAACCAAGTCAAAATCAGTGTTGGTCATAATTTATTTCACCCTTTATCAAACAGAAATTCCGAGTTCAAGCCCCTTGATCAAGCGTAATACATCCTCTTTTCCTGCGTCTCCTTCAAGTGCTCTTTCCAGAGGTCTTTTACCATCAAGCATCTGATTGCGGCGGGTTAAAAACTCCACCGCTTTTCTCTCGTCTGTTCCATAGGCCGATACAGTCTTTTTCCAGATATCAGGCAACTCCGCCTGCGCCGCCTCTGCAACCTGTTCAAAAGCGCCAACCAAATTATCAAGGGATTTCTTAACCTCTCCTGTCATATCTTCCTCCGTATGTTAGTGATGACGTTATAGTAACATCGCCGCTGGATTTTCGATATAGTTTTTCAGAACTTTGAGATATTCCGCGCCCACGGCCCCGTCGACCGCGCGGTGATCAACGGAGAGTGTTGCCTTCATGAAAGTACCGATTTTGACCTCGCCATTATGAACGTAAGGTTTTTGTTCCCCAGCCCCTACAGCCAGAATACAAGCCTGCGGCGGATTGATAATCGCACCAAACTCGGCAATACCGTACATTCCAAGATTTGAGACACTGAATGCCCCCCCCTGAAACTCTTCAGGCTTGAGTTTACCCTCACGCGCGCGACCCGCCAGATCCTTAATTTCATCAGAAATAGCGCGCAAACCTTTATTTTCCGCCTGTTTAACAATCGGCGTAATCAAACCATTTGGCGTAGACACGGCCACAGATATATCACTGTGAACATATTGGCGCACGGCCTCCTCGCTCCAGCTCACATTCGCCGCCGGATAAGCTTTAAGCGCATTCGCACAGGCCTTCACAATGAAATCATTCACAGAGAGCTTATACTCCCCGTTCGCCGCTTCATTGATCATTTTGCGTGTACGCAGCAGCTCATCAATCTGGCACTCAATAGTGAGGTAGAAATGCGGTACGCTTTGCTTGGATTCCTGTAAACGCGTTGCTGTGATCTTCTTCACATTATTATTTGGAATTTCAGTATAAACCATTCCAAACTCATTCACTTTTTGATCTCCGGTTGGCTGAACAGGTGATGTAGAGGAGGTCATTTGAGGCGCGGATGCGCCTCCTGTAAATCCTTCAACATCCGCCTTCACAATCCGCCCTTTAGGACCACTCCCCTGAACTTGAGACAGATCAATTCCTTTATCCGCCGCTATACGTTTTGCCAAAGGAGAGGCAAATACGCGCACGCCACCTTGTTGAACTGGTGTGGAGGGCTGTTTTGGCGCTGCCTTAGATACTGCAGGAGCTTTATTCTCGACACTTGGAGTTACAGATGTCTTCGGTGCGGCGTTCTGTGCGCTCTTATCATTTATAAAGTCTTCGATATCGTTATCGTTCTCGCCCTCTTCCAACAACACCGCGATCAGCTCATTCACCGCAACATTTTGTGTGCCCTCAGATACCAAAATTTTGCCTAATACACCCTCATCCACGGCTTCGACTTCCATCGTCGCTTTATCGGTTTCAATCTCGGCAATCACATCGCCAGATTCTATTGTGTCGCCTTCTTTCTTGAGCCATTTGGCCAAATTCCCTTCGGTCATGGTCGGCGATAATGCGGGCATTAATACTTTAATTGGCATAACTTACCTCCAGAACTTGTCTTTTCATATTTTGCAGAATATATTTCATATACAAACAGGAAGGACACATAAAATGGCTAAAGACCAAATCACAACAAAACTTAAAAATTCTTTGATCGAAACATTTGGACAAAAAGCATGGGAAGACTTTGCAAGGTCTTACGGCAAAACCGTGAGCAACTCCCCTCAAGCTATCGCCTTTCACATACGCTCCCTTAAGGCCCGTAGCAATCAACCCGAGTTTTCTGCCAAATAAAATCATTTATAACAAACCTCCTTCGCGGCATGGATAATCTGCTCGGTTTGCGGTATGGCCAACTGCTCAAGACTGGCTGCATATGGCAAGGGTACGTCTGCCGCTGTGACGCGTTTGAGCGGCGCATCGAGATAATCAAACGCATGCTCCCCGATCAAGGCCGCAATCTCCGCCCCAATACCGGAAAACGCCCAACCTTCTTCACAAGACACAATCCGGTTGGTCTTCTTCACACTTTCAAGGATCGTGAAACGGTCCAACGGACGGATCGTGCGCAAATTAATCACTTCGGCATCAATACCCGCTTCCGCGAGCTTTTCAGCCGCCTCAAGTGCTTTGCCTACCATGATGGAAAAAGCCACAATGGTCACATCCGAGCCTTCACGTTCAATCTTCGAACGGCCAAGCGGAATCACATAGTCAGGGTCGGTCGGCACCTCAAAGCTCTGCCCATAGAGCAATTCATTTTCAAGGAATACAACCGGATTAGGATCACGAATAGCAGCTTTCAAGAGACCTTTCGCATCTGCCGCAGACCAAGGACTTACAACCTTGAGACCCGGCACATGCGCATACCATGAGGCGTAACATTGGGAGTGCTGCGCCGCTACACGGCTCGCCGCACCATTGGGACCACGAAAGACGATCGGACAACCGAGCTGCCCACCCGCCATATAGAGCGTCTTGGCCGCAGAGTTAATCACATGGTCAATCGCCTGCATTCCGAAATTCCACGTCATGAACTCCACGATGGGTTTCAGGCCGTTAAAAGCGGAGCCCACCGCCAGACCGGCAAATCCATGCTCCGTAATCGGTGTATCAATCACGCGCTTCGCGCCAAATTCATCGAGAAGGTTTTCCGTGACCTTATAAGCCCCGTTATATTCGGCCACCTCTTCACCCATCACATAGACGTCTTCGTCGGCGCGCATTTCCTCGGCCATCGCATCACGCAGCGCCACACGTACCGTTTGAGTTTCCGTCGCTGCCATAAATGGCACCTCATCAAAGACAGGAGGTTCAATCACCGCCCCTTGCGCATAAAGAATATCGCGGTTGTCAATATCTGCACCTGCAGGTTGGGAATCTATTGTCCCCTCACCCACTTTGCTAGCTTCTGAAGCTGAAATTTCAGAAGAAGCGCCGTTGCCCTCTCCCTCAGGGAGAGGGTTAGGTGAGGACATATCGACCTCTCCCACATCATCG
>JALEGH010000078.1 GCA_022763065.1 Alphaproteobacteria bacterium
GGATTCGCTGGATCAGGATGCCTATGACGCGGTTTTTAGCCAGCACACCCCCGCCGAAGTCCATTATGACGACGGATTTGATGCGTTTGAGGTCGATACGGACCTCTATAAGGAATCGCAGCTTGTCCGCGCCCGAATCGAAATCAATATGAAGGGCCGGGTGAAAATTAAAAAAGAGGAGATGAAGATGCACACCCTCGTCAGTCCCGGCTTTACCGACAGTATGATGTAACCACTAACCACTTGAAAAACAAAAGAAAATGAGCACAGACAACACACAAAACGGATCAGACAAGCTACAAGGAGCCTTCGGTGACCGAGGCACGAATGTGAATGCGATCTCCTACGGGCACCCCCACGCCGATAAAATCATTGAGGAAGCCTGCGCGGTTATTGGTGAATCCGACACAGGCCGCAAATTTTTAAATTTGATTACACATCAAAGAGTTGCTGTTCATATTATGAAAGGCACTGGAGAATCAGGCTATTCCCCTGATATGAACACTATTTTTCTGCAAGTACCTGGTAAAATTGATAAGGCAACACCTGAGCATATAATCATACTCATAAAAGCTTTATATGAAGCCACAGACGAACTTGGAGGCGCTTCTGCCCCCGACCCTTTGCAAGACGTTATGGCTTATGCCAGCTTTATCCACGGTCGCAATATTGATTCAATTACAATAATTTGCAAAATACTTAAAGAATTAACAAATTCTTCATCTTTTTCGGTTTTACTTGACTCATTAACGAAATTGGGGTTAAATGAGGTGTATAAAGCATATGTCGAAGGAGGCTCCCGAGACCAACTTTATGAAAAATATGCAGAAGCATATGACAAACAGATAGAAGGAGTGATATAAATGAGAAACGTATTTGGAAATGTAAGATCAGCGGTAAGCCAGAAAGCAACGTCGGGTTTACAATCAGCAAAGAAAACCGCTCCAGCTCCTTCACGTGTGAATCAGAACGTTGCACTAGTAGCATCTATCGGGACGCCGACTGCGAAGTCTACTCTACAGATTTAGCTATAAGGCATGCTTAATTGACTTTCTCAAGCCCTCTTATCGAGGGCTTTTGTTGTTTTTGGGAATAGTAACGACTCCAAATCACGGTTGATTAGGTTTTGAAGGAGGTTGGGGCAAGTCCTGAATATCGAAACTTTCTCCACATCCACAAGAATTTGCTACATTTGGGTTATTAAACACAAAACCGCTACTCATTTGATCTTCGTTATAATCAATAACAGTTCCAACAAAATTCATCGTATCCTTCAGTGGAATATAAAGGATCGCGTCACCATTTCTGAACTCGTCATCTTTGCTGACATCATCGTCGCCCATGACATGCTCCATTTTATATTCCTTCCCCGCACAACCACCTGTTTTTATACGCAGACGCAGGCCAATAGCCCCTTCTTTTTGCGAGATCTTTTCTTCAATAACTTTCGCCGCCGCATCTGTAATCGTTATTAAATCCGCCATTATTCTCTTTTCTCCTTTTATTTTTTAAGCCCCTTTTCAAACCCGACACGAAGTGCCGAGGCTAAAGGGCTTGAAAACACATTAAAACAATCAAGTAAACATATTCAGCTGTAATTTCGCCGTTTCCGCCATCATGGACGGGTCCCACGGCGGGTCCCATATAACATCCACATCAACGTGATGGACGCCCTCCAAGGGCATGATGGCCCCTTGAACCCATATTGGCATTTCCTGCGCGACAGGGCAAGCCGGTGAGGTTAGCGTCATTTCCACGTAAACATCGCTCTTCCCCTCTTCGCGCGCCTTTTCATCTTCGCTATCGCTCACAATGATTTTATAGATCAAACCAAGCTCATAAATATTAACTGGAATTTCCGGATCAAAAATTTCCTTAAGCGCCGCCACACAAAGCGCACTTAATGGATGATCTGATTTTTCAACGTTCGGCGGATCAGCGAGCGCATCATATTCATCTTCTCCACCCACAGCATTCTTCACCATTTCTTTATCAGCAACCTGTTTCATTAGCTCAGCATCTCCCGCGCTTTATGAAGCGCTGCAATAAACTGCTCAATATCTGCTTCATTGGAATAAAGCCCAAGCGACGCACGAATGGTCGCCTCCACGCCAAAGCGTTTCATAAGCGGCATACAGCAATGATGACCGCTTCGCACCGCGACCCCACATTGATCCAGTATCATCGCCACATCACTGGCATGTGCCCAATCGAGCGTAAAGGAAACAACGCCCACCTTCTCCTGCGCTGTACCGTAAATTTTAAGTCCCTCAACTTCCTCTAATTTGGAATTCAAAATACCCAATAAATGTCCCTCATGCGCCGCAATATTATCCATTCCAATCATTGTGAGATAATCAATCGCTGCGCCCAAACCAATGATTTGTGCAATAGCAGGTGTTCCTGCCTCGAACCGTGCGGGCGCGCTCTTAAAGGTTGTTCCGTCAGGCGCGCCATCCTCCCCTTCAAAGGCAACAGTCTCAATCATATCGCCGCCGCCTTGGTATGGCGGCATATCGTTCAGAAGCTCTTTACACCCCCAAAGCACCCCCACTCCCGTTGGTCCGTAAAGCTTGTGGCCTGTAAAGGCGTAAAAATCACACCCTATTTTGCTCACATCTACCGTACCGTGCACGACTCCTTGCGAACCATCAATTAGCACTTTGATATCGGCACTAAAGTCTTTCACGGCCTTTGTGATTTTTTGAACCGGATTAATCGTCCCAAGCGCATTGGACACATGCGTTAGAGCACATAATTTTGTACGCTCACTCAAAAGTGAAACAAGCGCACCAAAATCAAGGGAGCCGTCATCCAAAACTGGCGTGACCTTAATCACACAACCAACCTCGCGTGCGAGCAATTGCCAAGGCACGATATTCGCGTGATGCTCCATTTCGCTCAGAATAATTTCATCACCGCGCTTGAGGTTTTGACGTCCCCAACTGTATGCCACCAAATTAATAGCCTCCGTCGTATTACGCGTGAAAATAATTTCATCTGACGAAGGTGCGCCAATGAACTCAGCAACCTTTTCCCGCACCGATTCAAACATTTCAGTTGTCACTTGTGAATTGTGATAAAGGCCACGGTGAATATTCGCATAATGTGTTTCATAAACATCGCGCATAACGTCTAGAACTATTTTGGGTTTTTGCGCGCTGGAGGCCGTATCGAGATACACGAAGGGTTTGCCATTTATCTCCTGCGACAGCGCCGGGAAGTCTCCCCGATGAACAGACAAATTAACACTCTCTTGCTGCTTTTTTAAGACACTCATAGATCAATATCCTCTTGAGGTTTGAGCGCCTCTAACCACCTTGAAACCACGTGACGGACCTGCTCCCCCATCTCATCACAGGAAATCTCATCCACGACTTCGGACAAAAATGCCTCAATCAAAAGCGCCCGCGCATCATCCTCGTCAATACCACGAGAGCGCAAATAAAACAGCGCCTCAGCGTCCAGCTTTCCCGACGTCGCGCCGTGCGAGCATTTCACATCATCGGCATAAATTTCAAGCTCCGGCTTGGTATTCATTGTAGCACGCTCAGACAAAAGCAAAGAGTTTGAAAGCTGGTAACCATCTGTTTTCTGCGCGATCTTGTGCACATGCACTTTACCTTGAAAAACGCCCGTTGATTGCTCTTCCAAAACACTGCGGTAATTTTGCTTCGAGATACAGCTTTCAGCCCTGTGCTCTACCGTGATCGTCGTATCCCCGACCTGATCGCCTTTTAAAAGATTGATACCATTAAGGTAACAGGCCGCTTCCGCTCCTTTTAATTCCACATGCACCTGATTGCGGCTCAAACCCGCACCTACCGTCATAACAAAGGCTTCGTAAGTTCCGCCCTCCTCCACAATAATGTGAGTATTTTGGGTATATACAGACCTATCCGAATTTTCCTGCATCCGGTAATGACGAAAGCGTGCTCCCTCTTTCACATGAATTTGTGTGACACGGTTATTCCAATATTCCCCAGATCCCATATGATATTCAATGACCGTAAAGTTTGAATTTGCACCCGCTACAAAAAATGTGCGCGGGACAAAATGAGTGTCTGCATGACCTGTAATGGTAATATTAAGCGGCTTATCACCTTCATAATTCGCCGGAATATCAAGCGTTAAGCCATCCCGGAAATATGCATTAGCCGCATCCCAGAGCATCATATCCTGATATTGTTGCGCACCTGCTGGTATTTGCTGCGCCATTTGTTTGAGCCAATCCGGCGCCTCCTCCATATGCTCCATCAGTTTACGGACAAACCCCGTGTCACCGTCAATAGAAACGTCAGAATCGGCGAACTCCAAGTCCATCTTTTTAAGACGTGCAGGAATATTCGTATATTTAAAACGCTCCAGTTTTGGCGTCGGCAAACCCGTTTGTTCAAACACATCGCGACCATGAACGCGCAATGCCTGCCCCCAATCGGAAACATTGTCTTCTGGTAGGAGGGAAAGAATATAATTCACGCTGCTTCGCTCGCTGTAAATTCGCCGTAGCCTTTTTCTTCCAACTCAAGCGCCAATTCCGGTCCGCCGGATTTCACAATTTTTCCGTCCGCCAAAACATGGACCACATCCGGCTTGATATACTCTAACAAACGCTGATAATGTGTGATCACCAGAAAAGAACGGTCTTTTGCGCGTAAAGCATTCACGCCATCAGCCACAATTTTGAGCGCATCAATATCCAAACCGGAATCCGTTTCATCAAGGACCGCAAATTTTGGTTCTAACATCGCCATTTGAAGGACTTCCGCACGTTTCTTCTCTCCGCCGGAAAAACCAACATTGACAGCGCGTTTCATCATCTCCTCATTAATACCAAGCTCTTTACATTTGGTTTTCATGAGCTTTAGAAGACCAATCGCATCCAACTCTTCTTCGCCGCGGGCTTTGCGCACTGCATTCAACGCAGTTTTAAGAAAGGTTGTCATCTGCACACCCGGAATTTCAACTGGATATTGAAAGGCAAGAAAAAACCCAAGCGCCGCGCGGTCTTCCGGTTCCATATCCAACAAGTTTTCACCATCTAACTCCGCTGAACCCTCCGTGACTTCATAGCCATCGCGGCCTGCCAACACATAAGAAAGCGTCGACTTACCCGCGCCGTTCGGTCCCATAATGGCATGGACCTCACCATTACCGATGGTGAGGTCTAACTCTTTTAGAATTTCTTTGCCATCAATTTCAGCATGTAGATTTTTGATATTGATCATCATTTTATTCTCCTTTTTCAAGCCCGCAACCGTCGCTTACGCTCCGTCGGGTTTGAAAAATACTTACTCTTCTTCTTGTAACTTCGCCAGAAGCGCCAAGTTATTTTTTGTGGATTGTCCGAGAGATTTTTGAACCTCATCAAGCTTGGCAATTAAGCTCTTATCAACGTTTTTGAATTCCGGTAGTCTCGCGTGGAATTCGTTTGCTGCTTGCTGATAAAGATCGGCCACACCCTCTTTATTCATCTCATTGATTGTAAATGTCGTACCGTCATTATTGGCCACAGCAGAGCTTTCAGTTTCAATCCGCGCCACAAGCTCTTCTGAAATTTTAATCATCTCTTCAATCGCTTGACGCGGATCTTGTGAAAGTATGTGTGTTCTATCTGTCATCATTTTGTTTTCTCCTTTTTTGTTTTAAGCCCTTTAGCCCCGGCACTTCGTACCGTGTCGGGTTTAAAATTTCTCCTATTTTTGAAAATTTTCTTTTACCGTTGTCACATAAACTACAGGCTCCTCCCACGGATGGGTAGGTAGTAAATACTCGTTCAATAAATTCTTCAATTTCCCATCATCTCTTTCAATCGAAAACTCAAGACGAACAGAACTCAAAATTTCTGTTTTTCCTGTTTCGCCCTGCGTTGGATTGGAACCCTCCAAAGGCTTGAACTGCTCGGTTCCCGGCGCGCTAAACCATAAAACATCGGTATAGTTACCGTAACCAAGCATTTGTGAATTTCGCAAGGCCTCAATAACCTTTTCCAAATGTGGCTCAGGTACAAATGTTACAACACGGTATCGCTCCACCAAGTTCATCACCCAACACTTCCCTCTAAACTAATCCCAACAAGTTTTTGTGCTTCAACTGCAAATTCCATCGGCAAGTGCTGCATAACCTCACGGCAAAAACCATTCACGATCAGTGCAAGCGCTTCTTCTTCACCAATGCCGCGCTGCTGACAGTAAAAGAGCTGATCATCACTCACCTTGCTTGTGGTTGCTTCATGTTCCAACTGCGCGCCCGGATTTTTGGTTTCGATATAAGGCACCGTATGTGCACCACAATTATTACCAATCAGCAAACTATCACATTGAGTAAAATTCCGCGCCCCATCGGCTCCCGCCATAACTTTCACCAAGCCGCGATAGGCTTGATCCGATTTCCCTGCACTAATCCCCTTGGCAATAATCCGGCTCTTCGTATTCTTACCCATATGGATCATCTTGGTGCCTGTATCGGCCTGCTGGTGATTATTTGTAATTGCCACAGAATAAAATTCTCCTTGGCTGCCGTCCCCTTTCAAAACACAAGAAGGATATTTCCATGTAATGGCTGAGCCGGTTTCCACCTGCGTCCAGCTTATCTTGGAATTGCGCCCCTCACAAAGCCCGCGCTTGGTCACGAAGTTATAGACCCCACCCTTGCCGTTCTCATCACCCGGATACCAGTTTTGCACGGTGGAATATTTAATCTCCGCCTCTTCGTGAGCTATCAGTTCCACTACCGCCGCATGAAGTTGATTTTCATCACGCATGGGCGCGGTGCACCCCTCCAAATAAGATACGTACGATCCCTTCTCCGCGATAATGAGTGTGCGCTCAAACTGTCCTGTATTGACCGCGTTCATACGAAAATAAGTGGAGAGCTCCATAGGGCAGCGCACCCCTTCGGGGATATAAACAAACGACCCGTCGGTAAAAACCGCACTATTGAGGCACGCATGCTTATTATCCGCATAAGGGACAACGGAGCCAAGATATTTCTTCACAAGCTCAGGATGTTCGCGGATCGCCTCAGAGATGGAGCAGAAAATCACGCCTGCATCTTCCAAAGACTTTTTAAAGGTAGTTGCCACCGAAACACTGTCAAACACCGCGTCAACTGCGACCTTTGGCGCGCCTTCTACACCGGCCAGCACTTCTTGTTCTTTGAGTGAAATACCGAGCTTCTCATAAGTCTCCAGCAATTTCGGATCAACTTCATCTAAAGATTTTGGCGCGGGGTTCATATTTTTCGGCTGTGCGTAATAATAGCTATCTTGATAATCAATGGGCGGATGCTCTACTTTCGCCCAAACAGGCTCAGGCATTTTTAGCCAACGGGCATAGGCTTTTAAACGCCATTCCAGCATCCATTCCGGCTCTTCCTTCTTCTTAGAAATCAGACGGATAATATCTTCATTGAGCCCCTTGGGCGCATATTCCATCTCAATATCTGTTTCAAATCCGGCCTTATAGCTGCCCAGATTTTGAACCGCATCAATTGTGTCTTGATCAATGTGAGGATTGCTTGTTTCAGCCATTGACTTTACCTCCGATCATCTGTGCCAGTGACACATCCCGCAAAGCATTCCGCATCGCCATATTCACCGGATTCCATTGCCCTTTCATGGCGCACATATCTTTATATTCACAGCAGTCCTTGGAACCTTCCACACAAGCCGTGAGCGCAATCGGCCCGTCAAGCGCCGTAATCACCGCTGCCATATCAATCTCATCAGGTGATTTGCTCAACAAATAACCGCCATTAACACCACGGCGCGAAATCACCAGATTATGCTTGGCCAAAAGCTTTAATATTTTGGACACCGTAGGTTCTGGTAGTTTTGTACTTTGCGCGAGGTGAGACGCGCTCATACGTACGCCTGCGTGCAAGGCCATCTCGGCCAGCACCACCACAGCATAATCCGTCATTTTCGACAATTTTATCATTTCAAAACAGGCTCAAATCAGGCATATTAATTTTATAGGACTGTTCAGGTCCGAATTACCAGCCCAGTTTTGACCTCTTTTTTGCCAAAATGCAAGCATTTTTGGGAGCTTTAGCCCTAAAAACGTACATTTACAGTCCTATTTTGGTCATTAAAGAGATTTAAACCTTTTTAGGTAAGAATGAAAACATGACGACAAAGGAAACAAAAGAAATGACTGCACTTGCACAAGACTTCACGAAAGCCAATCTTAATGCCCGTCCAAATGATGAGCTTTCACCAGAGGAAGCGCAAGCCCTTCTTGAGAAGGCCGCAAAAATCGAAGGTCTTCATATAACTTAATCCATAAAAGGATTTTCCATTCCCTTATCCTCAACCTCTACGACCCAGAGGTCGGGATCGCGGTTAATTGAGCGCTTAATGTAACCATCTACCTCTTCCTCGCTCACAATCTCTTCAGATAACGCATTCACCCAGCCCAAAACACCGTCCAGATCACGTTGCTGCGTTAGAAGCTTACACTTCCCCTCACAGTTTGAAACTTTGAGCAAAACAAGCCCGCCCATCTTCTCCCCGCGCTGCATGATATAAACCCCGACCCCACGAGCCGTCAACTCACGGGTTTTCCCCTCAAGCCACAAATATGTTGGAATTTGGATATCCAAAGAGCTATTTCATCTTCTTCCCGTAAAGTTCCAAGCGGCATTCCACGAGGTCATAGCCTAAATCACGGGCGATTTGTTGTTTCATATTCTCGATTTCTTCGCTTTGGAATTCAATCACCTTGCCGGTATCAATATCAATGAGGTGGTGATGATGCTCCGTATTGACCTCATAGCGCGCATGGTCCGCATCGCTAAATTCATGACGGTAAACAAGTCCCAGCTCATCCAAAAGCCCCAATGTCCGGTACACAGTCGCCATGCTGATGGAGCTATCTTCTTTTTTTGCCCGCTCGTAAACATCCTCAACCGAAGGATGGTCTGTCGCCCCAGCCAGTACAGAGAGAATAACCCGCCTTGGCGCTGTCATTTTAAGGCCAGCCGCCTGACATTTTTGCTCAAGATCGCTTGCGTTCATGATGTGTTTGATTTCTTTTCGTAAAACTAAAAACCGAGGGGAAGTCTACTCAGCCCCCGCACGAAATTCAATAGCGGATAATTCTTCTTCCGAAAAGGCGGCTTTTGTTTGCTCTGACGTCATCTTACGTTGTTGATGAAAACGTGTACGCGCGCGCGGCAAAGTGATTGTGACGGTGGTCCCGACCCCTTCTTTGGATTTAAGCTTCATACGCCCCCCATGTAGCTCCACCATCGCCTTGGAAAGCGGCAAGCCCAAACCTGTCCCCTGATAGGATTTGCTATAGGCCGGGTCATGAATTTGTCCGAACGGCTCCATCGCCTCGTTCAAACGATCTTCAGGAATTCCAACACCCTGATCTGCCACAGAAACAACCACCTGCCCCTTATCATTTACCTTTGCGCTCAAGGTAATGATACCGCCATTTTCAGAGAATTTAACGGAATTGGTAAGCAGATTAATCAACACCTGCCGGATGAGCCGCGGGTCGGCATAAAGCTTCGGGCAATTTTCTACAATGTCGAGCTTCACGGCAAGCTTGTCACTGAAAATCTTGGAGGAAACAATACGCTCGACACTTTCCAGCAAGCCCGGAAGGTCAATTTCTTTTTCATCCAGCTCCAAACGCCCGGCCTCAATTTTGGACATATCCAGCACTTCATTGATAATATCAAGCAAATGCCGCGCGCTTAAATGAACATCTGATAGATATTCCTGATATTTATCGCGGGCGAATTTGTCCTTGCCAAGCTTACCGAATGTCTCCTTAATCATCATCTCAGAAAAACCGATAATGGCGTTGAGCGGCGTTCTAAGCTCATGACTCATATTGGCTAAAAAGGTAGATTTCGCGTGATTGGCTGTATCGGCCTGCTCTTTGGCAAATCTAAGCGACATCTCCATTTGCTTGCGCTTGGTAATATCGACAAGCGTTGTCACCTGAAAGCGGCGATTATGGCTCAGCTCTATGCTCACTGTAGCGAAATAGGCATTGGCGATTGCGCCGTCCTTACACGTGACCTGCACATCACCGGCATTCCGGTCGCCCGTCTTGATGAAGCGGTTATGGTTTTTACGCGCAACTTCCTGTTCTTCAGGAACTACAAATTCGACAAGGTCCCGCCCCATCGTATCACGACGGTTCCAACCGAAAATACGCTCAAAACTGTCGTTAATCTTTACAATTCGGCGGTTACGATCGCTCACAATAATACCGATATCCGCCACTTCAAAAATAGAGGTTAAAAGCACAAGCGCGTCATCGCGCTCCCGCTCAATAATCGCAGTATCGGTCGCAAAGGGCTGCGCGATTACATCCAAAAAGATGATCTCATCCCCACCATCATAGTCATAGACAGGGTTCACCCAAAAGCCGGGCGCACGCACGCTGCCCGGAAAGCTCGGCAAGGCCGGTACAGTCACCGCCATTTTTTTATCAAGGCATTTATTGAAGAAAGATGACATCCGCCGGACATTGTCATGTCTAAAAAGATCATCGAGCGACGCAGAAATGATACATTCGCGCTTTTTGCCAAAAAACTCGCAAGCCATCTCATTGGCTTCACGTACGATGAAGTCACTCCCGCGCTTTTCAACCAGAAACCGCGTGACGGGCATCTGATTAAACAGCGCCCTATGATCTACCGGAGAATTTGGCATTTAAATGCGCTTAAACCTCCCACTTAGCTTATTTATTATCTTTATATAAGCCTACTATAGCGCAAAACACCCAAAAATGCTTGGGAAATTTTATAACGTCCCGAAAACGCGGTCTCCGGCGTCTCCTAGACCCGGCACGATATAAGCATTTTCATTGAGCTTTTCGTCAAGTGCTGCCACATAAACCGGAATATCGGGATAGGCCTCCTCAATGACTTTTACCCCTTCGGGCGCCGCGACAAGCACCATAAAGCGGATTTGTTTTTGCGGCACACCCTCGCGAGCCAGCAGATCGAGCGCATATTTCGCGGAGTGACCCGTGGCCAGCATCGGATCAACCAAAATAACTTCTCGCGGACCAATATTTTGCGGCAGGCGCACGAGATATTCCACCGGACGATGCGTTTCTTCATCACGGTACACCCCGATATGGCCAAACACGGCGTTGGTGAGCAAGTCTTTCAAACCATCACTCATCCCCAGCCCCGCACGCAAAATCGGTACCAAAACAGGCTCGGGATGTGAGAGCACGGGGGCCTCCATCTCACAGATCGGCGTTTCAATCTTTTTCGTGGTCAGGGGGATATCCTTCGTCACCTCATAGCCCATAAACATCGCAATCTCACGCAGCAACCGCCTGAAATCCTGTGTTGGTGTTTCTTTGCAGCGCATCTGGCTAAGGCGGTCCAACACCAACGGATGGTCCACAACATGGAGGTTTTTAAAGTCCTGATGTTTGTACATAATGCATAAGCTCCTTAATAAATTATAAAATCTCGAACGAATAATCCTGACCCAAAAAGGCCATATACAGCAAAAATGCCCCGATAAGTATAAAGCCAATATTCGCTGCAAAAGTAATGTGCTTTGCATAAGGGCTATCGGCAAACGCTATCTTTGACTGAACCGCTATGCTTAAAATCAATACGTCAATAATTAGACATGTCACAACCATAATCGCGACAAACTGTAAAATATGCGCAGCAGACAAGGCCGCCATGTCAATAAGGCCCGGTAAAATCCCTGCAAAAAAGAAAATATCAATAGGGTTGGACAGTGAGACAACACACCCCAAAAGAAAGTAGTGGATATAGCTTTTATTGCCCGCGGCAACTTCGCTTTTGCTATCAGGATCAGGCTTTTGAAAGCCCGAAGTGCCAAGATATATCAGGTAAAGACCGCCTGCGATTTTGAAGAAAAATGCCGCATTTTGAAAAAAATCAAAAATGTAGGAAGAACCTACAACGGCAATCACGAGATACAAACTACATATGATTTGAACACCCAACCCCATCATCATCGCAGGCCAAAAACCGTTCTTTAAGGCGGTCGCCACGCGCAGCGCCTGTCCCGGCCCCGGTTTTATATGGAGCAAGACAATCGACATAAAGAATATAAAAAGGGTTTCGGCGCTCATCATTTTATCTGGCTATATTTTATCCGTCTGTTACTCCATTGTGCTCACGAAACGTTCAAGCTCGCTCATTTCCAGTAGCTTGAGTACCGCATCTTGCGCGCTTGCATTTTGCGCCAAATCGTCTTTCATATCCTCAATTATTTTGAGCGGCTTATCTTCGGGCAAAGGTTCGCTCATACAATAAGAAAGTGTCACGCTCCCCTTTTTGTTCCCTTCATCCTGCGACAAAATCTGGCGTAAACGGGTCACAGCGGCCTGCGCACCGATCAAATCTGCATGCTTAAGGCTCAGTAAAAATTGTCCCTGCCCCAAATAATACGCATCATCGAAACTCCGCATACATTGCTTGATAGCACGAACCACCAATGCCAACATATCTTCCGGTGGTTCCACGGACCCGATATCATCAATCCGGCACACAACGAGCGCAAAAGGATTTCCCTGCCGTGATAATCGCTCCATCTCGCGCTTCAAATCCGGTTCGATTGCTTCATGACTACGCAAACCTGTTAGCGGATCAACGCCTCTACCCTCTAGCGCACTATCAGCTTCCAAGCGATAAAGCCGGAACAAAAAAGCGTTATAAAGGGTGTTAAGCTCGCTAAAATCATCAAAGGGGAGGTTATTTTCCGCCTGCAAAACCGGCAATATACGCTCTACTTGATTCATAAGATCATCATAGAGAGCCTGAGTATCACGTATAATTTCAGGCGGCAAATCATGGCCTTCTTGCATCCAATCCAAAAAACTATCCAATCTGGCAACGATGGAAGCTTTATCAGGATAGGCAACTGCGCTCACAATATCGCTATACCAAAAAGCCGCCTCCTCCAAAACAGGAGTGAGCTTCACAAGTGATTTCTGCGAACCATAATCAAGTGCCATAGCCGCTACTTTACCGAAAAACAGAAAAGATAAAACTCAATTTTTTTAGTTATTCAGCCAACCACTCTTTTTCGAGCGCGTCTAACGTGCCCTCCTTGATCGCGGCGCGAACTTCGCGCATCAGTCGGTTAATGACGGCCACGTTATGCTGGGTTAGGATTTGATAGGCCAGCATCTCCTTGGCTTTGAGCAAATGATGAATATAGCTCTTCGAAAACTCCCGCGAAGCCGGAATATCTATGCTCGACATTCCATCGGCATCAAGAGGCGTAGGGTCATCCCTGAAGCACGCATTGACAAGATTAATGCGCTCCCCTTGCGCGCCCTTGATATGTGCCATACCGTGACGTGCCATACGGGTCGGCGCCACACAATCAAAGGTATCAATCCCGTAACGCACGGAACGGAATACGTCCTTGATCTTACCAATCCCTAAGAAATGCACCGGACGCTCCGGCCTACGATAAGGCTTCACCACATCAAGAATGCCGTACATCTCCTCATCACTGCCGCCCAGACAACCGCCCACAGCAGTGCCGAAGAAAGGACGATCCGCCACATATTGTGCGCTTTCGACCCTCAGATCATGGTAAATTCCGCCCTGCACAATCCCGTAAAGCGCCTGCGAGCCGTTATGATGTTTTTCAAACGCCGCCAAAGAGCGATCGCCCCAGCGCATGCTCATCTCCATGGATTTGGCCGTATAATCCTTTGTCACCTGATAGGCGGTACATTCATCCATCTGCATAATGAGATCCGCGCCGAGCTTATGTTGCAGCTCCATCGAGATTTCAGGGTTCAGCATCAATTTTCGTCCATCCAGATAGGATTTGAACACCGCCCCCTCTTCCGTAATTTCCAGCAGGCTTTCTTTCTTCGTACCTGTAGAGCGGCCCTTGATCTCATCCGCGCAAGAACCATGCCCCATCGAAAAGACCTGAAACCCACCACTATCGGTCAGCATCGGGCCATTCCAATTCATAAATTTATGAAGTCCGCCCATCTTTTGCACCAAATCTGCGCCGGGTTGGATCATCAAATGATAGGTATTAGCCAAAATAATATCGGTTTGGGCCTCTGCCATTTGCATAGGAGATAAATTTTTGATAGAGGCTTTCGTCCCGCAAAAGATATAATTCGGCGTTTCTATTGTACCATGCGGCGTGGTTAAACGGCCCGTACGCGCACCGGTTTTGGGGCATTCATGGGTGATTTCAAAATCAAAGCCGGGATAATCAAGATTTTTGGTATAAAAAAGCCCGCTCTGAGCGTTCACGCTTGCGGGCTTATTTTGCGTTGAGGTCATATTTATGGCCTACAAATTAAAAAGATAAAGCAACGCTATGTGGCTTTTTCTTCAAGCTTTTTCTCAATTTCAGCCTTCACGGGACGCAGCTTAGGGTGGAGCTTCGTCTTCGCCGTATTTGTCACAAAAGCGTCAATGCCACCTTTGTGATCTAACGTGCGAAGACCGGCTGCAGACGCCCTGATCTTGATTTTACGCTTTAAGACCTCACTATAAACACTTGTATCTTGAAGATTAAGTTCAAATGTACGCTTTGTCGCATTCATGGCGTGCGAACGGTTATTTCCAACCATGCGTTTCTTTTGTGTGATCATGCATTCACGGCTCATCTTCTTATTCCTTTAAACTGGCTCAATAATATCAGACGCGCAATTTAGTCGAACACGGCGCCTAAAGTCAAGTATTCTTATGGCTAAAATGTAAATAAGAGAGGTCCGGCCTAAAACAGTCCCAAAGTCAGACCGGAAGCCGCGAAAATTATGGCACCACCCAAAGATGCCAAAAACAACAAATGAGCGATAAAGCCCATATAAAGCGCCCGGTGCAGGTGTTTTGCCCCCAGTTGCGCTGTGGCCCCCGCCGGTCCGATCCAGCCACGTTTAATCGCCACGCCGTCCAAATCAGTTGTCGGACCACCGATACTGATATTCAGCGCATGCACGGCCACACTCATTGGAAAGCCGCCTTCCTCATATTTGGCCTGTCCTTTGGAACTGAAAAACCCAAGAAATGAACGGCTTAAACCCGCCGTAGGTGTCACAAGTGCGGCAAATGCCATGTAAATCCCGCTTAGCATATTAGGGACAAAGCCCATCAGACGCTCCAGCGCCATCATCACCGCACCAAAACCGCTATGATGACCTTCTGCGCCAAACCGCCAAACAAGTGCCGCCAACCCTGCATAGATATACGCTCCGGGCAATCCGGCAATGAGATACCAGATGACCGGTGCGACCAAAGCCTTGTCAAAAGATTTAAAGACAAGCCCCATCCCAACACGCACGATGGTGTAGTCATCGCTACGGCTCATATCCGTCCTCGTTGAACGCGCGAGCGTATAGTAAGCCCCTTCGCTCACTTTTTTATCATTAAGTGCCTTATAAAGCCGTCCGAGCGCGACAAACACGGTTCCAGCACTCAAAACCAAGCACAGCGCCAAAATCTCAACAATGGACCATACCGGATAGATGTTGGCTGCAATCATCATGGCGCGCCCGGCAAAAAAGGCAATGACAGCAACCATAATCGTAAAAACAAGCCCCCGAAAGATAAGGTCTCCCTTCAGGCGACCCGACTTATTCATCCGCATTCCCAACTTGCCAAATAGAGTCTCCACAAGCGCCCAAAAGGCCGGATTGGCGTTGCCAGCCACCGGTCCGCTCATCATCCCGACCAGCAAAACAAGCACGACTGCCACAATCGCAAGCGGCAAACGATCAGGATCGAGCAGGAACTGATGGAACGTTTGAACAAGTTCTTGAATAGGCGCTTGAATAGGTTCTGGCATAGTGGAAAGCTACCATAGACAGGTGTTTTGAGTAATAAAATTACAAAATAACCCACACTATTTTTATATAATTATGAAAATTACTATGGACTAATACGCTTTTATGTTATAGTGCTGAGAATTCGCAAATAGTTAAAAATAATACTAGAAAACAATATACTGGGAGGATTTTGATGTCACAAACGCCGCTCTATGCCATGCACACATTGTTCAAACAGATGGCTCAGCCATGGCAAATATGGTTCGAAGGAGCTGCACAGTGGCATAAAACATGGGCAACCGCTTTTCCAAATACGCCTGCTGAAACATTTCACAACTACGCCAATGCGTGCTACGAAACGACCGCACGTATGCTCAATGACTATGGCCGTCCGGATTTTCGCGTGAATGATGTTGAAATAGATGGCACAAGCTATGATATCGAAGAAAACATGGTTGAGGAGAAAGATTTTGCCCGCCTTATCCACTTTAAAAAACTGGATGAAAATGGTGAGCCTCTGCGCTTAAATCATCCTAAACTCCTCATCGTCGCCCCTCTATCCGGTCATTTCGCAACACTCCTTCGTAATACTATTAGGTACTTCCTGCCTGACCATGATGTTTATATTACAGACTGGAAAAATGCGCGAAACATCCCTGTTTCCAAAGGGAAATGGGATACAGAAGACCAAATTGAAGATATCCGGAGCTTTATCCAAACAATGGGACCCAACACCCATGTCGTAGGAGTATGTCAGGGCGCTGCCCCCGCACTTGCGGCCACTGCCCTGATGGAAGCAGATAAAGACCCCAACCAACCTTTGAGTATCAGCTTATTCGCCGCCCCGATTAACCCCATCGCCAACATCACACAGCCCGTCAATATCGCCATGACCAAAGGGTTTTCATTCTTTAAAACTCTCATTGGTAGAGTTATCGGTCCTTACGAAGGTTTGGGGAGGGAAGTCTATTCCGGTCTATTACAGCTAACCGGATTCATAACCATGAACCTCAGCAACCATATTGACGCACATAAGAAGCAATTTGAAAATCTAACCGTAGGAGACCAAGACTCCGCAGACAAACATAACCGATTTTACACCGAATATTTATCCGTTCTGGATATGACCAAAGAATTTTATCTCAAAACAATCAAAAATGTTTTCATTGATCAACTTCTACCCAAAGGAGAATTAACAGTGAAAGGACGCCTTGTGGATCTTTCCAAAATCACAAAAACTGCACTTCTCACCGTCGAAGGACTAAAGGACGATATTTCTGCCTACGGTCAGACCTTTTATGCACACCGCCTTTGTAAAAACATCCCCGCGAACATGCAGCGCAATATTTTGAATCATTTCATTGGTCATTACGGCTCTTTCAATGGTTCTCGCTGCCAAAAAGAAATTGTCCCAGGTGTGGCGCATTTCATCCGTGAGATGGGAGCAAAAGCCGGACTCAAATATGACCCTATCCCGAAAAGTCATATTCAACCCGTTAAACCGCGCACCGCAAAGCAAGCATGGGACGAAGAGTATCAATATCTACTTGATAAAGATGGGATAGCGCTTGAACATTTCGTGGATAAAAAATCCAAAAACGATCCACCCAAAACCAGAAATAATAAACAACTTGTTCCTGTAGCCGCTTAATGTCCATAATGGGCGAATGAATCGCGCCCTTCAAAACATTGAAAATAAGCTACGCCAAATTCCAAAGAACGCTATTGCCAAAAAATTGGAATATGCACTTCAAGCCTATCCGTTTGATGATATCTCGCCGGATTTAAAACTCAAAATTAATCCCCGCGCCAAACGCATGGCGCTGCGCCTTGACGCCCGCGCGCGGGTTGTAAACCTTGTCATCCCCAAACGTGCGAGCATCAGGAGTGCTTACCACTTCGCCCGCGAGCATCAACAATGGATTAGAGAGCAGTTGGATACCCTCCCCGATCAAATACACCTCTCTCACGGCGCAGAAATTTCCATTTTAGGGCAAAGCTTTACACTCGACATCCATTATGACTCTGCGCTCAGAAGGACAGATATCGCATTTCAGGACTCCTATCTGAAAATTTCAACCAATAAGCAAGACCCAACCTCCCGCCTCAAAAGATTTTTGATTAATCACGCACGAGAAGAAATCACTAAACTGGCGCATGCCAAAGCAGCAACCATTGAAAAAAAGATAACCAAAATTGACCTGAAAGACACCAAGACACGCTGGGGCAGTTGTTCCCATGATGGTGTTTTAAGCTATTCTTGGCGGCTTATTTTCGCAGCCCCGGAGGCTTTTGATTACGTTGTCGCGCATGAGGTCGCGCATCTCAAGCACATGGATCACTCCCCCGCATTCTGGATGCAGTGCGAAGATTTATGCCTTGATTACAGTAAGGGTAAAAGCTGGATGCGTAATAACAGTGATTTATTGCATCGTTATAAGTTATAAGCCATGCAAAAAATTAAAACTTTCATCGCCGGACATCTTGAACTCTCCCTGATTATTGGGCTATTGGCCGGATTATTTCTGCCCGGATTGGAAACACTCCCCAAGGAAAGTTCTATCCTGTTGGTGGCTTTTGTTATTTTCTTTTCCTGTTCCAAAATTATCTGGGCGGATTTTGGCAAAATTAACTTCGGGCAATTCACAATATTTTACATGGCGCGATTTGTATTGCTACCTGTTGTGCTCTACTGGCTTGCGAATGTGCTGATCCCGGACTACGCCATTGCGATTTTACTGGTGGCATTAATGCCTGTCGGTGTGGCCTCCACCACCATCGCCAACCTTACTGGCGGGAATGCGCTCATGGCCCTTTCAGGAACAATTCTAACCAATGCCCTTGCCCCTCTTGGCGTATCGCTCATTTTCTGGCTGGTCATGAAGGAATCTATTGAGATCAATACACTCAATATGTTTATGGCGTTGAGCTGCTCGATTTTTTTACCTGCCATTATTTACTTTTTAGGCTTGATGCCGTTTCCAACCCTAAAAAAGCAAGTTGATGATTATTCTGCCTTCTTTTCCGTTATCGGATTGGGTGCAATGGTCGCCGTGGCTGTTGCACTACAACGTGACTATTTCCTCGAAAACTGGCTACAGATTATTCCGATCATTCTGGCAGGATGTATCCTTTACGGCTTTTTCTTTGTCTTTGGGTGGTTCTATGCATGGCGAAAAAACAAAAAAGAAAAGATCAGCAACTCGCTTTTATCTGGTGTGAATAACATTTCTCTGGCAATCGGCATCGCCGCACTTTACTTTCCGCAAGAAACGCTCCTTTTCGTCGTAGCTATGGAAGTACCGTGGATCGTTACCGTATCGCTGTTTAAGAAATTTGCGGAACGAAACAAACTCTAACAAACTCCCAGAGCTTTCCCAACACGACGAAAAACAGTTGGTTTGACTTCAAAACCAACATTTCGAAGCTCTTCAACTGTAATCCCCTCATCAAAAACCGCTTTTCCTCCAACACAGGTGCCTGTTGGAGAGTGTGCTCCCTCCCAATGCAGGGTTAAGTCCCCCTGTGCCCCCTGAAAAACTATCCCCTTTACCAGAATAGAATAACACTGGGAATCCAAAAAATGCTTTACACCACTTGCTCTCGAAAGAAGCTCTTTCAAAGGACCTTCACTATCCCTAGTAACAATACGATATGCCATTTCAATACCTCCATTTATCTAGTACAAATACTACGCAACAATGTAAATATGTCAATAAAAATCCAAAAAACTCTGCAAAATCACCTGTGCGGCAAGTTTGTCGATTACATTTTTCCGGTTTTTCCCCCTGAATTTTTGAGGCATATCCACAGTGTTATCCAGAAAGTTATCCACTTCCGCTGTGGATAAACGCTCATCCCAAAGGATGATAAGCGGATCAAAGCCAAAGATGTCAGGATGTTTCCCCATTTCGTCTGCAAAAGAGCGCGTGGCATCACACCTAGGCCCTTGCGAGCCATCCATATTAAGTGGCCAGCCCAGCACATAGCCCTCAATGTCAAATTCGCGGGTAACCTTACCCAATTCCACAATATCTTTTGAAAACTTTGTACGCTGAATGGTCGTCACAGGTGTAGCGATAGATTGCGCCGCATCGGACACCGCAACCCCAATGGTCTTCGTGCCCAAATCCAACCCCATCAGGCGGATATTTTTAGGCACTTTTCCGGCAATCTCTTGATCTTTTAAAATTGGCATTTGAACCTCTTTATACGGCTTGCGCCCTTTATAGCACAATGCTAAGACAACAAAGGCTTAAATTTTAAGAAAAAGGACTAATTCATGTCATCACTGGATAAAAAAGATGTCGCCAAGGTAGCCTCGTTGGCTCGCATCAAGATGAGCGATGAGGAGTTGGAGAAATACGGCCCCCAACTTTCCAATATTATTCAATTTGTGGAGCAACTGGCCGAAGTGGATACAGACAATGTCGAGCCACTTGCAAGCGTCGTAGACCTCAATCTTTCTTTACGCACTGATGAGGTCACAGACGGCAATATCCAAGAAGATATCTTAGCCAACGCACCAGAGACTTTAGAAGGTTTCTTCGTTGTGCCAAAGGTGGTGGAGTAAAAAACATGATAAATTTAACACACATGACAATGGCCGAGGCGATAAAGGGCCTTAAAAACAAGGATTTCACAAGTGTTGAAATCACGCGCGCGCATATTGAGGCGATGGAGGCTGCCAAGCACCTCAATGCCTATATCACCGAGACGCCTGAGCTTGCCCTCAAACAAGCACAGGAAAGCGACAAACGCCGCGCCGGTGGTAATGCGGGAGAACTTGAGGGCATTCCCCTTGGCATTAAGGATTTATTCTGCACCCGTAATGTACAAACGACAGCAGGCAGCCATATTCTGGAAGGCTTTACACCCAAATATGAATCCACCGTCACCCAAAAACTCTGGGATGCCGGCGCAGTGATGCTGGGTAAACTCAACCTTGATGAATTTGCAATGGGTTCAGCCAACACCACAAGTTATTACGGCAATGTCATTAACCCGTGGAGACGTGACGGTGAACCGAACACCGATCTTGTACCCGGAGGCTCCTCCGGTGGTTCGGCCAGTGCCACCGCCGCGCATTTATGCATGGCCGCAACCGGAACAGATACGGGCGGCTCCATCCGTCAACCCGCATCTTTTTGCGGTATTACAGGAATAAAGCCCACTTACGGACGTTGTTCCCGTTGGGGAATTGTCGCCTTCTCTTCTTCCCTCGATCAGGCAGGCGCCTTTGCGCGCAATGTCGAAGATGCTGCGATTTTGCTTAAATCCATGTGTGGGCATGACCCCAAAGACAGCACAAGCGCCAAAAAGGATGTGCCGGATTTCGCCGCCGCGCTTGCAGACCAAGATATCAAAGGCCTTAAAGTCGGAATTCCCAAAGAATACCGTATGGACGGTATGCCCGAAGAAATCGAAAAACTCTGGGATCAGGGGGTCGAATGGATGAAAGACGCAGGTGCTGAGATTGTAGATGTGTCCCTGCCCCATACAAAATACGCCTTGCCTACCTATTACATCATCGCCCCGGCGGAGTGTTCCTCTAACCTCGCGCGCTATGATGGCGTGCGCTATGGGCTGCGCGTTGAAGGCGAAGATTTAAACGACACCTATTCCAACACCCGCGCGGCAGGATTTGGCGATGAGGTAAAACGCCGCATCATGATCGGCACTTATGCGCTCTCATCTGGGTACTACGATGCGTATTACATCAAGGCGCAAAAAGTTCGTCATTTGATTTCCGAAGACTTCATGAAAGCGTATGAAAAATGTGATGTGCTTTTGACACCTACCGCGCCAAGCGCTGCTTTTGCAATTGGTGAAAATGAGGATGACCCGATCAAAATGTATCTCAACGATATTTTCACGGTTCCGGCCTCTCTTGCAGGCTTGCCGGGCATGTCTGTGCCTGCCGGATTGGACGCGAACGGCCTACCACTGGGTTTACAAATTTTGGGACGTCCGTGGGATGAGGAAACGGTCTTGCGTGTTTCCCAAAGCATTGAAAAAGCAGCTAATTTTACGGCCAAACCCGCCCTTTTACAGGAAAAACAAGCGGCTTAATTGCTGCTGCGTTTTGAAACATGGTATGATGGCTAAGTTATTAATTATCTTAAAGGATCCCTATGCGCCTGTTTCTTAGTCTTGCTCTGCTTCTCATTCTTATACCTACAGTAGCCGGGGCAACACCTATCACCCGTCAAACAGCAGAGGCTTATTTCCAAAACTGTATGCAGCAGCCTTCGCAACCCGGGCTGACCCAAACGGGCAAAAACAATTTATGCGCCTGTACGGCGGCCAAAATGATGCAATCTCTAAGCGTAGAAGATGTTCAAATGATGGGCGGACAAGATCAAAATGCGCGCAATGCCATGAATAAGATGATAGTCCATGTCTACGCGCCGTGCATTCAATATCCGGCGAAAGATCACTACTATCACACTTGCGTGACCAACCCGCAAACCAAAAAACTAGGCCGTAACCCGCAAAAACTGTGCGGTTGTATGGCATCCCAAGTGGCGAGCTATCTCGGCTCCAACGGACAACAAGTCTTCCAAAACATTCTATCGCGCAATCCCAACATCGCCGACCCGATGAGCGCACTCACCAGTGATCAGGAATTTCAAAGCTTCGCACAATCAAAACTCCTTGGCTGTGTGATGTAAAAGCGCTAAAGTCTGCTCCGTAATATTAAATATGGAGCACGTAATCATGACACATGCATTGGTAAAAGGCGAAACAGGTGAATGGGAAATCGTCATCGGGATGGAGGTGCATGCGCAGGTCATCGCGAACTCCAAGCTCTTTTCCGGCAGCGCGACAGACTTCGGCGCGGCGCAAAACACGCAAGTATCCATGGTCGATGCGGCGATGCCGGGTATGCTCCCCGTTCTTAATGAAAAATGCGTTGAACAAGCCGTACGCACGGGGTTGGGTCTCAATGCGAAAATCAATAAAACGTCTGTTTTTGCCCGTAAGAACTACTTCTACGCCGATTTACCGCAAGGGTATCAAATTTCACAATTTGACCAGCCTATCGTTGGCGAAGGCACAATCGAAATTGACCTACCGGATGGCACGACCAAAGAAATCGGTATTACCCGCCTTCATCTGGAACAAGACGCCGGAAAATCCATCCATGATCAGCACCCGACAAAGTCTTTCGTGGATTTGAACCGATCGGGCTGCGCCCTCATGGAAATTGTGTCCGAACCCGATATCAGAGGGCCAGAAGAAGCCGCCGCTTATCTCTCAAAACTTCGCATGATCCTGCGTTATCTGGGCACTTGTGATGGGAACATGGAGGAAGGCTCCATGCGGGCCGACGTAAATATCTCTGTGCGTAAACCGGGGGATGAATATGGAACCCGTGCGGAAATCAAGAATGTGAACTCCGTCAAGGCCGTGCAGCAGGCCATTGACTTTGAAGTGAACCGCCAAATTGACCTCATCGAAGGCGGCGGCAAAGTCGTCCAAGAAACCCGCCTTTGGGACCCAAACAAGATGGAAACCCGTTCCATGCGTTCCAAAGAAGAAGCGCATGATTACAGGTACTTCCCTGATCCAGACCTGCTTCCACTCGTCCTAGAAGACTCTATGATTGAAGAGATCAAAGGCACCCTGCCAGAGCTTCCTGATGAGAAAAAGCACCGCTTCATGGAGAGTTACAGCCTGAGCCTGTATGATTCAAGCGTGCTCATTGCCGAACGTGCGCGCGCCGAATATTTTGAAACTGTTGCCAATGACAATGATGCAAAGCTTGCGGCCAACTGGGTGATTAACGAGCTTTTAGGAGCGTTGAATAAAGAAAACAAGGCCCTATCCGACTCCCCTATTTCAGCCACGCAATTAAGCGGTTTGATTAAATTGATCTCTGACAGCACGATCTCCGGCAAAATCGCCAAAGATGTCTTCGCGGAAATGTATAAAACCGGCAAAGACGCAGGCGCAATTGTTGAACAAAAAGGCCTTAAACAAGTCACAGACACCGGTGCGATCGAAGCAATCGTTGATGAGGTCATTGCC
>JALEGH010000009.1 GCA_022763065.1 Alphaproteobacteria bacterium
ATCGGAATATTATGATCATCTGGGATATCTAGGAAACAACGTGCCTGAAACCAATAAAGATACAAATTATAAACTCTATCAATGCTTATCCGCCATACATAAAAATAAGCTATGCGCTTCGGCAATCAGTGTGGGCTTTGGTGGTGTTGGGGTAGCACTGGCCAAAAAAGCCATTGCAGGACAACTTGGTATGGACATCACACTTTCCGATGACTCATTTAAAAATTGGCGTCTTGATAAAATGCTTTATTCCGAAAGTCAGGGACGGATCATTGTCACTGTTGCGCCGCAAAATAAGCAAGCATTTGAGACAGCGATGAGCGGCTATAATTTCGTGCAACAAATCGGAATAGTGAATGATAGTTCTAAGCTTAAAATCAATGGCTTTGACGTTGAAATTAAGAAACTGGAAAAAGCGTATAAATCAACTTTAGGAGATTACTAACCGCAAATACACACTAATAAACACAAATTATATTAGCGTTCATTTGCGTTCATTAGCGGTAAAATAAATGACAGCAAAAGCACTCATTATTTCGGGATACGGCCTTAACTGCGAAGAAGAAACCGCCTTCGCGTTCGAACATGTTGGATTTGATCCGACAATCCGCCATATCAATGACCTCATTGACGCCCCCGAAGAGTTAAATGATGTACAGGCGCTGTGTATTCCTGGCGGGTTTTCTTATGGTGATGACACAGGTTCAGGTAACGCATTTGCACAGAAAATGACCCTGACACTAGGCGAAACACTTAGGAAGTTTGTAGAACGTGACACACTCACCCTTGGAATCTGTAATGGCTGTCAGATTGCCGCAAATTTAGGCCTTGCTCCTGCGCTGGACAACCAATATGGCATTCGGCAAGTCGCGCTCATGCATAACGCAAGTGCGCGCTATCAATGCCGATGGGTTGATTTAAATATGCCCGAAAAGCATAGCTCACCATGGCTTCAAGGTATAAGCACCATGCATATCCCCGTGGCCCACGGCGAAGGGCGTTTTATGATGGAAGATGCCACGCTAAAATCCATTCAGAAGAATAATCAGATTGCCCTGCGCTATACCAAGGACAGAACACCCGCAAACGGTGAATTTCCCTATAACCCGAATGGGTCAACCGATGACATCGCCGCAATTACAGATCCAACAGGCCGAATTTTAATCATGATGCCTCACCCGGAGCGCGGCATGTTCACATGGCAACGTGATGATTACGCTCTACTAAAAGACAAGGCCGCACGCTCCGGTACTCCACTGCCAAAGCAAAGTGACGGCATGGCACTATTCGCCAACGCTGCAAATTATTTCGGTATCAATGCCATGAAAAAGGCCGGTTAACCGGTAAATGTGAAAATATTGTGGTCAGGTAATTTCTGTGACGGGTTACGCCGTGCGCATTGCATTCCCCTTAAAATGGTCTTCATCACGTATTTGTTACGAATATAAACATCTTTAGGCAACGCCATATCATAAGGCAAAAGGTCAGGGCATTTTTCAAATTTACTTTTAGAAACCGGCGCACTTTTAAGAAAATCCGGCTTTCCCAAGTCCGATGTAAAGTACGTTGCCGCCACAAAGGCTGCAAGCAAGGAATACCCCAAATATGATGTTTTGTTTTTAGACATAAAGCTCTAACACCCCTTACAAACTATACTTTTTTGTATAGCGTTGAGAAAGCTTGTGTTGAGCTCCTTTGCTTATATTTTGCGGCAAAACACCCGTTGGGTTTTCTGCTGCCGGGTCTCTTTGCGCAGGATATCCCTTTGAACTTGCAATAAACTCTTTTTTTGGACGGCGGGGCGGCTCCCCTCCCGCACGCCATGCTATATCGACAAACATATTCACACTCCTTTTAACGTAAAAACGGTAAAAGGTAACAAAGCTTTTAGTTTACGTCAAATAAAATTATGCCGCTTTTGCTTGTTTACGATAAGCTAAAATGCGTTCTTCAACTTCATGGCGGAAGTGACGCATAAGACCCTGAATAGGCCAAGCAGCAGCATCACCAAGCGCACAAATCGTATGCCCTTCAATCTCTTTGGTTACATCAAGAAGCATATCAATCTCCTCAATATCTGCATCTCCTTTGACCATGCGGGTCATCACACGCCAGAGCCAGCCGGTTCCCTCACGGCACGGCGTACATTGGCCGCAGCTCTCATGCATATAAAATTGCGACAAGCGCGCAATGGCATAAATGATATCGGTCGATTGGTCCATAACGATCAGACCTGCGGTTCCCAGACCGCTTCCTGCCTCACGCAATGCATCAAAATCCATCGGAATTGTGTCACAAATTTCCTTTGGTAAAAGCGGACAGGAGGAACCACCGGGAATGACCGCCTTCAAATTATCCCAACCACCACGTACGCCGCCCGCATGCTTTTCAATCAGCTCCTTCATCGGAACACCCATTTCTTCTTCCACCACACAAGGGCTATTCACATGACCGGAGATACAAAAGAGCTTCGTGCCTGTGTTTTTCTCATCACTTCCAAGGCCTGCAAACCAGTCACCACCACGTTTTAAAATCTCAGGCACACTTGCTATCGTTTCCACATTATTGATGGTTGTTGGACAAGAATAAAGCCCCGCCATCGCCGGAAATGGTGGTTTATTACGCGGTTGTCCCTTTTTCCCCTCAAGCGATTCAAGGAGCGCCGTTTCTTCCCCACAGATATAAGCCCCTGCCCCGCGGTGAAGCGTGACATCAAACTCCCAACCAGAACCGGCAGCATTTTTACCAAGTAGGCCAGCCTCCCGCGCCTCTTCAATCGCACGAACAACCTCAGAGCCTTCATGCACGAATTCCCCACGGATATAGATATAAGCGTGATGTGCCTGCATCGCAAAACCAGCCAGCAAAGCGCCTTCAATCAATTTATGCGGATCATGGCGCATGATCTCCCGGTCTTTACATGTGCCTGGCTCTGATTCATCAGCGTTAATGACAAGATAATGCGGACGGTCTATCACCTCTTTTGGCATGAATGACCATTTCAGCCCCGTCGGAAACCCTGCCCCGCCGCGTCCGCGCAGGCCCGATTTTTTCATCTCTTCAATGATCCAATCACGGCCTTTCTTGATGAGCGCTGCCGTACCATCCCAATCACCACGTTTTTTAGCGGCCTCAAGAAACGGAGATTCAAAGCCGTAAAGGTTGGTATATATTCTGTCTTTATCCTGGAGCATGATTATCTCTTTTAATCCGCTTTATATATTTTGCAATTGCATCGCCTTCCTTCACACGCAAATCCTGCCTACATCCCGCATTCAACCAACATCTTCTATGCGCAGACAAAGGCAGCATGTCCCCTTCTTTTAATACCAAATCTTTGAAGGGCTCGACGTCTTTCATGCAACACCCGCCTTCTTAGCTTGTTCTTCGAGACTGGTTGGGCCATTAAGCGCCATTGCCGCGCGGCGTCCATTTTGTGGCCCATGCGGTGGAATTTCATCTTTTTGAAGGGCCTGCAAGATCTCAACCATTTTGTCGTATGTAAGATCTTCATAGAACAAATCATTCATCTGGATCATTGGCGCATTGGTACATGCCCCCAAACACTCGACCTCCATCAAGGTAAAATAGCCATCTTGTGTTGTCTCACCAATATTAATCCCTAAAGTATCTTTACACGCCTTTACAATTGCATCTGAATTACAAAGCCAACAGGGCGTGGTCGTGCAAATCTGCATTAAGTATTTGCCCACCGGCTCAAGGTTGTACATAGAATAAAATGTTGCGACCTCATAAACCTTCATTGGTGCAACGCCGCAAATCTCGGCAATTTTATCCATCGCCGCGCGTGGAATCCATCCACCACCTATCGGTAGATCACCAAATGGCCCTGTCTCTGCCACCTGACGCTGCGCCAGATCAAGAAGCGGCATAATCGCGCTTTGCTGGCGGCCTTGCGGGTATCGGCTGATAATTTCAGCAACTGCGCTCTCGTCACTGAACTCAAAATTCTCGGGCTGAAACGGTGCCTTTAATGCATCTGATTTTTTCATTTTTTACTCTTACCTATCTATCTCTCCAAACACGACATCCATAGAGCCAATGTTAGAGACAACATCGGCGAGCTGATGTCCTTTGCTCACAAAATCAAGCGCCTGAAGGTGCGCGAAACCAGGCGCACGGATATGACAGCGATAGGGTCTATTCGTTCCATCAGAAACAAGATACACCCCAAACTCACCCTTGGGGGCCTCCACGGCCGTATAAGTTTCCCCCGCCGGCACATGATAGCCTTCAGTATAGAGCTTAAAGTGATGGATCATCGCCTCCATCGAGTTTTTCATCTCAGCCCTTGGTGGTGGAGAAACCTTATAATCATTCACCTTCACTGGAGCATCAGGTAAATTCTCTAACGCTTGTTTCATGATCTTTAGCGATTCACGCATTTCCTGCATACGAACCAAATAACGCGCATAACAATCACCCGTCTTACCAACAGGCACATCAAAATCCATATCGGCGTAAACATCGTAAGGTTGGCTCTTACGTAGATCCCATGCCACACCAGAACCACGAAGCATCGGACCAGTGAAGCCCCAATCAATTGCCTCATCCTTTGTTGCCACACCAATATCCACGGTACGCTGTTTGAAAATACGGTTATGTGTGAGCAGATTATCAAGATCATTAAGCACCTGCGGGAAACTATCCGTCCATTCCATCATATCTTCTGCCAGACCAGCAGGCATATCCATTGCCACACCGCCCGGACGGAAGTAATTCGCATGAAGGCGCGCACCGCATACGCGGTCATAAAATTCCATACCCTTTTCGCGTTCCTCAAAACCCCAAAGGGCCGGCGTAATCGCCCCAACATCAAGCGCAAAAGTCGTGATGTTCAAAACATGGTTTAAAATCCGCCCCAGCTCACAAAACAACACGCGAATATATTGCGCACGCGGCGGGGGGATAATGCCCAATAGCTTTTCAGTCGCCAGCGCAAAAGCGTGCTCCTGATTCATTGGCGCCA
>JALEGH010000079.1 GCA_022763065.1 Alphaproteobacteria bacterium
CAGAATATCTTCGTCTTCGCTCATCTGCCTAGTCTCGCAATATTTTGACGGGAAATCAAGAAATTCGCCTGATTTTTATGTTGTGCCATAAGGTGTTACCGAGAGTTTCGGAAGAATTTCCAAAACTGATATTTTAAGGAATCGCATATTTATGAGTGGAAAGCCATTTTTTCTCATAAAAACAGCTTTTGGCTTGTGGAAAAGGTAAGGGGATATTCTTAATGCATGAACAAATGCGGATATAAGGGGAAGTGTTCTTTTTGGCGGTCACGTATGATCCGTTCCTGAAACCCTCTCATTCTTCGGATCATCTCCATTTGACCGGTCTGGTTCCCGGTTTTCACGTAAAGACCCAGTAATTTGGTGTAAAGATCCTGCGCGGTGGAAATACCGTATTTGTAATGGATGCCTTGTTTAAGGAGCTCAATGGCCTTTGATTCCTGATTATCTTGCAAATAAATATCTGCCAAAGCCAAACGCGCCCCGATATGAAGTGGGTCTAACTTTAAGGCGTTTTGATAGGATTTACGCGCGTTCGAGATATCGGTAATGTCAAGACCTGCGGGGGCCAGCTCTACCAGCCTGCCCGTATAATAATGGGCCGAGGCGCTGCGCGGGTTGATGTCCTGTACGTGTTTCAAATAAATATGTGCTTGGTCGAAAATTTGTTTTTGGTGCTCTAGGCCCTTCAGCTTTTCCGGATTTTCAAGCAGGGTCAGCGGCACGGTGACCGCCAGAATATAGGGACGGTAGTTTCCTTGAAAGCTCAATTTATTGGCCATCAGCACATGATCGGCAAAGCTCTCCAATTGCCCTGTCATAAGCATGTCGCGAGCCTTGTTGGTGTGATGTTCGCTTAAAATATAGCTTAAAAAAATCGCAGCCGTTACGAGAAACGGGATGAGCAAAAGGGAGCGCTGAACCGTTTTTGCCGGCGGAAATGTTAAAGTTTTAAGCGGTGTTTGTAAAACATCCTGCGTGGTGCGAAACCAATAGGCGGTGAGAAAGCCTGCTAAAAACAACAGGGATAAATTGTAAAAATTAAAGGTGACGTGGGTATGCAGGCCAAAGGCCAGTAAAGCGCAAAAAGGAGTTAGAATTTTTATTTTTTGCCGTGTGTCTGAGGCTTTGTGCATGGCCGCAACAGTGCGGGTGATGATAGCAAGCCCGATCGCGTAAAACAGGAAGGGTCCGAGAATGCCTAGCTCTACCCAAAATTGAATCGGGTCATTATGGGCGTAATAGGCACCCCACCGGTCATCGTCCAAACGAAATTCGGGGAAGTAGAGAAAATAGGTGCCAATGCCTGTGCCCAAAATGCCGTGGGTTTTGATTATCTCCCATGTGGCTTGCCAGAGCATCAGGCGGTTGGAAGAGAGTTGATTGGTTTCTTCGAAAGAGGTCGTGCTGATCACACGTTCTATCATGGTGTCACGCTCCACAGGGCCATAAGTAGAAAGGGCGAAAATTAGGCCGCAGCCAATCAGCAGGGCAAGTAGCCATTTCCAGTTTTGCCGGATGATAGAGTGCATCACAATCATGAAGAGGGCGGCGCATGGTAAAAGTGCGAGGAGCGCCCCCCGGCTGCCGGTTGCAATAAGTCCGGCAAAAATGAGTAGCACAAGACCAAAGATCAAAGCTGAAATTTTCTTATTTTGTACAGTTTGTAAGGCATATAAAAACCAGCCAAGTGCGCCGAAAAAACCCAGTGAAAAAAGCGCCGCCAAAGAATTTGGATTGGCCAGAGGGTGTCTGGCACGGCCCTCGAAAAGCTCTTCCAAAAAGAAAAACTGGATGAGTGCCCAAAGGGCTAAAGCGGTAAAAACAATACTGAGCGCCTTGATGATAAAAGAAAAGTCCGATTTATCATGCAAGGTAAAGATCAAAAAGCTAAGCGGCATTGCTGAAAAAAAGCAAAAGGCGAGGAAGCTGATATAAAAAATGTCACTGTGCAGAGTGCTTAAGAAAACCAAAAGCCAAAGCGCAGCTATTAAATAGATGACCCATGAATTCGGTAGGTGCCAACTTATTTGCGGCGTGCTGTAAAGCAGGTAAGACCCCCATGCGAAAATCAGTAAAATAGCCGCACAAAAGAAACCAAGTTGCCAATCATTCACAATATAAAGACTGCTCAAAAAAGCGGCGAGCCATAAAAGGCTTGAAACAAGAGAGGTATTTTTGAGGGCGCTTATCATAGCGCTCAAGTCTATCGGAAAATATATCTTTGGGAAGGAGAAAAGAAAATGGCCAGTATTCTGTTGCTAGGAACTGGCCAAAACCCCACCTTCACCGGTTCAATGGCAAAGGGATTGAAGTAGCTAAACTACAGCGGCCAAATTAGGCAGCCATAGCAACGTCACCAGCAACAACAGAGTTGTCGTTAGCGGCTACGAACTGAGAGTTGTCATTTGCAACTATCAAATTTATCCGATAACGGCGGAAACACCGAACGCCGTAAGAAGCCTTTACTACGCGTGTCGATCCTGTTTCAGCCCCATTGGTTTATATCTATTTTTTCCGCGAAAACGACTTCGCGAGCTTGCAGTCGCAAGCTTTGAAGTGCTTAAAAGAACACTCCCATCAAGATATAAAATGGTGGAGCTGCCGGGTACTGCCCCCGGGTCCACGACGCTTATTCCGCAACAACGTTTAGCGCCATAGCAAGCCAAGCCTGCACCTAGGATTATAGCAAAATAGGGTGGCTTTTACAATCAGATAACGGTTTTACCATTGTTGTTGAGGTCCGCGTGCTCTGGCGCGTTGAGTGTGTTTTGCAACGGCTTCCAGCAAGGCGCGGTGACCGGGATCAATTTCAAGTCCGGGTGTATTCAGGATCTGTGAAATCATACCCATTTTGAAGTCACCGGGCTTAAAAGCACCGGTTTCCGGGTCCAAAGGAGCTACGGCGATATTATGTGGTGTGAATAGAATATTGCTTGTTGTTGGTATTTGACCTGAGTAAATACCGATGAAATAGTCACGAAAACCTGCTCCAGTAGGAAGTAAATCATGTACCTCGCAGAGGAATTGTTCATGCTCAAAATTGTAGTCAGAGTTACAGACAAACTTCACCATGGCCTCAGGAAGTAGATTGCTCAGAACAGGCGGGTTGTCATTTTCGGCAGCAGGTGGCACAGCTATTGGCCCGCCAAATTGGTTTGCTATGTGCATGTAGCGTATTGTACCGCTCAATGGTCCTGATGTTGTCATTGTTTTACCCCTTAATGTAAATTAATTTGCGATAATGTATATGGAAATAAACATTATGTCAATAAAAACTTTTCCCCATTCTCAAAATTTTTTTCATAGCTCAAAGTTGGATGGGAAACCAGAATCGCCTAACATGGCGCAAATACAAGCATGAAGGAGAAAAAGATGCAGCAATATTTAGATTTAATGCGCCATGTCGTGGAAAATGGCACGAAAAAAGAAGACAGAACCGGTACAGGGACGTTGAGTGTTTTTGGTCATCAGATGCGCTTTGATTTGTCGGAAGGCTTTCCTTGTATGACAACGAAAAAGCTGCATCTTAAATCTATTATTCATGAGCTTCTCTGGTTTTTGGCAGGGGATACCAATATTAAGTACCTCAATGACAATGGCGTACGTATTTGGAATGAGTGGGCTGATGAAAAGGGGGAATTGGGACCTGTTTACGGCCATCAATGGCGCAGCTGGCCAACACCGGATGGAAAGACAATCGACCAGATTTCATATCTGGTGGAGCAGATTAAGACTAATCCGGACTCGCGCCGCCATATTGTCTCGGCCTGGAATGTCAGTGAAGTCAATAAAATGGCGCTACCACCATGTCATACTTTGTTTCAATTCTATGTGGCCGATGGAAAGCTCTCCTGTCAGCTTTATCAGCGTTCTGCGGATATTTTCCTAGGTGTGCCGTTTAATATCGCTTCTTACGCATTGCTGACCATGATGATGGCGCAGGTCTGTGATCTGGAAGTTGGGGATTTTGTGCATACTTTTGGTGATGCGCATCTTTATTCCAATCATCTGGAGCAAGCAAAGGAACAATTGACACGTACACCGAAACCTCTGCCGAGCATGAATATCAATCCTGATGTGAAGTCAATTTTCGATTTCAAGTTTGAGGATTTTGAATTGATAAATTATGAGGCAGATCCGAATATCAAAGCGCCGATAGCGGTGTAGTTTTTATGGCGATTGTCTCTCTCATCGTTGCAGCGGCGGATAATAATGTTATTGGTAAAGACAATAAGATGCCGTGGCATATTCCCGAAGACTTTAAATACTTTAAAAAGGTGACGTTGGGCAAGCCCTGCATTATGGGGCGCAAGACTTTTGAGAGCATTTTGGATATGCTGGGTAAGCCCTTGCCGGGGCGAACTTCCATTGTGGTGTCGCGTCGCGGTTATGCGCATGAGGGGGCAAAGTCTGCTTCATCATTGGAAGAGGCAATAGAGATTGCCAAAAAGACCGTGGGCCAGGAAACAGATGGGGAAATCATGATTCTGGGGGGGGCACAGATTTATGCGCTGGCGCTTGAAAAAGAGCTGGTTGAGCGCGCTTATGTGACCCGCGTGCATCAGGAACCGGAAGGCGATGCGTACTTTCCGGAATTAGGCCCAGAATGGCAGGAAATAGAGCGCGATCCATATGACGGTTTTAGCTTTACGGTGTTGGAGTGTGCAAAAACGTAATTTTTTCATTATGGCATTTACTTCTACCTTCAAGACTTCTATAACCGTGACTTAAATAATAATAAACATAAAAACAGGGGAATAAAAATGAGTTTATCCAAAAAAATTGCGGCGCCTTTGGCGGTTTCATTCGGTCTCATGGCAGGGAGTGCATCGGTACAAGCTGATGCAGCGACAGTTGCCAATGATAATAACGCCAACACCATGTCCTTTAGCTGTGATATGCCGGATTTATCAGGCATGGCATGGCCAGACAAGCTTGAGCGTCTTATGCCGGCTAATGTTTTTATTGAAACTTCAACGACCGTTAAGCCGAAGGATGGTGAGGCTGGAGCTTCCAAGCGAAAAGAAAAAACAAAAAAGAAAAAGCCCGAAATCCAAAGATCAACAGGAAGCGGTTTTATCGTTGACCCGCGCGGGTATATTTTCACCAATCATCATGTTGCGGGTATGGCAGATAAAATTGAAATTACACTTTTTGACGATAGTAAAAGGAATGATTTAGGAGAGAAAGTGACGGCTACCCGTGTGGGAACAGATGCTGAACTTGATTTGGCGGTTCTAAAGGTGGATGTGGATGAAGATTTGACTTGCGTCAATCTGGGTAATAGCACGTCTATTCGAAGAGGAGAGGTTGTTGGGGCGGTAGGAAACCCTTTTGGACAGTCATTCTCCTTTTCTCAAGGTGTTATTTCATTCCCTGATCGCTCACTTTCAGGTTTGTTTGATTTTGTTCAAACAGATGCCGCGATCAACCGGGGGAATTCTGGGGGGGCGCTTTATAATGAGGCTGGTGAAGTTATTGCTATGAATACAGCTATTTTTTCCCCAACTGGTGGATCAGTCGGTATTGGCTTTTCTACTAGGTCAAATGATATTCGTAAAGTGGCCAATCAACTTATGCAGCACGGGGAGATCAGGCGCGGTGCGCTTGGGGTCGGCATTGGTGATGTGACTAAAGAAGTTGCTGAACGGATGAAGGTGAGAGAAGGTGTGGGTGTTCTTGTGAGTGGTGTGAAACCTAAAGGCCCTGCCGCCTTAGGTGGTGTCAAAAAAGACGATATTATCCTTGAGGTAAATGGACAAGCCGTCAGTGCAACTTGGGAGCTTCAGCGAAAAATTGCGAGCTATAAGCCGAAGGAAAAGATTAAACTGAAGGTTTTACGAGACCACAAGGTTGAGTTATTACATGTTGTTCTTGGTGAGCGTAAGGCAACTTTGAAAGCTATGGCGGCGCCAAAAATTCCAGACGAGTTCATGCCGGAATCACCTGCGCCTATGCCCAAACAACAAAAACAGCCGCAGAAAAAACCGTCTAAGCCGTCATTTCCTTGGTTGCCGTGGTAAAAGAAGCGCAATTCCTTTAAATACCTCAAGATCGTTTAGGCGCCCCTGATCTGCGTTTGAGCGTATCTCTGCCGATAGCGGGATATGACCCAGATAGGGAATACCTAATTCCCGCGCGGTGGTTTGTGCACCGCCTGTGCCAAAGATATGATCTTCATGGCCGCAATTGGAACAGATATGCGTACTCATATTTTCGATGAGGCCTCGAATAGGGACATTTGTTTTGCGAAACATCTCGATGGCCTTACGGGCATCTATCAGGGCCAAATCCTGCGGCGTGGAGACAATAACCGCACCTGTGACATTTACTTTTTGCGCCAAGGTCAGCTGCGCGTCTCCTGTTCCGGGCGGCATATCAATGATGAGCGTATCAAGGGGATTTTGCTGCGTTCCCCATTCTACATCGCGCAACATTTGGTAAATCGCGCTTTGTACCATGGGGCCGCGCCAGATCATGGGCGCATTCTCTTCAACCAAAAAGCCAATAGACATGACTTTCAGGCCATGCGCTGTGAAAGGGACGAGCTTATTGTCTTCATTCATGTCAGGTCGCCGGATGGGCAGGCCAGTCAGCATCGGTACGCTGGGGCCATATATGTCGGCATCCAATAAGCCCACGTTGCGCCCTGTCTCTTTAGCCAAAGCGGCTGCCAAATTCACAGCTATTGTTGATTTTCCGACACCGCCCTTGCCCGAAGCCACGACAATGATCTGACGAATGGGAAGCTCAAGGGGTGGGTTTTTATTCATGCCGTGAGGATCGGGCGCCAGTGCCTCCACCTGAGTCTGAGAAGCAGGCTTTTCGGCAGTTAAAATAACACGTACATCCTGTACGCCTTTTAAGGACAAAACCACCTGCTCCGCCTTCTGGCGTTTTTCCTCCATTATATTGCTCTCATCTTGGCCAACTTGCAGACAAAACAAAATATGCCCGTTAGGATCAATCTGCAGGCTGGAAATATCTTCCCGATCTGCTATTTCCGCCAAGGCGGCATAAATTTGCTCAGATGTGATTTTTGGGGTGATTTTTTTTATGCGTTGCCAGATCATCTCTCTATCACATCTCTTTATCAAACTTACTTGAATTTCATGTTAAAAACGATATTGTAGTGCTCTGGTTTATAAAGCATTCCAGACCAATAAAATCAAGGATTTCATAACTATGTCAGATGATCGCAAACCTACCGGAAAAAGCTCTAAAGGTAAAAATCCCTGGGGGGATCATAAGGGTGCCGGCAAATCCCACAAGCCTGAGCGCGGGGGTAAGGGACATTATCGCCCTCCCTACGGCGATAATGTGACCGATTTAGGTGACGTGATCCGGCGTGCCGGTGGTGATTTTGGTGGTATGATGCCGGGGAATATCGGCCCGGGCGTTTTGGGTTTGGCCGGTGGTGTCATATTGCTGGTTTTGTTTGTCTCCCTTTGTACTTTTATTGTGAAACCGGGGGAACAGGCAGTTATTCAACGCTTTGGCGCGTGGGAACGGACAAAGGTTGATGAAGGGCTCGGGTTCAAGCTCCCTTGGCCGGTTGAAAATGTTACCAAAGTGACGGTTAATGAGATTAGAAAGATGAATATCGGCTTTTTTGAACGCTTTGGCCGGAGCGCGTCCCAACTGCAAGACGTACCCGAAGAAAGCCTGATGCTGACCAGTGACCGGAATATTGTGGATATTGATCTGGTGCTCCAGTGGAATATCAAATCGGCGGAGGATTTTCTCTTTAATATTAAAGATCAGGAAAGCACGATTAAAAAAGTCGCCGAGAGTGCTATCCGTGAAGAAATCGGCCAGACCAACATGTTTCCCATTATCACGACGGAGCGTGATGTTGTGGCGCAGCAAACAAAAGCCATTATCCAAAAAAACCTCGATGATTACGATTCAGGGGTTAATATCACGCAGGTGCTGATCCAGCGTGCAGAGGTACACCCAGACGTACAGCAAGCTTTTCAGGACGTACAATCTGCGAAACAAGATGCCGAAGATGTGCAAAACCGTGCTAGGGCTTATAGAGAAGATATTTTGCCCAAGGCACGCGGGCAGGCGATACAGCTCTTACAAGAAGCCGAAGCGTACAAGCAGTCAACTGTGGCCAAAGCGACAGGGGATGCGGACCGGTTTAATTCGATCTATCAAGCTTATTTGAGTGGTCAGGATGTCACAAAAAAGCGTATTTATCTTGAGACAATGGAAGAGGTTTTGGGCAACGCCCAGAAAATTATTCTGGATAGTGATGGCAAACAACAAGGTGTTGTGCCGTACTTGCCGCTCAATGAGTTAAAACCTGCGGCGGGTGGTAAGGTTAGGAATTAGGAATTGGATATTTAGGGATTAGGATATGAAATCAGGTATTTTGAATTTTATGGCAGTGATATTGATTTTGGCAGCTATTGTGCTGTCACAGTCGCTCTTTACCGTTGATCAGCGCGAGCAAGCGCTGGTCTTGCAATTGGGAAATCCGGTGGGCGAGCCGCGTACACCCGGTATTCATTTCAAAATTCCGGTCATTCAGGAGGTTAAACGCTTTGATGGGCGTATTCTCTCGGTTGATCCGGCACCTGAGCAGGTGGTGATTGCAAGTTCTGCTGTGGAGCGTACGCAATCAGAGCCGGAGCAAACAGAGAATGCCGATACAGGTGAAGATGGTGATGTTGGGCCCGCAGAGGTTACACCACCTAAAATAACACCCAAGATTGAAAATGTGAGCGGGGAGCCGATTATCGTCGATAGCTTTGCGCGCTATAAAATTATTGATCCGCTTCAGTTTCTTAAAACGCTGGGAACGGTTAATATCGCCAATTCGAGATTGGAAAACATCCTTAATGATGCTACGCGGGCGGTTTTGGGAAAGACCTCCTTGCAGGAATTATTATCCGAAGAGCGGAGCTATGTCATGGATGATATCCGCAGGCGGGTAAACCGCAAAATCAAGCAGGATAAATTGGGGATTGAGATTGTGGATGTACGTATTGTACGTGCCGATCTGACGGCGGAACTTCGTACCTCTACTGTACGCCGTATGATTTCGGAGTTGCAGGAACGTGCAACAGAAACCCGTGCCAAAGGGGAAGAGCGTGCCAAAGAAATCCGCTCTACTGCCGAAAAAGAGCGTACGGTTTTGATGGCCAATGCGGAGCGTGACGCGCAAATTATGCGCGGGGCGGGCGATAATGAAGCCATTAAAATTTATGCCGATGCCTTTAATAAAGATCGGGAGTTTTACGGCTTTATCCGTTCTATGGAGGCGTACAGAAATACTTTGGCTGATCCCCAAACACGGCTTATTTTGTCGCCGGATAGTGATTTCTTCAAATATTTTGAAGGACACAGAAGATAGGAAAAGGTGAGGGGGGCTAAGAGCTGCTCATGGAGAGTTTATTTCACCATTTGCTGATTGCTTTTGCCCTTGTTTTTGTTATTGAGGGCCTTATTTATGCCGCCTTTCCGGCGCAGGTTCAAAATATGATGAAAATGGCGAGTGAGTTTGATGCGCACAAATTCCGTTATTTCGGCGCGGCCACGATGAGTTTAGGTATTCTAGCCGTATGGTTGATATTCAAATTTTAGAATTAAGATGCTTAGCAAGAATTACAAAGGAGACAAATACAATGCAACGAATGGGAAATAGACCCTATATATTAGCCTTAAACTTATTGTGGTTTTGTGCGGCCTTGGTCGTTATGCCGCTCGTTGCGCAGGCCCGGGACGTACAGCCTGGGGTGAATGCGCCGTACTCTTTCGCCGATTTGGCCGAAGAGTTGTTGCCATCTGTCGTCAATGTGTCTTCGACCCAGAAAATTGAAGAAGAGGAAGAATTGGAGGGCAGCGAAGAAGGTTTGCCGGAAGGTTTCCCCTTTCCGCCGGGTTCCCCTTTCGAAGGGTCGCCTTTTGAGGATTTCTTTGAAGAATTTATGGACCGTCGTGGTGGTGGCGGAGGTCACGGATTGGGTCCGGTTCTGCCTCCCTCGTCTTTAGGGTCCGGTTTTGTGATTGATGCGGCGAAAGGTTATATCGTGACAAATAACCATGTTGTACGTGATGCGGATGAGGTCCGTGTGACCTTTCATGATGATTCGACCATACCTGCCAAAATCATAGGACGGGATGAAAAAACCGATATTGCCGTTCTTCAGGTTAAAACCAAAAAGAAATTAAAGGCCGTTGAATTTGGGAACAGTAAGAAAATGCGTGTCGGTGATTGGGTTGTGGCGATTGGGAACCCTTTTGGTTTGGGGGGCACGGTAACATCGGGCATCATTTCGGCGCGTCAGCGAGACATCAATTCCGGCCCCTATGATGATTTCATCCAGACGGATGCCTCGATTAACCGGGGTAATTCCGGAGGGCCGATGTTTAATCTGGATGGGGAAGTGATAGGGATTAATACGGCCATTTTCTCCCCTTCCGGCGGGTCGGTCGGGATTGGATTTGCGATACCGGCAAATCTGGCCAAGCCGGTGATTAACCAGCTGATCGAGTATGGCCGTACGCGCCGTGGCTGGTTAGGTGTACGTATACAAAAGGTAACGGAAGAAATTGCAGAGAGCCTAGGGTTGGATAAGCCACGTGGCGCTCTGGTGGCGAGTGTAACCGAAGGTGGGCCAGCGGAAAAAACCAAGCTTAAGGCTGGTGATATTATTACCGAGTTTGATGGCAAGGCGGTTGAGGAGATGCGCTCTTTACCGCGTATTGTGGCCGAAACACCGATTGGCAAGAAAATTACTTTCAAATATTGGCGTGATGGCAAGGAATATAAAGGCCGTGTGGCCATTGGCGAGCTTGAAAAGGCGGAAGAAGATGGCTTATTGGCTTCTGCGTTGGATGATGCGGAGGAGAAAAAACCTTCTGAAAAAGAAAGCAAAGAGGTCAAAATTGATCTTGCCGGGATGAGTGTGAGCCGTTTGAGCGAAAGCTTGCGGGAGCGTTTTGAGGTGCCGGATGATGTGAATGGTATTGCGGTAACGTCGGTCAAAATTCGCGGGGAGGCTTCCAAAAAGGGCTTAAGTGCGGGAGATGTCATTGTTGAGATAAATCAACGCGCGGTAGATGATCCGGCAACCTTCAAAAAAGAGCTGACAAAGGCCAAGAAAGGTAAACGCAAGTCCGTCTTGCTTCTTGTTAATCGTGGCGGCGATGTACGCTTTGTGGCTTTGAAGCTGGATGATGACAAATAAACCTTCCGTTCAATCGTTGGGGCCGCTTATTTATGTGATAGGTGGGCCAACGGCAAGCGGAAAATCTTCTTATGCGTTGGAGCTCGCGGCCAAGCATGACGGTGTTATCTTGAACGCCGATTCGATGCAGGTCTATGATGGTCTGCATACGCTCACGGCGCATCCTGATGCACAGGATCAAAAACAGGCGCCGCATGAGTTTTATGGCTATCTCCACCCTAATGCGCCCTGTTCGGCGGGAAATTGGCGGGAGAGTGTTATGCCCCGTATTGAAGAGCTGATCGCGCAGGGCAAAACTCCCATTGTCGTGGGCGGCTCAGGGCTTTATCTGAATGCCCTCATGCAGGGCTTATCGCCCATACCAGATATCCCCGAAAATATACGTACAGCTGCCGTACGTGAGCAGGAGAAGCTGGGTAATCCTGGGTTTTATGAAGCCCTGAAAAAGCGTGATCCGGTGATGGCGGAGCGTTTCCACCCCTATCATACGGCGCGCCTGATCCGGGCGTGGGAGGTGTTGGAGGCTACGGGCAAGAGCCTGTCTGAGTGGCAGGAGATTCCGCGTGCAGGCCCGCCAGCTTATTGGCAATTTGATGTGACACTCGTCATGCCGGTGCGTGACACGCTTTATGAGCGTTGTAATCAGCGTTTTGACTGGATGGTTGAAAATGGTGTGCTGGAAGAGGTGGAGGGTTTTTTCAAAAAGGTCGAAGCGGAGGAAATTAAGCCAGACGTGCCGCTTGTGAAGGCTTTGGGTGCGCGGGTGCTGTGGCAATATTTGCAAGGGAGTTTAAGCAAGGAAGAGGCCATAGAGCGCGGCAAGGCCGAAACGCGCCAATACGCCAAACGCCAAACCACATGGTTCCGGCATCAGGTAAAAGAAGATGGGCAAATCCAAGCCGTCCGTGTTAAAACTTAGGCATGAACTTGAGCATGAACTTGGGCATGCTATCAAAAGCCATCACTAGGACAATATGATATGTGCGGCATTGCCGGATTTTACAGTATAAGATCAGATCAAGACCCTGAACCTTGCGCAAAAATAGCGCAAGGCATGGCGAGCGCTATCGCGCATCGGGGACCGGATGGCTCAGGCATTTGGCAGGACCCTGACCTCAATCTCACTTTGGCGCACCGGCGTTTATCAATTATTGATTTGAGCGTTGATGGCGCGCAGCCGATGGTGTCTGGTTCTGGCCGTTATGTCGTAAGCTATAATGGGGAGATCTATAATTATCAAGCGTTGCAGAAGGATTTGCAGGAAGCGGGGTGTCAATTTAAGGGCCGTTCGGATACCGAAACGATGTTGGCCGCTTTTGAGCATTTTGGTGTGAATGCGGCGCTCCAGAAGTTAAATGGAATGTTTGCGTTTGCCCTTTGGGACCGTAAAGAACGTGTCCTTCATTTGGTGCGGGACCGGTTTGGCAAAAAACCGCTTTATGTTGGTTGGGTGGGGCGTGATCTGGTTTTTGCGTCGGAACTGAAAGCGTTGCACGCCCATCCGGATTTTACACCGGAGATTGATCAGAACGCTTTGGCGCTTTATATGCGCTATGGTTATGTTCATGCGCCCTATTCAATTTTTAAGAATATCTGGCAGCTCTTACCGGCGGGACGCTTAACGCTTAAATTCGATGAGCTTGAAGTGGGGCAGGATTTAGCCGCCCAGATGCAAATTTACTGGTCTTTAAAAGAAGCGGCAGGTCAGGCGCAACCGCTTAAAAAAACCGAAGCTGAGATCATACAGGAATTTGAGGAGATGCTGGAACAGGCGGTTCAGATGCGAATGGTATCCGATGTGCCGTTGGGCGCGTTTTTATCGGGCGGCATTGATAGTTCCAGTATTGTGGCGCTCATGCAAAAAAATGCGGATCGCCCGGTCAAAACTTTTTCGGTTGGCTTTCATGAGGATAATTATAATGAAGCCCATCACGCCAAGGAGATTGCCGGTTATTTAGGAACAGACCATCAGGAGTTTTATGTCAGCGCTCAAGAAGCGCAAAATGTTATTCCTGACCTGCCGGACATGTATGATGAGCCCTTTGCCGATTCATCGCAGATCCCGACCTATCTGATCTCAAAGCTGGCGCGTGGGTCCGTGACGGTTGCGCTTACCGGTGATGGAGGCGATGAAATTTTGGGCGGGTATGAACGCCATATTCATATCCCTGTACTTTGGAACAAGGTGGGCTGGGTCCCGCATAAGGTCAGGGAAGGCTTGTTTGGTTCTTTGCAGCACTTTCCGGAAAGTTTAGTTGGCACGAAAGTCCGGCGTGCCCTCAGTCTGATGTGCCTTGAAAGCCGGGAGGAAATTTATGAGGCACTGGTCAGTGCGTGGCCCGCAAGGGAAAACGGCGACATTACCAGACAAGGGAAGTTACCTGAAATTCCGTTGACGGATCAGCGTTATTGGCCACAAAGGAGTTTGAGTTTTGCGGACCACATGATGTTTGGCGATATGTTGAGCTACCGTCCTAATGACGTGATGGTGAAAACCGACAGGGCGGGCATGGCGGTTTCGCTGGAGGCAAGGGCGCCGCTCATGGATTATAAATTAGCTGAATATTGTTGGCGATTGCCACAAAATATGAAAGTGCGGGATGGTCAGGGGAAATGGCTGCTTCGGCAGGTGTTGAAGCGCCATATTCCTGAGAAGCTATATGAACGCCCTAAGATGGGATTTTCCGTTCCCATTGGGACATGGCTTCGTGGGCCGCTCCAGCACTGGGCGCAGGATTTATTGAGTGAAGAGCAGATCAAACGGCAAGGATTGTTGGACGCGCCGGAGGTTACAAAGCTGTGGTGCAAATTTCAGGCAAATGAAACTTCCCAATTGGTGCCGAAGCATTTATGGTCAATTTTGATGTTTCAGGCGTGGTATGGGCGCTGGGTGAAAGGGTGACAGAGAGATGAAAATAGCTATTACAGGTGCGAAAGGGTTTATCGGGACACGTCTTGGAAATGACTTGAAGGCGAATGGTCATGAGGTTGTCGGGATTGATGTGGAAGGGAACACGCCCATAGATATTATGGATGTGGAGGCGCTCAGTGCCGCTTGCGCGGGATGTGATGCCATTTATCATTTGGCCGCTGCGCACCGGGATGATATTTTTCCGCGCTCTATTTATTATGATGTGAATGTAGAAGGCACCCGTAATGTGTTGAAAGCGGCAGCGGTGAATAATATTTCCCGCGTGATTTTTACCAGCAGTTTTGCCGTATATGGTCTGGATAGCGGAACACCATCCGAAGACACAAAGCCTGAGCCGTTTAATGATTATGGTAAGAGTAAGCTGGAGGCTGAAAAAGTTATTGAGCAATGGCATGAAGACAATTTTGATAAAACCGTAACGATTGTGCGGCCTGTCGTGGTGTTTGGGGAAGGAAATCGCGGGAATGTATATACGCTCATTAATCAAGTGGCGGGCGGTCGTTTTATTATGATCGGCAATGGGCAGAATAAAAAATCAATGGCTTATGTAGGCAATGTGGTTGATTTTCTCAAATTTTGTTTGGATCGCCCTGAAGGGTCTTTGGAGATTTTCAACTACGCCGATAAGCCGGATTTTAATATGGCAGAGCTGATGGAGGTGATTACCTCTTTTTTGGGACGACCAACTCCCAAAATATCATTGCCTTATAGTGTTGGCGTGAGCGCAGGCTACGCTTTTGACGTGTTGGCGCGTATTACGGGGAAACAATTACCCATTAGCTCCATCCGGGTGAAGAAATTTTGCGCCGATACAACATGTGCGGCAGATAAGGCGCGCGTCAGCGGATTTAAACCGGCTTATAGTTTAAAAGATGGGGTGGAAGCGATGATCGCCCATGATTTTCCTCATTTGATTTGCCTATCCAATTCTCAAGAATCCAACTCTCGGGAAAACGCCGCGTAATGGCAAAGCATTCGAACAAGGTTAAAATGCTCATGATCCTCAACCATATGGATTGGTTCTGGTCGCACCGTTTGCCGTTGGCACAAGCCATCATGGATAAAGGGTGGGATTTGCATTTGGCGGCTACACATTCAACGCAAGACCAAAAAGTCAAAGATATCGGGCTGAACCCACATGAGTTGCCGGTGTTAGGCGGCGCGCTTCATTTGTTATCACATTTTTTGCTGTTGTGGCATTTGGCCAAACTTATTCGGGAGGTCAAACCGGATATGATCCATGTGATCACTATACGCTATGCGTTTTATACAGGTCTTGTGACGCGCTTCATGGGATACAAGCCGGTTATTTTTACGGTGGCGGGACTGGGGAGCCTTTACACCGCGCCGGGGCTCAAGATGAAATTATTGCGCGGGATTGTTATTCCCTTGCTGCGTTTTGCCTTTGGCGGAAAAGATAAATTTATTATCTTCCAAAATCCGGACGATCAAGCAAAAATGTTGGAGACACATATTGTGACACAAGATAACTCGGTGATCATTCGTGGCTCAGGCGTAGATATCAAAAAATTTGCGTTTCAACCTTATATAGATAAATCGGGGGAGCTCCCTATCGTTCTTTTTGCTTCCCGTTTGCTCCGTGAAAAAGGGATCACGGATTTTATTGAGGCCGGAGAGATTTTAAAAAAGCGCGGGGTCAAGGTACGCATGATTGTCGCGGGTAATATTTATCCGGATAACCCCAGATCTTTGACGCAGGAAGAGATGGATGCTGCGCACGCAAGTGGTGCGATTGAATGGGTCGGGCAGCATGATAATATGCCGGAATTAATGGCGCGCTCTAAAATGATGGTTTTGCCGTCCTATTACGGTGAAGGGGTTCCCAAGGTCTTACTTGAAGCGGCGGCTATTGGTCGTCCTATTATTACTTGTGATGCGCCGGGATGTCGTGAAACGGTAGAACATGGTGTGAATGGCTATCTGGTGCCGCCGCAAGACCCAGAAATATTGGCTGATACCATTGAGGGTTTGGTACAAGATACTGCCAAATGTCAGGAATTCGGCAAGGAAGGCCGTGCCCGTGTAGAAAAAGATTTTAATACGGATGTTGTTGTTCAAAAAACAATGGATGTTTATTCCAGATTTTTGTAAGAGTTTAATTCATCATGAGTGCACAAGACGAATATCAAAAACGCCGAACCTTCGCGATCATTTCGCACCCTGATGCGGGGAAGACGACTTTGACCGAAAAGCTGTTGCTCTTTGGTGGCGCCATTCATTTGGCCGGAGATGTAAAGGCCAAGGGGGAGCGCAGGCGGGCGCATAGTGATTGGATGAAAATCGAGCAAGCGCGGGGGATCTCGGTCACAACATCCGTCATGACATTTGAATATGGCGGGATGACTTTTAACCTCCTTGATACGCCGGGACATGAGGATTTTTCCGATGACACATATCGCACTTTAACCGCCGTTGACAGTGCGGTGATGGTTATAGATGCGGCCAAGGGGATTGAGGCGCAAACCAGAAAATTATTTGAAGTATGCCGTTTGCGCGATGTACCAATTATTACTTTTGTCAATAAAATGGACCGGGAGACACGTGACCCGTTTGATCTTTTGGATGAAATTACCGAGACATTAGCGCTCGATACAACGCCCATGACTTGGCCGGTAGATCAGGGAAAACAGTTTAAAGGGTGCTACGACCTCATCAAGGATGAAATGATTGTCTTTGAAAATGAAAAGAAAGGCGAGCTGCCGGAAATTATGGCTTGTAAAGGTACAGATGATGAAAAGCTCAAAAATCTATTGAGTGATGAGCAACACGCAAAGCTCCAAGAAGATGTGGAGATGGTACGCGGGCTTTGCCCTGCATTTGATTTGGAAAGTTACCGTCAAGGTCACTTAAGTCCGGTTTACTTTGGTAGCGCGCTTAAAAATTTCGGTGTTAAAGATTTGCTGGACGGGATCAAAGACCTTGCCCCGCCGCCCAGAGTGCAAGCAACCGAAACACGCGAAGTAAAACCGGAAGAGCCAAAAGTTTCCGGCTTTGTCTTTAAGGTACAGGCCAATATGGACCCGAAACACCGTGACCGGATTGCCTTTGTCAGGCTGTGTAGTGGCAAGTTTAAACGCGGGATGAAGCTCCTCAATACTGTGTCTAACAAAACAATCGGGGTGAGCAATCCGATTTTCTTTTTCTCGCAAGGGCGTGAGCTGGCCGAAGAAGCGGTGGCCGGAGATATCATCGGTATACCCAATCACGGGACGCTGCGCGTCGGTGATACGCTAAGCGAAAATGAAAAAATGACCTTCACCGGTATCCCTGATTTTGCGCCGGAAATTTTACGCCGGGTGCGGCTGGGTGACCCCATGAAGGCTAAACATTTGCAACGTGCGCTTGAGAGCTTGGCCGAAGAAGGAGTGACACAAGTTTTTCGTCCCGTTTTGGGATCGGAATGGATTATAGGTGTTGGCGGTACGCTTCAACTTGACGTGCTGGCTAACCGTCTGGAAAGCGAATATGATCTGGAAGTGATTTTTGAGCCGACGCAATATGTAACAGCCAGATGGGTTACAGGGGCCAATGACGAGGTCAAGAAATTTAGTGATGGGAACCGGGCCTCATTGGGGCAGGACCGTGATGAAACCCCCGTTTATCTGGCGCGTAATGACTGGGATTTGGGCCGCATTCAAGAAGACTGGCCGGATTTAAAATTCTCCGCCACCCGCGAGCGCGGGCATTAGGGCATTCAATAAAAACAAACAAAACAGGATTAAACTTGATGCAAAAAGAACTGAATGTTTTACTGGCCGGATCTGCATGGGGACAGAATTTCTCAGGTGTTGAAAAAGGTCCCGAAGCTGTTTGGGAACAAGGAGAGCTGGAAAGAAAGGTTACGAATTTAGGATGGAATATTGCACAAGTCGAACGTCATCAATTTGAACGTCAGGCCGCCGACAAACCAAGTCCGGTAAAGGGGACTATCAACGATAGTAAAGAGGTAGGGCAGGCGTTATCTACAATATGTGCGAGTGCGGGAGAATTAAACGCGCATGATAATTTTCTTTTAACATTGGGCGGCGATCATTCTATTGCTCTTGCGACAATTGCAGCGGCCCTTATTGCAACAAAAGGAGAGCTTTGTGTTATTTGGGTAGACGCACATGAAGATTTCAATACCCCTGAAACCTCTAGCAGTGGAAAATGTCATGGTATGCCTCTGGCTGCTTTAACACATGCGTTTGATATTCGTAAGTGTAAGGGTTTTGAAAATTTTCCTGAATTTCCACCACTTAAATCCGAAAATCTGGCATTAATTGGTACTCGTGATATTGATGGTGGTGTTCATAATAAAATTCATGAGAGCAAAGCCAAAATTTATACAATGGCGGAGATTGATCAATATGGCATTGGACCAATTATTGATCATGCGATTGAGGCGGTTAATCCGGGTGGAAATCTTCCTATTCACCTTTCTTATGATATTGATGCGCTCGACCCGGCTGTGGCACCGGCGACAGGAACCCGTGTGCATGGCGGGCTGACATATCGCGAAGGACATTTGATTGCAGAACATTTGGCGGAGACAGGATGTTTGAAATCCGTAGATTTGGTTGAGGTTAATCCGGAAATGCCGGGAGCTGATATTACGATAAATGTAGCTACTAAAATCATCATGTCGGCGCTGGGGCAGCGCATCATGCCCAAATGGCTTGAAATGTAGACTGGCTCAAACAACAATATTCAACGCTTGCCCGCGATCGGGGCTTGGTTGGTCTGATAGTGCCGTATCTACCTGATTGACGCGACCCAAGGCGATATCCAGACTAGGCGGTGGGAGATCAAACTCAATGTTTGTTTGAACCTCACCGGCCTCATTGGTGAGGCGTTTTGTGAGACGGAAATTTCCATTTTCCTGACGATCGAATATATTTTCTAACCTTGTGGTGCTGCCCGAAGGGTTTTGTTGAATAATAGTGCGCCGCGTCCGGTTGGTGGAAGAAATGACTTCTTCAATGCGGGTGAGATTTTGCCCCTTAGCATTTTGAAATTCCTGTGTCCGGCGAAACCCATTTTCAGTTTGTTCTCTCACTTCGTGGAGGAGGCGTGTTTGATTTTGAAGCGGGGCGTTATTTTCAGAAATATGGGCGGGAGACAGGCTGACAATGTCTTGAGGCGGAGATTTTACAGGAGATTTTAGTTTTTGATCAGAAGCGGCATTTCGCGCAGCATTCTGCTCGGTTCTAACTTGAGCCTGAGAAAAATGATAATGTCCAAATAAGGCAGACGTTAAGCGGTTATCCATGACAAAGTTTGTTTATTATTTATTGATAAAATCAATCAGTAAACACACCAAAAACACCCAAGTACGTTTGCACAATCAGTTTTGTGTAAACCTTACTCAACGTGTGATTGGCGATCCTTTGCCGTTCAACGCTTTATGAAATACTAGACTTGAAAATAAGCCTAACCTGTTGTTTTGTGAAATTCAAGAAAAGAAAATTGACCATAATTCCAATGCTGGTTTATAAGGAAGAGGTGAGGGAAATAACATTATGACGCAAAAAACGGCGCTTATTACGGGAATAACAGGGCAGGATGGTGCGGTATTGGCGCAGCTTTTGCTCGAAAAAGGATATAATGTTCATGGTCTGCGCCTTTACAGCGCTACACCGGATTTGGAGCGTATTGAAGGGCTGGATGATGTCGCGCTCCATTACGGGGATATGACGGATGGCGGAAGCCTCATGCGCCTTATCGAAAAAATTAAACCGGATGAAATTTATAATCTGGCAGCACAGAGCCATGTGCATGTGAGCTTTGAGGTGCCCGAGGCCACAGCCAATATCAATGCGCTGGGTTCGCTTCGCTTGCTTGAGGCGCTACGGATTTTGGACGCAAAAAAGAATATTCGTCTCTATCAGGCCTCAAGTTCAGAAATGTTTGGCTCAAGCCCTGCGCCGCAAAATGAGGAAACACCGATGCACCCTTGCAGCCCTTATGGTGTGGCCAAGCTTTATGCTTATTGGATGGTGAAAACTTACCGCGATTCTTATGACTTATTTGCCGCCAATGGCATTCTTTTTAATCACGAAAGCCCGCTTAGAGGAGAAGAGTTTGTCACGCAAAAAATTGTGCGCACCGTTTGTGAAATCGAACATGGGAAACGCGATAAACTTATTCTCGGTAATCTGGAGGCTAAACGTGATTGGGGCCATGCCAAAGATTACATGGAAGGGGCATGGAAAATTTTACAGGCGGATAAATCGGATGATTATGTGCTGGCAGCGGGCAAAGCGCATAGTGTGCGTAAATTTTTGGATTGCACAAAAATTGAAAATCTGGGCTGGCTGCCAAAGACCTTCTTAAGAGAGGGAATTGAAAAAACCTATCAATGGTATCTTGATAATATAGCCTAATCCGGTAAATCGGATTTTTTGCGCATGGTTAGCAGCGTGATATCATTATCATAGTCAATCTGACCGCTCATTTGGATTTTGTCGCCTTTGCGGGCCAGTTTGAGGATGGCCTTATAGGTCACAGGTTGGCGTGTGGGGGAGCCATCCGGATTGGTAAGCGAGAAATCACTATCGGCCCCCGACGGGTCGGCTACGGAGACCATCTCGACTTCACTGTCATTCAAGACCGTAAAAGTGCTGGTCCATTTGCAATTGGCCTTGTCAAAGCGCTCCGTCTGGCCGTTCCTGATCTCGGTGATGCCATCGCTTTTCTTTTCCAAAGGTCCTTTGTAACTGGTTGTACTGGAGACCTGATATATTCCGTCTAGTTCATTTGACATTTTAATTCACTTGTATTGTTAGCTAAAGAATTCTGGTTGTTATCAGCGGATAATCCTTCGCGACGTAATAGTGAGTTTGGATCTGCATCACGGCCACGAAAGTTCCGGTATAAAACGCTGGGGTCCTCGCTGCCACCCTTGGACAAGACATTGTCTTTGTAACTTTGAGCCGTTTGTGGATCATACAAGCCCATTTCTTCGAAAGCTTCAAATGCGTCCGCCTCTAATACTTCGGCCCATTTATAGCTGTAATAACCCGCAGAATATCCTCCGGCGAAAATATGACTAAAGGCGCTGGAGGTTGGACCGCCCATCGGCTCAAAGAGCCGTGTATTACGAGTGATTTCTTCTTCGAAACCGGCTACATCAGTGATCTTTGCGGGATCTACGGTGTGCCAGCTCATATCAATCGTACCAAGCCCGACCTGACGTAGGCCAAACATACCAATGCCAAAATTTTTGGCTTTGTTCAGTTTCTCAATAAGTTCTGCTGGAATTTTCTCACCTGTTTCATAATGGGCGGCAAAACTATCCAGTGTTTCTTTTTTATAGGCCCAGTTTTCCTGAAGCTGTGAAGGAAGCTCTACAAAGTCCCACTTCACACTTGTTCCAGAATGAGAAGAATAAGTGACATCAGAGCAAAGCGCATGTACGGCATGTCCCATTTCATGAAGAAGCGTTGTGACTTCATCAAAGCTTAAGAGGGCGGGTTTGTCTCCCGCTGGTTTTGTGAAATTGCAGACAATGGAAATAATCGGTTTTTTCATGCCATCAGATGTGAAGCCCTGATCACGGTAGCTAGTTTTCCATGCGCCCTGTTTTTTACCTGTGCGCGGGAAAAAATCACCATAAAGCAGGCCGATGGAATCGCCGGATTTTTGCTCAATCACTTCAAATGTTTTGACGTCTTTATGCCATGCTGGCACGTTTTCCACTTCCTTAAATTCAAGTCCGAAAAGTTTGGTGAAATGGGTAAAAACGCCGTCTAAAGTTTGCTCTAGCGGAAAGTAAGGGCGCAGTTCCTCACTGGAAAAACCAAAGAGTGCCTCTTTTTGTTTTTCGCCGTAATAGGCAGTATCCCAGGGCATGAGCTCTTCCGGTCCACCATTTTCGTATGCGAATTTTTTTAGTGCTTCCAGTTCTTGTTCCGCCGCAGGTTTATAATTCGATCTTAATTTTTCAAGAAAGTCCCAAACCCCTTCAGGCGTTTTTGCCATGCGTTCAGATAAGACAAATTCCGCATGATTTTTAAAGCCCAGTAGTTTGGCCTTTTCATCGCGCAGCGCTACAATTTTTAAAATATTTTTTGAATTATCATAGCTGGTTCGGAATGTTGCATTTGCTATCGCTCTCCAAATTTGTGTGAGCCAGTTTTTAGCAGGTGCTTCATAGGCACGGTTGCCAAAGGCCCGCCACATTTTTTCACGTAAAATCCGATTATCGGCATAGGTCATGAAGGGGATATAGCTCGGGTAATCGAGCGTAAAGAGCCATTTTCCGCTATAACCTTTTGCTTCGGCCATATCTTTGGCACCCGTAATGGCCGTTTTAGGTAGGCCGGATAAATCTTTTTCATCCTCGATAATGAGCTCAAAACTTTCAGCTGATTTTGTTACGTTATTGGCAAAAGTCGGGTAAAGCTTTGAAAGCTCTTCTGAAATTTCTTTAAATCTCGCTTTGGCTTTGTCATCCAGTAAAGTACCGCCGCGAACAAAACCCTTGTAGGTATCTTCCAACACTGTTTGCTGCTCAGGTGTGAGATTAAGTGTGTCTTTTTGATCATAAACGGACCTGATACGGACGAAAAGCTCTTCGTCTTGAGACATCTCATTTTTAAAGGCAGAAACCAATGGTGGAATTTTTTTCATAAGCTCCATTAGGCCGTCTGTTCCGGCGGCGGTGAATTGGTTATGAAAGATACCTGCGGCGGTGTCCAGTTTTTCAGAAGATAGTTCCAGCGCAACAATCGTATTGTCAAAATCCGGTGCATCAGGGTTATCTTTAATAGCTTGAATATTTGCCTTAGCTTCTTCAATGGCTTCTTTGACGGCGGGCAAATAATGCTCTTCCTTGATTTTATCAAAAGCTGGCGCTTCGAACGGGTGGGATGATTTTTCAAGAAGAGGGTTATTACTCATTATATGGGAACTCCTGTTTCATTTGTTATTAATAGCCTTTTAAATTTATTTTTGCACATCGTCACGGCGCTCCTAAAATAGGTCCACTATTCGTCGTCGCTTTCTCCTTGTGCAAAAATAAATTTATTTGGCTATATATCTTAAATAAGATAGAAGTTTTGCATGAAAAGGCCGCCCTATTCAAGTCAATTTGATGATATTTATTTTTCCGCCGAAGACGGCTTGGCGGAAACGAACCATGTTTTCTTACAAGGCAATGATTTACTGCGAGGCTGGGCAGGGCAAGATCAATTCGTGATTGCCGAAACCGGTTTTGGTACAGGGCTAAATTTTTTGGCCGTATGGGATTTGTTTGAAAAGACGGCGGATGCCGATCAACAACTTGATTTTATTTCTTTTGAGAAATACCCGCTTGCGCCGGATGAAATTCGGGAAGCATTGGAACCTTGGAAGTCAGAGTTTAGATCAAAAATAGAGCGCTTGTTGGATCTCTACCCTTTACGGGTTGCAGGCTTTCATCGTGTGAAGATAAACGATCAAATCACGCTCACGCTGATTTTTGATGATGTGAATGATGCGCTGCCAGAGCTTCAGGCAAGTGTGGATTGCTGGTTTTTGGATGGGTTCACACCGGCAAAAAACCCGGATATGTGGAGCGAAACGTTATTTACGCAAATGGCACGGCTTTCACATCGTGAGACGAGCTATGCCACTTTTACCGCCGCCGGAGATGTTCGGCGTGGGTTAGAGGCCGCAGGCTTTAGTGTAGAAAAGAAAAAAGGCTTTGGCAAAAAACGTGACATGATTTCGGGGCGTTTTGTGAAGGGTCGGAACAAGCCTCTCCTGTCCAAGGTAAAACGGGACACGAAAATTGCCATTATTGGCGGCGGGCTGGCCGGAACGTCGATGGCTTATGCGCTCAACGCCTACGGTTTTAAACCGGTTATTTATGAGGCTTCAAGCCGCTTGGCTAGCGGGGCTTCGGGCAATTCAACTGGATTATATAACCCGCGTTTTACGGCACAACGCGGCAGCGTTTCAAATTTTTTTGCACCCGCTTTTGTGCTGGCTCATGCAACTTTTAAATCAATTCGGGAAGAGGTTGGCTTTAACCCTTGCGGTGCATTGCATCTCATTAATTCTGAGCAAAAACAAAAACGCTTTGAGGCTCTAATCCGAAATTGGCGCTGGCATTCCGATCATATTCAATTACTGGATATAGAAGAGGCGAGTGACATAGCGGGAATTAAATTGGATAAACCTGCTTTGTATCTACCTGATGCCGGATATGTTTCACCAAAAAAACTTTGTGAATTTTATGCTCGCGATATTGAGGTGAAATATAATTCCCGAATTGAGGACATTTCAACTTTGGAAGAGGACGCGGTTATTTTGACGGGTGCCTATCAAACGAAAAATATGCAAGGGTTCGAGTGGTTGCCCATTCATACGGTGCGTGGGCAGATAACGGAAGTGGAAGAGACTTCTTTGTCTTCAAATATCAAGAGCAATATTCAATATGGAGGGTACATGAGCCCGTCCGTGAAGGGACGGCATGTTGTGGGTTCCACTTTTCAAAAATGGCTCACGCATGAGGAGATTCAGGCGGAAGATGATGCCCAGAACATAACGAAACTCAAGGAAAATATAGGAGTGTTCAAAGACGAAAATTTTGCGGTAAAAAATGCCCGTGCTTCTTTACGGACAACAACACCGGATCACTTCCCAATTGTTGGAGAGTTACCCGGCTTTGAGCATGTTTATGCCTCTTTGGCTTTTGGGTCACATGGTTTGGTGGGAAGCATTATGGTGGCCTATCTCATAGCGGATTATTTGCGCGCCGGGCCTGTTTGCTTGCCGGAAAAGACGGTAAATGCTTTGGAGGCGCAGCGCTTTATAGGCCGTGCAGCCAAAAAGGGAGAAGTCTTGAGTGCATTTTGACTTCTGGTCAATAGGGGCAAATTCATATAAGCTCATCGATAGAGTTTGGGGCAACAAAATTAAAGAGGTTTTCATGATCAAATTTTTCTTAACGGCTTATCTGAACGACACAAGGGGCGCAACGGCTATTGAATATGTACTTATTGCCGCAGGTATTTCTCTTGCGATTATGGCGGTTGTTTATGCCTTTGGTGAAGATTTGGCCGCCCTTTATGAAGACCTTGAAGGGGTGTTAGACGGATAGGTCTTATGCCCGAATTTTCTCTTCCTTTTCTTGCAATAGTTGGATTTATTGCAGCCCTTGTGCTTTTATATGCAGGCCGGAATATCGCGCTTCACTTCGGGCTGGTCGATCGTCCCGGAGGGCGCAAGCAGCATGAGGGCGCCGTTCCCCTTATGGGTGGATTGGTCATCTTGCCTGTTTTTGCGCTTTTGACATTGATTTCGGGGCTGTATGCCATATCTCCCATATCCTATTTGATTGGTGGTGTTTTATTTCTTCTTTCTATCGGATTTTTGGATGATAAGTTTCATATCCATGCCTGGGTCCGGTTTGTCATCCAAATTTGGGTGGCATGTTATGTGGTCGTATTTTGTGACGCGGCGCTTTACAATCTCGGTAATTTATTCGGCTTTGGTGAGGTTGATATGGGGCCTGCGGGCAAGCCCTTCGCCGTGGTGTGTCTTGTTCTTCTCATGAATGCGATCAATATGATGGACGGGCTGGACGGGCTGGCAGCAGGTTTTGTCACTATTGCCATCGGCTGGTTGGCTTTGGCGGCTTATAATGCCGGATCACTTATCCAGTTTTCACTCATGATATGTTTGATAGCTCCCCTTTTGGCATTTCTCGTTTTTAATGCGCGCTATCCTTTTCATGAGCGCGCCTCTGTTTTTTTAGGCGATGGTGGTTCGCTCGCGCTTGCGTTGCTGTTGGGGTGGCTGGCAATTAGTTGTGCGCAAATTCCTGAAACTTCAAATGTTGAAGTACAAATTTTGTCTCCCGTTGTGATTATCTGGATTATGAGTGTGCCAATCATTGATACATTCGCGATCTTTTTTGTACGGATGAAACAGGGCCGCAGCCCGTTTGAAGCAGACCGCCTGCACTTACATCATAAAATTCTCGATTCCGGTATTCCCGCACATTGGGCAACGCCGATTATTTGGGGGATTGCGGTGGTAACAGGCGGGATAGGATATCTTGCTTCCCAAATGGGGGTGCCGGATTATATTTTGCTCTATAGCTGGAGTGCCCTATGGCTTGGCTATACGGCTTACCGTCTGAAGCACGCTTGATGAAAAGGTGCTTTATTTATGAAAGCGTTCCATCACGGTTGTAGCTACTAAGTCTCCTGTAACATTTAACGTTGTACGGCACATATCCAAAATACGGTCGACCCCTAAGATGATACCAATGCCTTCCGGTGGAACGCCAATACCGGCCAAAATAGTGGCCAGAACAATAATGCCTACGCCCGGTGTAGCCGGTGTACCGATAGAGGCCCCGACGATGGTAATCATCAGCAAGAATGTTTCTACCCCGTTTAAATCAACACCAAATAGGGAGCACAAAAACAGTGCGGCGGCAGCTTGGTAGAGCGCGGTGCCGTCCATGTTAATAGTGGCCCCCAAAGGTATCGTAAAGCGCGAGATTTTTTCATCAATTTTTAAATTCTCTTCTGCGGCCTTGAGGGTGAAGGGCATGGTGGCCGCAGAACTGGAAGTGGAAAAGGCCAGAATTTGTGCATTGCGGATCCCGCGTAAAAATTCAAAAATATTGCGCTTTGAAATGATGGAAACAATCAGCAAATAAACAACCATCATCGATAGAAGTCCTAAAATCACGCTGCCCATATAGGCGCCGACACCTGTGAGCGTATCTATCCCTATCTGAATGGTGATATTACAGATGAGGCCAAAAACAGCGTAAGGGGCCAAAATCATCGCCCATTCAATGACTTTCATCGTCGCGGATTGTCCAAACTCACATAAATCGGCAAAGGGCTTGGTCGTTTTTTTCGGTAAGTTCAACATGATGATACCAACAAAAAACGCGAAGATGACAATTTGGAGCATGTTTTTTTCTAAGCTGGCTTCGGTAAAGTTGGTGGGGAGCATGTTTTCAATGCGCTGTGGAATGGTGAGCTGGTCAAAAATTTCATAAGGTGCATCGGTGGCGGTTGTCACCTCTTCGATAAAGCTATTATCAATGTACTGGGCGGGGTTGATACTCTGGGCTAGCGTGACGCCTATTGTGATGGCAATGAAGCTGGTAATCACAAAATAAGGGATCAGTTTTACGCCCATGGATTTGAGGAACTCCATGCTGCCGCTATCGGTAACACCGATAATGATCGAACAAATCACAAGCGGGATGACTACCATTTTTAAAAGGCCCAGAAAAATGATTCCCGGTAGAGCAATCCATTCTCCCAATATAAGGGCGGTATCTTCATTTACAAAAGCTCCGGCGGACGGGGATAAAACCAGCCCCAAACCAACCCCAAGCGCCATACCAAGTAAAATTTTAATCCAAAGCGCTTTATCTGTTTTTGGGGTAAAGTGGGTCATTTTATATCTGCCTGTTTTTGTTATTGTAAGTATCTGATGTAAAAAGAGAAAAATGGTTAATTTTGTATTAACACCTAAAATACCCGTAAAATGAAAAGATGGCAAAAATCTTTTTTAAGAAGGCGGGATAAGTATGAGTGGATTTGGCAGATTAGCAGGCAGAGGCAATGAGCTGGAAGGTAACGCCAAGGCCGAGACAATCAATGCGACGGTTCGCGACATTAAGGCCTCCCCTGAAAAAGGGTGTAAGCGTCTGATTGTTCAGGAAAAAGGAACACACCGGAAGCCATGTGCGATTGATCTGGATATGAAGCAGCTTTCTAAAGTAAAACGTAAGGAAGATTATAGTTTTATTGTCGAGGAAAAAACCGAAGACCGCTATGGCGGCGGAAGTGGTGCCAGACGCAATAGCACTTTCAAACGTTATTATTGTGATCAATCACCTGAGAAATATCACGGCTCCGGCGGCTCTGGAAATGGCTTTAAGGATTTCTCAGGTAGTGGTCGTTTGAACAGTAGCGGTAAAAAAGGAAAGGGTAGCTCGGGCCGGACGCAATTCTAGCTGGTTGCGACCTTCTCGCCAGGAATCTCTTCGCCCATTTGTTGCATTTGCTGGTGGCGCATGCGAAAAGCGTGGGCCTTTTCTTCACTGAGCGTATCAATACAATGCGGACAGGAAACGCCTTTCTCGTAAGATGGCGATTGCAAATCTTCAGGGCTTAGAGGAAAGCGGCAACCATAGCAAAGCTGATAGGGGCTTTCCTCTAAATCTTGCCCTACAGCAACGCGCTTATCAAAGACGAAGCAATCTCCGTTCCATTTGCTTTCTTGAGCCGGCACTTCTTCTAGGTATTTCAAAATTCCGCCTTTGAGGTGATAGACCTCTTCAAATCCATGTGCCAGCATATAGCTGGAGGCTTTTTCGCATCTAATTCCACCGGTACAAAACATGGCGACCTTTTTTTGTTTTGCGGGGTCCATTTTGTCAGAAACGAAATCTTTAAACTCCGTGAAAGTTTCAATTTCCGGATCAATTGCACCTTCAAACATACCAACAACGGTTTCATACGTGTTACGTGTATCAATGAGAGTGACTTCCGGATCATTAATGAGATTGTTCCAGTCTTTTGGCTCAATATAGGTGCCGACCTGTTTGGTAGGGTCGGCCTCCGGTGCCTTGAGAGTGACAATTTCTTTTTTCAAACGTACCCGCATTTTGCGGAAAGGTTTTTCATTGGCGGCAGAATATTTGACTTCGCCTTGTGTTACGCCTGTAAGCTTATCCAGTAAGCTCATGATATTTTCAATGCCTTTTTCAGGTCCGGCGATCGTGCCGTTAATGCCTTCAGGTGCCAGTAAAAGCGTACCGCAAATATGGTTCTCAAGGCAGCACGACTTGACCCGGGCCTGTAATGTGGGCAGACCATCCAAGCTCACAAAGCGGTAAAGTGCCGCGACTTTCCATGTGTTTTCTTGTTCCATGCGCGCATTTATAGCGATTTTGGGCACAGATTTCAATAAATAAGGAGAGGGGGTGAATCTAACTGGCGATTAAGGTGCCATCGGCTAGCATCGTGGCGACGTTTAAGCCCGTTACACCGTCAACTAAGGCAACATCAACAAAATTCACGCCATTTGCGGTGCCGTCTATATCGACGGAAATTGTGGTATTTCCTCCGGCTTCAGTAAACTGAACAAAGTCATTAATGTTATCTGTTCCGGGGTTGAATGATAAAATATTGCTCAAATCAATTTGATCGCCTGTGGAGGTATCAAAGTTGAAAATGTCATCGACATCATTGGTGTTATCAAAGACAAAAATATCTGTTCCCGCACCACCATAAAGGTCGTCCGCGCCTTCGCCTCCATTGAGAACATTCAAGCCGACAGATGCAAAAAGTTCGTCCGCGTCCCATTCGATAACATAATCACGGTTTACACTATCTGTTTGGTCACGCCATAAGCCATCGGCAGATCGAATGAACGCATAATCACGTGTTGGATCGTTTGGTTCACCAACGTCCCAGTTTGTATATTCACCTGCAATAGGTGTGCCGGCAGATGTGATAATGGTTCCTGTTTCTGGTCCGCCAGACCATTCGTAATTGTCTGTTGAGGTAAGATCAGCTGCGCCGATCCAGCTATTTCCTGAGATAAGGTTTTGAACATAATCATTTTCAGCTTGCGAAGTGATATTCACGAGGAATCCTGATCCATTTAATCCGATGAGGGTCGCTGACGACGCTGCGGAGTCCGCAGCTGTCCAATTGACACCACTATCTACATATTTGTAAAAGCTATTTGTTTCAGCGTTATAAACAATGCTGGCATTGTCGTTCAGAATTTGTGTAATGGCTGAAGAAATTGTAACAGTTGTGCCGGAGTGAAGAACATCGTTACCTGTTCCTCCATTCAATGTGTCATAGCCTGAGCTTCCATAGAGTGTATCAGCTCCAGCACCGCCATTCACGGTGTTTGTTGCTCCGTTATCCATGATTTTGAGGCCATTATAAGTTATGGTTTGATCCCCAGTTAAATTGATATCATCAAAGCGGATATAGGAGTCTTCTTTGTGATGATTTTTGCTATTTTTAATAGCGCCCATTGTGATGGTGTGGCTTCCTGCTGAAAGGTCGGAAATATTGAGTGTAATATCAACCCATCCTGTATTGGTTTTTCCACCGCTTCCATAGGCTTCATCAATATAGTCATTTCCACCAACACCGTATCTTACACCGTCAATTTCAACATATGCCGTTACGTCCTCGTTGGTATCGTTCGCACCTTTGTGAAAGAGTTTATAAGAAAGATTTAGTGTTATATTTGTTGTATCTTCTGCCAGAGTGAAGGTGGAGTCCCAAGAACCGGAAATATTTGTTTCGAGTGTGTTGGTTTTTCCGTCCAAAAAGACCTGTAAGGAACCAGGTGCGGTATTCCCATCACTTCCGTGCCGGATGCCTGCTGCATTATCTCCGCCAGGATCAGTCCCACCAAATCCACCATCAGAATAGGTGAATACTCCAGTACCGGAGTCAAAGTTCTCATTAATGATGGTCACATTTTGTGTTATGGTTTCTGTAACAGTCTCATGTATGCTGGCGGCGTAAAGTGTATCTGCGCCATCGTCACCATTGATTATATCACTTCCATCATTCCCATAGATGCGGTCATTATCGGCACCGCCGTAAATCGTATCATTTCCTTCATGACCGAAGATTTTATCTAATCCGGCTTCACCATAAAGCGTATCGTTGCCTTCATTTCCGTTGACGAGATCATTGCCGTTCCCGCCATAGACTAAATCGTCTCCCGCATCACCAAAGACCTGATCATTGCCCTCGCCACCATAAACAAAGTCATTATCATCGCCACCACGAACCCGGTCATTCCCATCATCACCATAGACATAGTCAATGCCCGTGCCGCCTAGTACCGTATCATTTCCTAATCCACCGTGAAGTATATCTGATCCGTCATTTCCCTCGACACGATCCCATCCATCATCACCATTAACGATGTCATCACCTAGGCCACCATAAAGTTGATCATTATCATCACCGCCATGTAGTTGGTCATTACCATCACCGGCCCGCAAGAGATCCATACCAGCGCCACCATATAACGTATCTATACCTGTGCCGCCTTCAATAAGATCGTTTCCTGCACCACCATCAAGAAGGTCATCGCCATCATCACCAAACAGGCGGTCATTGCCGCTATCTCCGAACAAAGCATCTAACCCCAGACCTCCACGAAGTGTGTCGTTATCAGCACCACCACTTAGTACATCGTTACCAGATCCACCTACTAAAAGATCTGTTCCACTACCTCCTAATATCGTGTCGTTTCCATCTTCGCCTTTTAGAACATCTATCCCGTCGGCACCTAGCAAGACATCATTGCCTGTACCGCCACGAATAACGTCATTGCCTGCACCGCCGTGCAGTTGGTCATCACCATCAAATCCTTTGATATTGTCATTGTCGCCTGCGCCATCTATCACATCGTTACTTGCTGTTCCCTTTAACGCGTTCTTCAGGGCATCGCCTTGCAAAGTTACAGGATCGAAATCTGCAAATGTTGTTGATGTGACGCCGAGTAGATGACTTGTAGACACCGTATCTAAACTACTTGAGTCTCCATGATTAAGAGATGTTTGGTTGATGTAGCTATTAACATTGGTTCCGTTTACGGCAACGGAGTTGATTGTAACGGAGCGCCCGACCTCCGTGGAGCCATCAAGAAAGCGGAATGAGAAAGAGGAAGGGTAGGTTCCTGCGTAATCGAAACTAAATGAAGAAGAGCCATAGGCGGCATCTATTGTAATATAGTCGACAACCACGCCGTCTATCAGCACCTCCAACGTAGGGGCATCTACGGAGTAGGCTGATGTTGCATCTAATGTTATAAAAAATGAACCCATGTTTTAAATATGGCGCTCCTTGGCTGCTTACAGGTTTCCTTACACTATATATTATCATTGGGACTCTTAACAAATCATGAAATTACGTAAATTTTTAAATGTTTTTTATGATGATGGTTAGTTATTGATTTTATTGAATAATTTAGGGATGTGTGGCGTTTAAGCAATCACGATATTGCCGTTGGTGTAAAGGGCGGCCTCATCAAGGTTATTAACCCCCTCAAGAGAGGCAATGGTGGTGTAGCTGGACCCGCCTGAGAGGCCGTTTCCATCAACCTGTACCAGCATGTCAGAGCCACTATCGACGAACTGAACATAGTCGGTGATAGTGCCGCTAAAAGTGCCCGTGATAAGGTCTTTGATGTCCAGAATATCGCCTTGGGCGTAGCGGAAATCCTTAATGACATCGACATCATTATAGGCAAAAAGCCCTTCAAATAGGAAAGTATCGGCGCCGTCACCGCCATAGAGCGTATCGAGCCCGTCACCGCCCGTAATCGTGTCATCACCATCGATGGTATTGCCGTAAAGGATGGATTCGGTCAGTGCGTAATATCCTTGCTCCTCATTGGTATGATTAAAGCCATCGGTTGAGCCTTCTTCATGCACTTTAATATCGAATTGAGTGGAAGAAATATTCCGGTTACGGGATGTAGATGGGTCGCCGCCATCTTCATTTTGGATGCTGGAGATGACAACGGGGCTGGAGGACATGAATGTTCCACCAAAGCTGATCGTGTCATAGGTATGGCTATTAATATCCCCTGTGCTACCTACCAAGAACCCACCTGCGGCACTTCCGCCTGTTTCAATAGCAATCCATGCAAAATCTTCAGTTGCGGTCACTTGTGGCCCCTGATTGGCTTTTTCTTCTTCGACATGGACCGTGAAGGAACTTGTTGTTCTATTGTCAATATGAGTGGTCAGGGCGCTGGCTTCGTTTGTTGTGGTGACCTGCGCCATGACCATTGGAGAAGAGCCCATGGCGGAGCTAAGGTTAACGGTTGTATCTGTCAAGCCTGACACGCTATCGATTCCCGCTTCAATCACCGTCCCATCATCCATAGTGTGGCGACCGGATGCGATGGCCAGCCATGAAATTGTTTCTGATCCATGAGCGCCATCTAGATAATCCCATTCATCCATTTGCCACTCAAACCCTGTATCGGTGACATTACGCACACGTAGTGTGAGCGGATCAGTATCATTATCGGTATTAAGGGTCAGGGCAACTGCCGGATTGGTAATGGTGGCATCAAAGGTGACTGTATGCCATGTGGTGCTATTTGCTTGGTTTGTTGTCACTGTGCCTGCTTGGCCGATGACAACCATTTTATTGTCGCCAAAAATCGTGTCATCTCCGGCATCACCGCGTAAGATATCGTTTCCTGTATCGCCTACAATAATATCATCACCCGACCCACCCTCTACGGTATCGTTTCCGGCACCGCCGTAAAGAATGTCATTATCATCGCCGCCGTCAACGGTATCATCTCCGCTACCGGCACTAATCATGTCATCTCCGGCGTCGCCATAAAGATAATCCACTCCGTTGCCACCGTGGATCATGTCATCTCCGGCACCACCGGTAATAATATCATCATCATCGTGACCATTCAGCCGGTCATCACCTGCACCGCCGTGGATTTCGTCGTCTCCCGTTCCGCCGTGAATACGGTCTGCGTCATCTCCACCGTAGAGAGTATCATCACCAGCCTCACCAAAGAGCTTGTCATTACCTGCCTCTCCATAAAGCAAATCATTGCCAGCACCACCGCGTAAAATATCATTTCCGGCATTACCATTTACTTTATCATTTCCGGCACCAAGATAAATTCTATCTCCTCCGCCAAGCCCGTCTAAGACGTGATCACTGCCATCATAATTTCTGTACGTGTCACTTCCTGCGGTTAGAGCTGTTGTAACAGGTGTAAATTCGGACGGATCAGGTTCAGCCGTATCAAAAATGAAATCGCTATTGACGATATCAACTGTTGCGCTGGCGGATTTGACGAGGCTGTCTGTCGAGAGGAAATTACTGGTATTGATATGGCGGTCATTGATTGTCACGCTCCTGATCTCGATAGTGCGTCCTGCTTCGCTCAGACCATCATTAAACGTGAAGGATAAAGACGAGGGTAGTGACCCACCGTAAGCAATGGTTACCGAGATTGAAGAGCCAGAAGCCGTAATGCTGTGTGAGGAGTCGAGCACGCCATCGGCCCAAATTTCCAATGTTGGAATATCGGTTGAATACACGCCATAAGCTTCAATCTGAAGTGTATAATTTGGCATAACTCTAAGGCTTCCCTCTTAACCTATTGTAAATAATCGTTTTTTAATATATTTATTTGCATTCTTACCCTCTCTTATTATACAGGGTCGTTGCTTTCCAGAAGGTTAATATTTGCGCTTTTAATGCCAAATAAAACTTGCCTTTTTGGCAGAGCGTTATATCCTTTGATGAGAATTATTCTCATTTGTGAATTTTAAAATTTGATCTGGATTTTCAGGCTTTTCCATGGCGCAGGACATTGTTTTTAGAGATGTTGCAACTCTACCGCAGAAGGTTGACCGACCTGCGGCGCCTGTTCGTAATTTGGATATAAAACCCTATAGGACGAATTCTCTTAACGATAATGACCATGAGGAGGCGACGCCGACTTCTCTCACAGATCTTGATTTGTCTCCTGTTGTGCGTCAGGCAGCTTGGGGATTGGTGGAACATCACAGGAAAGGCCATAAGGTTGAAATCAGGTCCCGTGGGACGATCGATCATGTTTTAGATGATCTGAGCACGCAGTTTTTGGCCTTTGGCACCAGCCGTGTAATCGCGCACAAGCTGGCTCAGGCTCTGGTTGATGAAGCGCTTGCACATGCGAACGGTTTTAGCAGTAAGGTTCATCAAAAATATATTGCCGTGTCGGCGCTCGTCGCGGAGCAATTTAATCCTGAGATGTATCAATTTGAGACCGGTCATACCGAAGTGATCGTGATTGATAAGAACCATGCTGACCTTGCCGGAAGTGCGGGGCAGGAAGTTCGATTAACAGCCAATGGAACGGCAACAACTTCCAACCGCGCAGATGTAGACCAGATTTTTGCCAGTGTGAAAAAATGGGCGCTCTATATTGTGCATGAGGCACCGGGCAAGCAGGAACTGGACGGGATAGAAGCTGCGCAAGAGGCCGCTATGGCGGCTATAGCGGCAGAGCTTGGCGGTATGCCGGGTATTGAGGGCTTGGCGGCCATTATTGACCAGCTTGAGGAATTGGGGTTGCTGACACCGGAATTGCAGGAAATGGTCGAGAAGCTGGCTGCGCTGCAAAATTTGGCGGGTGGTGAGCTCACAGCTGAGATAGAAGCGCAAATTGCTGAATTATCTGCCGACATTATTGATTCCATTCATCAGGCGGTAGAGCAGGGAACTATTTCGCCTGTTTTATTAAAAGGTATGACTGATTTTATCTCTTCGGTTGTGGAAGCGTATGGTTTGAGCGACATTGTAAATGTCAGCGCCCTGTCGGAGGTTATTCGGGAAGTTAGCGTGGCGCAACTCGTCGAAAAGCTTGAAAAAATCGGGGAAGATTTGTCGCCAGAGGAAAGAGAAACACTCGAACAAATGGTTGAAGCTCTTGTAGATGCGCAAGGAGCGGAGATTGTTTCCCAATTGGCGGAGATACAGGAATTTTTACAATCTACAGATTTACCGCCTGCGCTTTTGGAAAGTCTGGGCGCGGATATGGCGGAGGTGAGCTCTGCGGTGATCGAAACGCTTCTGCTAGCAGAAAAAATTCAGGTGCTGGCCGAAATGGGCGCAGAAGATCTGATGGCGCTTATTGAGGAGTTGACGCAAAGCGACGCCTTGCCGCCGGAATTGCAGGAGATTATTGATCAGCTTGATATCGAAAATTTAAGCGTGGCAGATATTGTGGAAGCTTTATCGGGCGCAGGTGATCCGGCGATTGCTGAAGTCATTGAACAGCTCATGATTCAAATCGGTGACCCGGCGGTGCAAGCGGCCCTGCCACCTGCTTTGGCGGAAACTGTGGCGCAGTTTGTCCAAACGCAAGAAAGTTTTGTGACGGCTGTTCAAACGGGGGCTGTTGTCAAAGAATTATCATCTGCCTTGGAAGGGGTGGAAGCTGGTTCACCGCAAGGGTCAGAAATTCAAAAGGCAATAGAAGGGTTAGAGGCAGGTACGCTGGATATTTCTTCTCCTGAAATTTCTTCTATTGCTGCCGAAATGCCTTCCATGGCCGAAATTGTTCAAGGCTCTTCTGTTAAAGGATTTGTGAATGAAGGGAGTGGGGCAAGTGGTTTAATTTCTACGCCGAAATCAGGATCGGAATCAGGGCCGGAATATACAGGGAGTGACGGCGCTTCTCCTGTAATTTCTACAGGACAGGAAGCCTCCATTTTGCCGGTCGTGCAACAAATTGAAGCCTTACAAAATTCCGTTCTTGCGGGAGGGCAGAGTGGCGCAGGATCAGGAGCATCTCAGTCCCAGTCCTCACCGGAAAGTAAAGTCGTGGCCGAAAGTTTGGAAGCTGTTAAGCAAGTCCTCCTCAAAATAGAAAAAGGGGAGCCTTTAACGCCGCAGGAAGTGAACACCGCATTGGAGCTGTCCGATACGGCGCGCTCAAAACTTCCCGACGGGCCGGAAAAATCTCAAATCGAAGCCATCCGCAAGAAAGTTGTCGACAAAACAAAAGATATACCGGGTGTGGACCCGGAATTGCAAAAAGCGCCGGGACCGGGGACTTGTGGTCCGGATTGTCCATGCGGTCCCATTAAGAAAAATTTCGAGGAAAGTAGTGGCAAGCCTCTTCCAGGCGATCAACCCAATATGCCTATTGTTGAATTTAAGGATGACGGGCCGGTCGTGGTGACGCCGCCGCATACGGACCAGCCCATCATTTATGAGAGCAAGGAAGCTTATTACACGCAAATAGAAGGAGAAAGTGAGCTTTCTCAGGTTATTATCAATTCGGGTTTTGAGCCCAATAAAGCAGAAGATGTTTTTGCCAGTCTGGATGAAAGTCTAAGCGATAATTTTGACGGTTGTGCGCACGGAGAGGGCTGTGGTTGCGGCACGAAACCTGTGAATGATGATCCATCAGCAGCCTATGACACAAGTTATGAAGAAGCCGACCCCTCCGCTTATTTGGACGAGCAGGAAGACACATCATTTGAAACGACAGAAGGTTGTGGAAAGTGCAAGACATGTGATCCTACAACATGTCCTTTATTTAATATGGCGGCCAATATAGAACAGGCCACCCAAGAAGCGGTAGAAGAACTCACGCAAGATATGTCGTTTGACGAATATAAGCCGACTTCTCTCACGGCCTAGGGTTTATTATTTTTTCAAAGCATAGCCAAAAGGCGCGTCGCTTGAGCGAACCTTATATTTCAGTCCTTGCAAATCTTTCGCGTCTTTAAATTTTGCTTGCATTGTCGCAAGAGCGGTATTGAGAGATTTTTCAGCCGCTGTGGAAGTATTGCCCTGTGCGGCGCATCCGTAACATGATGCGATCGAAATTGTATCGACCAGAATTTCTTTTTTGTTAAAATCAATATGAAAGCTTGATATCTCCATTGATCCGCCATCACGCTCCAAAATCGGCGCGATTGATTTTTGAAAAATCCCGTTTGTAACATTTGCGAGGTTATTAAATACAATGGCTTGTCCCTTATCCGGATTTTGTTCAAAGGGATTGGCCAGCTTGGCAGGGGTAAAGGACTCAATCACGGTAAAACCGGAAGAGCTTGTCACATTTGCTTCATCCATGAACTTGGCGCGTAGGCTAATTTCTTGTTCTAAGATATCCTGAGCTTCAAAAGCGCTCATGGCCGGGTCAATCCACCCCTTTTCGGTACCTGATAATGTCACAAGGCTGTCTTGTCCTTGTTCGGTAATTTGTATAGTGCTCAACTCACGCAGTTGTTTGAACAGACGCGCGGCGGTCGGGCTGATATTATCCAGATTTTGTGTATTTCGCGATAAAAGAACGGTTTGGAATTCGCCTAGCAACTGCATATTTTCGACTTTGAATGTCAGGGCGCTTTTGTTCGGGTTTTCTTCAATAAGTTCAATTTTCATGGCTTTGTCCTTAGATGACTATCTATTTTTATGAGAATAAGCCTCATTTAAAACTGTTTGGCACATATGTAAAGAAAAAACTTGATGAAATCTCTAAAATATTTCATATTCTTCACTCAAGTTAAACGCGATGGAGACGATCATGGGTGCAAAAAATCCGCAAATACCGGCCGTATTGGATATCACTAAAATTTATGAAATTTTTGGGCAGATGAACGCACAGTATTGGGAGAAAAACCCCGAGGCAAAAGCGAATAAGGAGCCCTCCCCCTTTCACAAGAAATATGGCGCGCATATTGCTACTTTGCTTCGCCGGGATAAGCATACCGGAGAGGTGAATAACATGCTCATAGATCCCGTAGCGGTTAAAGAGCTTTACGAGATGTTTGGCCCCGGAGGGCAATGTGAAGCGATTTTACCGGAGATCAGAGGTGAGAAGTATCCACATCGGGAGAAAGATGGCAAAGGCGGTTTGAGTGCATTTTATAGCTTTGGGAATGTGGGTGAAAAGACAACGCTCGAAGATGTTCAAAATTGTATAAGTTTGGAAGCACATGTCGAGACCGAAGAAATTGACGGACAAAAGAAAACGAAAGCGATTGAACTCAAACATGCTTTGCTGGGCAAAAACGCAAATGTGATTGTCTTGTTTTATCATGAGTGTTGTTCTGCGGATAAGGCTTCTCTTCCTCTTTCTGCTCTGACTATTTTTCACACGGATGATAACAAGGTGGTTGCAACGCTTAAGAACTCTCAAAGTGCCATCAATAAGCACGGAACAGATGTTTTTATGACAGAATATGAAAAGAACAAATATAAATTGAACTACAATATTGCCAATGATACAGGGCATCGACGTCTGCTCAGCCGTATTCAACATACACGTGGTGAAGAGCATAATCATGCGCACTGCCCGAGCACCAACTCCATGCACAAGCCAAAATCAAAACCTGTTGCGCCATCATAATCAATGAAAAAAGTCTTTATGTTTGCGGCGAAGATAAGCGTCTTGGGAGCTTTTGCCACGGCGCAGCTTGTTTCCGCGCCTGTTTGGCATATCCAAAAACAGATTGAAGTGGATAATCCCTATCACCCTGACTATGTCGCTTTTTCTACCCTTGTGCGGGAGTATAAATGGCACAAAGGGCTTCAGCTCTTCGGGGTGGATGATCCGGTTCAGCTCGTTACGCTCGAATTTCAGGCCATGACGCATCCGGGACGACCCAAAAATTTTACATTGAGTGATCTTGGTGCCATCGGGTGCCTGCCCTCCCATAAAACTCCTGGTTTTCCCGAATTTACCGGTTGCCATGCCGCGACCTTACGAGAAGAAAAAGACAATATGCCGACCCCGACCCCTAAAAAAGCTTAGGTATAGTTTTATGCCATTGTCTTTTTAGGCGCGTCTTCTGCCTTCGGCCCTTCATTCTGATTTGCGGGTTTTTCGATGTTATCCCGAAGCTTAAGAATTTCATCTCTCATAGCGTTCATCTGAGCTTCAAAATCTTTTTTCTTATCAGGTTCTAGACTTTGGATTGACGGTGCATTCACAGCCTTTCCAATTTTATCCAAAGCATCTGTTATAAGGGCGATCCGCTTTTCAAAAATTTTACGTTGTTCCGCAAGGAGATCATTTTTTTCCTGTTCAACAAGGGAAGCGTGTTCAGCCGCAAGAGAGCCTTTCATTTTTTGTGCGCGCACATTTTGTTGTTCATTCAAGATAAGTTGCTTTTCTACCTTGACTTGTTCAATCCGCAATGCTGTATCGCTGATGAGGGCATCTCGTTTAATGCGTTCTTCTTGGTATTCTATTTCTCTGAAGTCAAAATCGGATAAGTCTTCACGAATGTTTTTCAAAAACGTTGTTTCTGCATTCCAAAGGAGAATACCACCCAATAACGTACCAACATGAGCTGCAGGGTGGGAATTCAAAACAGCTTGGAACATTGTCCGATATCTATCATCTACGCCCATATTAGGATCGAATTCTTTGTAACGGGTATCGGCTTGAGCAGCAGCCTTATAGTCTCTTGCTGCGTTTTCTGCATCTTGTGCTTCCTTAAGTCTTGTCTGGGCAGCTTCTAATTGTGCTTGTAATCCATCCTTTTGACTTGCTAAAGCTGTTTTAGCAGATTGTCTTGCATCTGCTTGGATTTCAGAAATACTCTTCTCCGCACTTTGAATATCAGAGCGAATCTGGTCGACTCTACTTTCAATAGCCTCTCTTTCTGATATCAAAGAGCGATAGACAGGTCCACGTCCAGCTTTTCCTGTTTCCCCGATTCCACCTTCTTCTCTTGTTATTTGAACCTTCACTTCATCAAGTTTTTGTTCTTGCACAGTAAGTTGTTCTTTAAGAGGAGCTATCTCTTCCGCTCGAATACGGTTAATTTCAGTTTGTTGCTCTACATTTAGGAACGCACCACCTCCACCAAGTTTTTCTGTAATGTTGGCAACCGTTTCCTCTGCTTCAACCCTTTTTTGTGTTAAAGCTTCAAACTCTGCTTTCTTTTCTGCAATAACGGCATCATTTATAGGCACTTGTTCGTTATTATAGTTATCTTGATGCAAATCTTGCATGTCAGAACCATAGGCTAGCATCAGTCCACCCATTACAGCTTTAATTGCTCCAACATAGGCTGCAGCTAGTCGAGCTGTTTCGTAGCTCATGAGTTGAGTATTATTTTTTATCGAGTTAATTTTGGCTCTGATCTCTGCTTGTCTATTAAAGTCACCCTTGGCTTCTCGCAATTGCTCGAAATAGTGTTTTGTATCATTCTTAAATTGCTCTCTACCTTGTTTATAAAAGCCTTTATCGACAATGAGAGAGATTAGTCCGTAAAGCCCACCTAAAACAGTTATGCTTTGAGCAACAGCAAAAAATTCAGGTTGTCCACTTATTAGCTGATTTACTAATGTTTGAGTTACGCCAAAATATGCACCCAAAGAAAGGGAGGCAATACTTGATGCAATCATAATATTCCGACCAGGCTCTGATGCTTCAATGGCTTCTTCTTTTGTGTATAAGTGAGGGTGACGTCCCCCAAGGCGAATTAGATATCTTCTAATAGCATTGGCCTGTTGATCTCTGGGAACGGCGTGAGAGCCGACATCATCGCTTTTTAGCTCTTCCAAAAATTTTTCGAGACTAACAATCTCTTCATCATATTCTCGTAACTGCTCTTCAAGAGTTTTGGGTGCTTCTGCGGTTTCTACGTTCTCTTGAACATCATCAGTCATGGGTGGTTGATCCTCTGGTTGGGTTGCGGGATGGCGAGAAGGAGCATCGTCAAGCGCTGCTGCGGCGTTTAACAGATCGTTATCATCTGTTGGCTTCGTCATGGCAATTCTCCTTATTTACCGTAACCATACACTAAAATTAACCGAAAGTTAAGATATTTTTTCACTGCGAAGAAAGAAATTGCATTCTTATCGCTAATGTGTCGAAAAAATGGGCGTCTAGTATCTCTGATATGCCGAAGGGGGAACGGGTTTGTTCTTTTCACTCATGGCGGCTTCGGGCGCCCGAGGCGGATTAAAATAGGCCCAGCTATCCTGGCGGACCTTATCAAAACTTAAGACCAGTACACGTTGCTCCATAAAGTCGTTTTTCCAGACCTTATTGGCCCAGCCGCGCAAATGATTTTCCATGTGGTCTTTGTTTAAAAAGCCACAAGAGCGGATCACTTTTTGATCAATTTTACCGCTACTTAATTGATTAAAGAGGTCTTTAATTTTTATTCCTGTCGTGCTGCCATCTTTTTCAACGCCAATCGCATGACGGATTTTTGTTTCATAGATATGGCCGGTATCTTGTGCCGGCTCGCCGTGGATATTATCAAACATATCATCCGTTGTTTCACGAATCTGGATTTGCTTGCCGATTTCCAGCTTTTGAGAGCAATAATTGGCCGGTACAATCACACCTTTTAAAGGTTCCGGCTTGTCACCTTCAAGACCGCTATTGAGAGCAGCCATCTCGGGATAGGTTAAGCCGTCAAAATGCAGTGATGGAACGCGCACGGTTTGATGCGCGGCATTCACATTACGTGTGTTGGCTATGGGATAGAGATTTTCAATGCCCATGACAATGCGTTTTCCTTCAGGCGGGTATTTTTCTTGCGCGGTTTCATAAGCTCTTTTCGCCGTTTCATTCAACACAGAAAAATCACGTTCGCTTTCTTTAGGAGCCGCGTGAAAAGAAACAGGCCCCGGGTGGAAAAGCCGTCCGGTTTCTTTTTCTCTTAAAATGACTTTTGCGCCTTTGTTGATTTTATTGCGCATGCGCGTGCCTATCTCGGGTAAAACCAGACAATGAGGTGGCAGCCGCAAATCATATTGTGTAATGGGATAACGTAAATGCCAGGCGGGCACATCAATCACAACATTGTTTTCTTTTTCAATAGTATGATGAATATAATCATAAGGCAGGCCGGATTTTGGATCGAACTGCATATGTGACACAAGTGTTTTCTTATACGGGAACTGACGTTTCAGATCCTCGTGATATTTTCTGCTTTTAGCCAGAATGCGTTGTCCTTCTTCATATTTGATGAGCTTATTGGCCTCACCCAGAAGGGGATCGTTTGGCCGTTCCAGCAAGCGCTGATCTCTAATTTTAGCATTTATCTCCAGGCGTTTAAGCTGGTGTTCGAAAGTATTTAGATCGGAATGTCTAGCCGTTGTTGGATCTTCATTGGGCGCGCCGTGCAAGCTGAGTTGGCGGCGAGGTTCATAAAATCCTTTATAAAGAGCATCGGGAATGAGGTGCCGTTTACCTGTTTCAACACAAATTTTAACTAAAATGTCCATAATAGGTTCGGAGCGCAGACGATAAAAACGCGCTTTCCATTCTTTATTTTTAAGCAGATTAATCACATCTGCCGGTTTTTGTTTTCGAATATAATCAACGGATATTTCACGCCCCACAGAATCGACAATATGAGGGGTTGCACCTTTCTCTCCCCGGTCGGCATTGGCAAATAAAAGCCTGTTACCAGATTTGGAAAACTCTGTGCTTATCATTCCTTTGGCGTAATCTTCTGACACTTCCATTTCCGACAGATAGTCTTCCATCGCTTTGACCCGCATGGCATCGCGGAAACGGCGGGCGGCTTCAATCGATTTAAAGCGCGGGGTGCCGCCTTTCATAAAATAATTTCCCATGAGCCGGATTTGTGGCACATTTTTATCACGAAGCTTTTTATAAGCGCGTTTACACAAGTCGAGATAATTTTCAAGGACCGCCTCAGCGTCCGGAGAATTTGGATCGACAGAATCAATCCGGTGCGCTGTCACAAAAAGCCGCATCAGTGCTTCATCAGCCATATTGAGGTAGTTATAATGATCCTGCATCTGGTTTTTGACAGTTTCAACGACACCGGCAACTTTGCGAGGGCCGGGCTTTCCTTTTTGTTTCAGGAACATTTCCCGGCGCTCTTGCCGAATAGCTTCTTCCTGATAATAAACTTCACCAAATCCCTGACGCAGCCATTCATCCTCCATCAACGGGTTTTGGACACCGGGTGAAAAGCGCCTTTTGGCATTTTGACGCCCAATGGCGGTATAGAGCTTTTCAGTCATCTCCGGATACTCGCGGAGATAAGCACAATCTCGTTCCACGCACTCTAACTTACCCCGGAACCGGTCCGCTTCTTTACTATGCTTAAGAACGAAATCATAGGGGAGAGCCCCTCCAAAACGGCGGAAGGCTTCAATACGAATGGGAGACTCAGGGTCGTTCCATTTTTTCTCAAGCAACTCTTCCCAGTCCTCAATATCGAATTGGTGTGGGAATTTTCCGTTAAATTTATAGTTGCGTAAATCGCCTGTCATATGGAAGAAGACAAATTGTTTAAAACTGCCGAACTGTTCATCTGTATTCATGAACAGATAAAGCGAATCCGTTTGATCGGCAGGAAAATCACGCAAAGGCATGGAAACAAGGGGTACGGACTTTCCTGTCGGATCAATACCTTGTAATTGCCGGATACAGGCTTTTTCATCCGATTGTTCTTCGATTGTTGTGACAATCTCCGGCGAAATATCATTCATTTTATTGTTGAAGGCGAGCGAGGCGACTGAATCGATCACACCGCCATGTGCGTCCTGAAGATCAAAAAGCTCACCATTGCTTAAGAAGATGCCGCCATCGACCATACGGATTTGGTTGGGGAATCCTTGATTGGCTTTAAAATAAGCGCCTAAGGCTTCGGACCTATAAAATTTTCCGGTCATGGGGTTTAAGAGTTCACCCATTTTGAGGCCGTCTTCTCCATGTTGTCCGTGGAGTGCTACCTGAAGCGCGGTATGACGTTCATCACATAGGTAATTTTTTGCGCGTTGCTTGTTACTGATTGTGGCACGTGAATAGGCGAAAGGCACATTGGAAGGGTGTATACCGGCGCGCAGCATATTGGTACGAAGCACAGGGATATCGTAGCCTTTGACATTAAAGCCGCTGATTTTCAGGCTGGGTTCCACCCAGCGCCATTTTTTTCCCTCTTCATCAATATAATAGAGGTTATCTATATTCTCGTAGTAAGGGCTATTCGCATCATTATCTTCAAAGAGATAAGAGACCTTATTGCGCTCAGGATGATAGCGCACATGATGGACAACACTTCCATCTTCAAGCTTTAAGGGAACCGGAACGACCTCTTCTTCGCATTCTTTATTGCTTTTGGCCTGTTTATTGATGTCTGTGAATTTTACATTCAGTCGCTCTTCATTGGCCAGCCCATATAAGAAAGGCGCGTTTTCAAAACGGTGTGCAATATCGGCCATTGCATAAGGAGAGGGAGGGCGTTCCGGCTTATCATATTCTGCCATGCCGTCTTCAAGGCGTTGGACAACAGGAGCTGCAGGATCGCCTATCAAGTGTTCTGGCCGTTTGGGTAACACTTGCATGGAGTTCACATGGTTGCCGGAAATGTCTCCAAGCGCATCTCCATATTCTGTCACGAAAGGCCAGCCCTGTATGGAATGGGACATGCCAAAGCGGTCAATACCGCTTGTTTCAAAGTCAAAATGAAGCTGCATGATCACGCCGCGCTTGATCCAGTGCCAGACATCTCCTTTTCGGGCAACTCTTTTTTTATCTTGCTTTGTCTCTACTTCATCCATCTTTTTTACTTCACTTTTTGCGGAAGGGGCCTAAAGGCTATCCGTCCTGTAGGTCTGTTATTTCCGCTTTGTTTTTGTGGCTCTGCCGGACCCATAATGCGCTGTCTGGCGCTTTGTCCGCCAAAAATAGGTTTTAGGAAATCACTCCATTTTCGTGTTGCCTGCAATTTTGTGTAATCTTGTTCACCACTTCTACGCACATCTAACCCGTCATTTCGTTTGTTACCTTTATTGGTATTGACGATCGCGCGCAGCATTTCAACAATGCCGCCATATTGACGTCCATATTGACGCCGCAAACGGATCAGCCAAAAAGATTGAGGTAGGTGATCCGTTATTTTTAACCGGGGAGGTTTGCCGTCTTTGGCAGGGATAAACTGATAGGCAATATGATCATCGGGTGATTCGATAGAGCTAGCTTTTCCATTTTTCTGGGCCACTTCTTTGAATATTTCATGAGATGTTTGATCAGGAATATGGATGGTCTCATGCAACTTTGCCGGAATATTCTTAATAAGATTTTCGACGTCATTTCTGAACCCGTGGCCATGAATGTGGAAAGGTTGATCATGTACTTGAATTTGGTTGGTGGCATGATCGAAAGAAACATTCCACCCCAGTTTTTTAAACTGATGCGTTAGGGGGCCGTGTAATTCCTTTGGATTATAGATTTTAAACCCGTTTTTAACAGCGCAAAAAATGGTGACATTTCTGTTGTTAACCAGTTCTTGCATCAACCTTTCCTGACCATTTTCTGATCCGGGAGGTGCAGGCTGCATCACAAATAAAACGGCGTCTTTCTCCACATCAATCGGATAGCCTGTATTGCGGACGCTCGGGTCCGAATCGAACAAGGAATTAAACCAGGCCAAACGCGGTAGGGAACCAAAGCTTTCCTCGGCGGATCCCGTGGGAGCAGTTGAAATAATTCCCAACTTGCCGAGTATTTTTCTAAAGCCATGCGCGGTTTTAGTATCTCTTCCGGCATGAATGGCGGCCTCATCCTGGCCGGCCATAATCGCCCTATACATATTTCTGGCATTCAGGCCGTTATTTAAAAAACAGACTTTCCCGTGTGAGGCTAGTCTACGGATCATGAAATATTTGGTGCTACTATCGGTCGGAATTTCTTCCTCCTGATATTTTTTGAGCATTTTTTCACGGGCAGAATTGAGGCGCTTTTTTAGCTTTCTTCTTAAGCGCTCAATATCTTGTGTGACTTTTTCGGGGCTATTGCCAAGCGTATCAATATCAGCAGAAATAGTCTCACCACCATCAAGCAAGCCTTGATATAAAAACTCAGGCTTGGTATTGCTGTTTTTGATTTCTGTTTGCGCCTGTTCTAAAAGCTTTTTGTAAAAAGGTAGTGCTTTACTCTGTGAAATATCCTTATGTTTCAGGCTTGTTTCGTATTTCTGCTCAACCCGTTTGATGCAGTCTTCAATGGCCTTTATTACGCATTTATAGGCACGATCAGGGAGCTTATCGTGCGGGATGGTAACCTCGGTACAGTCCATATCATGATCTACACCATGTTTGTTCATAATGCTGAGACGCTTCTGCGCATTCGCACCAACGGCGGTGAAGTTTCTTAAATATTCTTCTTCACTCCAGACATCCATCAGGCTTTGAATTTCGAGATGATTGGTCGAAAAGGGAACGGCGATCACGGCTTTATCTTTTAAAACATCTAAAATGCTGCGCAGCGTTTCTTTCACATCATCTGGGCGGGGACAAGACCCGCCATAGCGGATCCCTGTGGGATCATGCCATACTACATCAATTATTTTGTCTTTGACTTTAGAGGCGGTAACACTGAGCTGATCGGCTAGCGCGCGCGGACCTCTCTTGACCCACTCCCACCCTTTTTCGGTGAGATCAAATCCATCGCCATAAACCAGATGCGTATCGTCGTAATGTTTGTCCTGATAACATCCTGTGACCATGTAACCAGTTGTGCGCGCAGAGTGGAGCGTTGAATCCTCACAATATTGAACCCACAGGCGGTTATTGCCTTGCTTATCTTTGAGGCAAAAGGCACCGTCTCCTTCAATGGTTTCAAATTTGGGCCAGAGATTCTTAGGAACCTGCAACTTGCCTATTTGTTCTTTCATTTTGGCCTGAACGGCTTCGGTGGCATATATGGTTTTTCCTCTTAGAAATCCCTGATGCGCATAATATTCGACTGTCGCGTGGTCGTAATGGTCATGTGTGATACATATTCCTTCGACGCTATCCCACCATTCCAGATAATCGGGATTCATGCCGTCAAAATCGGAATGGCCTCTACCACTGGCAAAAGGGAAATCGATAATAACGGAGACTTCCGAAATATTTCCGTCCTGATCGAGCCCCCTATGCATGACCATGTTCCCACCACCAATATCCGCGCCAAAGCTATCGACTTTCTTTTCAAAAGATGAACCGTTAATCGCGAGAAATAAAGTCTGCCCGCCTTCTTCTAAAGGGGGAGGGGTGTGCATTTTATTCAGATGATCGGTAAGGCGGTAACGTGCTGCCAAATCCCGGTAGGGGGGATATTCCCGTTTAGAAAAATATTCATTTGATCTTTGAAAAAATCCGATGAGATTGAGCTTTTCTTCATAGCTGCTTAAATTACTCACCTGATGCTGCATAAAGCTGGCGCTATCAAGGGTGAATTTTTGCGCGTCTTCTTGAGTGAAGTTAAGACGTGCAATATCAAAAGGCGGAGGGACTTCCCCCTCTTCCCCAATAGGATCAATAACCTCCATTGTGATACGAAAAGAATGGTTTTTACCACTCTTATCAACATCATGGTGAATGGCGGTGCTATATTTTATGCCCGATTGCATCTGGGTTCTTGAAATATAACGCTTGCCTGTATGATGTTTATCACTTTCCAGTGTGTTGTAGTTAAATCCCAAAATTGTTTTGAGTTGATCAAGATCACAATTTGAAAATGTTAAAGGCGTGGTTTCATTTCCTGCACTATCTAAAAAGAAAGGGCTGATCGAAGGTTGAAAACCACCTTTGCTATCAAGCCCTGAGAGTTTTGCGCCTTTTGCAATATCTTCCAGTGCATTTTCACTCTCTACATCTCCAGCCAGAATTTTGGCCAGATCGCGTGCAGGTTTTTGCTGATTGAGATGTTCTTTGACACGACAGCTCAGCTCCGTGATGCGGTTAATCAGGCTGACATGTTTTTCCTGCGTAGGGTCATCACCGCGTAAGCGGCAAAAGACCAGTTCTCCACTGACCCAGATTTGCTCCGGTTGTAAAATAGGGATGCCGTCAACTTCATCATCGGAATTCACCTTTTTTGCACGGATAGAAATCACATGATGTTTTTGTTGATCAGCGTTTTCCGCATTGCTAAAGGGCATATGACGCCAATAGGTAATGGAATCTTCCAAAATGCCTTCATGCGGGTCGTAAGATGTTTCAGATTTTGCCGTGACCAATCTCAGGCTATTTTCTTCATCATAATCAGAAGCCGTAAGAACAAAGGGGGTGGAGAAGTCTATATTTTTGAGCGCAGATTTTCTAGCAGGAAGATCATCGCGGTGGCTATCATCTTCCCGCCATATATTAAGGGCGTTTAACCAACGGTCCAAGCGGTATCTATGAAGTTGTATATTATCGCTCACGTATCTTTACTCGGTTTTCTCTTTACTTGGTTTTACGTCATAAATATTCATCAAGGTTTCGCAATAGCCGGTCCGTCCACCAACAAAGCATTCTTGTTAAACAGATTTTGCTTGTGCTGTGCCGACAGATTGCTGTGCCAATCTTTGGCTTGTTTATACTCCGCAGGTAAGTCGGCTAGATCAAAATCATCAAAGGTATGAATGGCCCGAATTTTGAGCAATCCGCGTACTGCAGGGGTGAGATGCGGATACTCCTTCCGGTTCAAACGGTGCCAGATATCACGCACCTGCTTGGCTTTGCCTGGGTCATTGAATAAAAAGTCGGCAAAGCCGGGGCGAATATTGCGAAGGGATATAATCTCGCTTTTGCTGACCTTCCCGCTTTCTACATCCATGCAGGTTTTGACATTGCATCTTGCCGGATCGGTCAGTTTCTCATAGATATCCAACATCCGCGCCATGGTGACAAAATGCCAGCGTAAATCATAAGGGCGGGGCTGATTGAGAAGATGCTCAATTGTTTGTCCCATCAAGATAATGAGATCACCAAAATCAATTTTACGCGGCGGAAGCTTATTTCCTTTTTTATCGACGATGTTGTCGTCATAGAAAAATTCCATGTCATATTTCCCGCCTTCATAGGGGCGTTCTACCTGCCCCGTGGCAACCAATACGGCGCGCATGATGAGCTGATATTGCGCGGCGTCCAATAACGGACCGGGGGGAATGACAATGCCGGTTGCCTGATGGTCTACAAAGCGCTTCATGCAAGTTAGAGCAGAAGCTGAAGACATCTTACGTGGACCATCGGCGGAGATAGCTTCTCTGCGTTCGGCATTAAGAGATTCCCGTCTACCGGAGGCTTCTTTGGCGATTTCAGAAAAAACGCCTAAAGGAATGACACGACCCACCTTTCGGCTTTGACACCATTTCTCATCGCGCAATATTTCGAGGGTGCGGTCATTGTAATCCTCTGTCGCGTCGCCCGCGATATCTTCGGCGTAAACTTTATCGCCGTGGGTCATCGGATCATAAATCGTTTGCAGTTCGGAAATATCACTAATACCGTTTTCATGAATGAAGTGGGCCGCTTCAATACCGCTTGTTGCTGTTCCGATGTGAAGAAGGGTTTTGGCATTTTTAGCGGGGGGACGTGACTTTCTCATCGCATTGGTAATAATGTAAGCCATTGCCTGATCGGATGTAATATGATTTTTATCAGCCGGGTTTTCCGGGTTGGAGGTGCTGCCCAAGCGCTCGAAATCATAATCTTCAAATATCTTGCTGCGCCATTTCGTATCAAACACGTCGGCGTGGGCGCCGTTCATGCGCGCAACAAAATTGGCATTGTTGAAACTACTGCTGAGTTTTGGTTTATCCCGCCGTTCTTTAATAAGGTCAGAATATTCCGGATGCTCAAACCCGCCGCGTGGTTGATAGGCAAATATTTTTTCCAAAATTTTGGGGTCCGGTTTTTTCTTTTTTTGTAAGGGAGCTATATTCTTGTCCCAGTAAGCTTTTAATTGGCCGTCTTTGTCATTATCCAAAACTGCATGGAGCGTTTTCCAATCACATTTTTCGGCCATATAGGGCAACATAAGCTCTTTGAGCTTTTTCATACGCCGTGTATCGATTTTGCTTCTGTTCTTAACACTGGGGTGGACTTTGTCATGTAAAATCGGGCCGGTTTTGGTTTCAAACCACTCATCATGCATAAAGCGTGACAGGACAAGTGCCACGGACGCCTCGGTACGAAAACCCTTCTCAACCACATCCACGATATGTTTACAATCTTCCCATGCCTGATCGACGGGGGAGATATCCCGCCCGTGAATGTCGTTGACATCAATATTCTCGCCGTTACGTGCATCCAATGCCATAGGTTGCCCGTATTGAATAGCCAAAATCACGCCTTGTTCCAAGGCACCGTTGCGGGAATAGGATTTATCACCATCGTAGATGGCAACGTCCATATCCAGTAGAACTTCCGGCCCCCAAATATGTTTTTCGAAGACCCAGTCTTCATATCCGGCACCTTGCAAAATAGGATATATGTCGTGAATAGAACGCAGGAAACCCTCCCGGTCTGAGGGAAGATTAAGGGCACAATCGGGGAAGTTATGGGCGATCGTTTCCGCACTTTGCTGGCTGGCAAACAGATTTCTCTTTAAAACTTCGGCTTCTACAACCTCTTTAGGGACAGAATCGCTGAGGCGTTGAATAGTCAGGAATTCTTCACCAAAACGGCTTGCAGTATTTTGTTTGATTTTTTCCGGATATTGCAAAGCGGCCTTATAAGCATAATATCCGGATGTGACAGCTTCTGGTTTAAAAGCATTATTATATTGCTTATCTGCGATAGAGCCGGCAGAACAAAAAAGCTCAGCATTCATGCTGAGCTTTCGGAAATAAGGGCTTTCATAATCAGGGCGCGGGCTGTACATCGCATCATTGTTAATGAGATCACCCGGAAATAAGGGCTTTCGCGATGAGATGGAAGTATTAAACTTCCCGATATTCTTACTCAATAAGGTTGCCATATTTTCCCCCGACAACTTTTTAATTTTTAAAATATTTCTGTTACGTGAAACAAATTTTATTTTAATTGGCTCTCATTTTATTCTTTGTTTCCCGCTTCATTTTTTATGGCGTTTAAAGAAAGATATTCTTCCCGCGCCCATAAAAATGATTTCGCCAATTATTTTCTTTGATTATTTGTCTTAAAAAATTTGAACAAAAAAATCAATATAAAAGAAAGGAAATTTCTAACTTTTCCCATATAAAATTTTCATATTGATAAAAAATTCTGTTTAAGGATTTTTTATCCTTGTTCAATGGTGCTGTTATAAATTTTTTAATTCTGACTCGACAGTGATCAATAAAACTTGCTAATTTATTTTCAGTAATCAAAATAGTATATGAAAAGTGGGGAGTGTGTAATGGTTGGTAGTACTTTAAAACCGGAACCGATGCCGGTTAAATGGCCGAAATGGATTGATTCAATTCCAGCTAAATTTAAACCTTTGTTGGTTTCGGCTTATGAAATTAATGATCATTCTCCTGAAGTCAATTTGGATCTGGTCGAGTGGGCTTTACCCCGTGTGGACCATACTTCTCTAAAACCAACACATAGTGAGGGTGAGCGCATTACTAGGCGTATGGTTGAGGAGGCAGGCTCTCCGCGTCCGGTTTTGGGTATTTGCATGAATGGCTTTCCAAGAATTGTGAAATTGCTTTCGGGTCAAATTAAAAAATATCCGGATATCCGTTTGGCATTCACCAGCAATTTTCCGCATGGTGACCTACCGGCGGTCGAGGCGGCAGATTTCATCCATAATATTGCCAACCATATACCGCAAGATGTCACAAATCCGCGTGATATCGATTCGGTGATTGATTACGGCCTCTGGCTTGAGATTTTGAAATCTAAAGGGACAGCGCGAAAGGCAAAGCTCACAGAGTTTTGCGAAAAACTGTTGGCGGAAGGAGACGCTTGCCAGGTTCATAATTTTCTTTGGAAAGTTATCCAAAAAGCCAATGTGCATGTGATGGCAGATAAGCCGTATGAGAGCTTGTATTTAAGCAGTGTGGTGTCGATGCTATGTGGTGCAGACTATGTGAAGACCTGCACAGGCATGGCAGCCAAGTCACCTTATAATGATGTTGTGGCGGCGGATGAGTCGCGTGTGGAAAATATGATCCCTATGTTTGCGGCGATTGCCGATTTTAATCAAGGTAGAGTGTTGGAAGAGGTCGCAGAGATGTCGGAACATGCAAAAGAATTGTTTCAAGATATCATGGAAGTTGCCAAGGAGTTGGAGATTGATCTGGATTTAAGCAAACCGGCGCAAAGGGTACGTCACCCCAAAATTTCCGGTGGGCAACGTAACGAGGTGGATGTGGCGCGCATTCGTTATTTGGTTAAAGAAATGATGGGGCCGGAATTTTTGGATAGTATTATTATTGGAGCAAGTGACCGGCTCCGTTTACGTCTCTTGGAGTATATCCATGAGAATGATCCAAATTGCGGATTTACCCTAGAAGATATACGCGCACGAAAAAAAAGGGATGATCTTCCACCTCATCTTAGTGGTTTAGGTCCATCTTAAAACGTTTTTTTATCTTCTAAGAGGGATTTGTCTTAGGTAGGCTAAGTACCTTTCTGGGAGGGGAGAGTCTCTTCGGTTTTGCCGGTGCTTTTTCTTGAAACTCAAATGTTAAGCTGTCGTCTTTTAGTCCTACAACAACCTTGCTTCCACGTAACTTATTGTGTTCATCATCCAGAAGTTTATCAGCAACAGGATCTTTCACGGCACTTGCAAAAACACGTTTGAGCGGCCGGGCTCCCATGGAAGGCTCAAAGCCTTTTTTAGCAAGCCATTCCTTCGCATTCGGCGTAATGTTAATGGACATCTTGTGTGAGTTTTGAAGTTTGGTTTCTAGTTCCTTGGTGAGTTTATCTACAATTTTAAGCAGAGTCTCATGTGAAAGGTCGTTAAACTCGACGACAGCATCCAGCCTGTTTCTAAATTCTGGCGGAAACGCTTTTTTAAAATCTCCACTTTTCGTTGAATATTCTTTTTGATTTTCAAAGCTTATAGTACGCTTTATCTCGCCTCCTGACTCAACGTTAGACGTCATGATTAGGACAACATTTCTAAAGTCAATTTTTTTGCCTTGTCCATCTGTCAAATTTCCATCATCCATGATTTGTAGTAAAATATTATGGACATTTCCGTGGGCCTTTTCGGTTTCATCAAGCAAAACAACACATGGTTTACCATTGGGAATCGCGCCGGAAAGCTGTCCACCGGCATCATGGCCAATATAGCCAGGGGGTGACCCTACCAGCCGCGATACAGTGTGCTTTTCCGCATATTCGGACATATCAATGCGGACAAGTTTTGCTTCCAAACGATTAGCTAGCTGTTTAGCAAGCTCTGTTTTACCAACACCGGTTGGCCCTTTAAAGAAAAAACTGCCAAGAGGTTTGTCTTCTTCGTTCAGACCAGCTGCTGCCCTTCTTAAACTTTTTGAAACGGCCTTAATCGCTTCATCCTGATCAAATACAACCTGCTTCAGATTTGGTTCCAGATCACGGGCTGTTTTCTTCTTGATGGCCTGAGAAGGTTTTTTCTTTTTATCTTGCGGTGTTGTTGTGTCTTTAAGGATATCAGGTGTAATAACACCAACGCCTTTTAAGTCATCTTCAGGATTGGGACTGACCGCATATGTGATGTCATTTTCATCCATGATATCAAGTGTGGCGCATGCTTCATCGAGAATATCAATCGCCCGGCCCGGCATAGCAATAGATGAGCCGCGTGTACTGCCCTTGTCCATAATGATTTCAATTGTTTCATCCGGAATCAGACAATTATGATACCTTTGCAATGACTCGCGGTGAATATCTAAAATTTCTTTTAGTTCGTCCGGAGAGGGCTCGGGGACGTCTATTTTTGAAAAAATATCATGCGTCACGGTGTTACTCTTCAAAACCTTGCGGTATCCGGCAGGTGTTATTGTCGCGATAATCGAAGTTTTAGGATCTTTTGAAAGACTGTCCAAAATGTCTAGAAGATCAGGTGCGTGATAGGTATGTGGGTAGATACTTTGCAGTAACATATGGATATTTTTGATGAGTATAACGGACTGACGGCCTTGCGTTTGAGAATGCTTCTTTATTTCTTCTATAATTTTTTCTAACGCTTCTTCTTTTCCTTTTGTCGGAGGATTTAGCGTTATCGCTTCCAGATCAATTTCGAAAATTTCGACATCATCAAAGCTGCTGAGACGATCGCTGTGATTCCATTTGCTCGCTTCGATTTCTTGCGCAATACCATTTACAAGTGAACGTTTCCCCACTCCATTCTCGCCAATGAGCAAAACATTACGTTTATTCCTGCGGTGTAGCGTTTTCAGAATTTTTTTTGTGAG
>JALEGH010000080.1 GCA_022763065.1 Alphaproteobacteria bacterium
ATGTCGTCTTCCCATGGTCAACGTGACCAATCGTACCGATATTCACATGCGGCTTATTTCTCTCAAATTTTTCTTTAGACATTTGTTTCTCTCCTTAGGTTCTAAAGTTCTTTATTAGCCCGCCAATTTCTCTCTCACTTCATCCGCAACCGCTTGTGGCACAGGATCATAGTGATCAAATTGCATTGTGTATTGCGCACGCCCCTGTGACATTGAACGCAAGTTGTTGATGTAACCAAACATATTGGCCAAAGGCACCATCGCCGTTATCACTTTTGCATTTCCGCGATCTTCCATCGAAGACACTTGCCCACGACGTGAGTTCAAATCACCGATAATGTCGCCCATATATTCCTCAGGGGTTACAACCTCGACCCGCATCATCGGCTCAAGCAACTGCGCACCGGCTTTTTGCATCGCTTCTTTAAATGCCGCACGGCCCGCAATTTCAAATGCAAGAGCAGAAGAGTCAACATCGTGGTAAGCCCCATCGAACAACTCGACTTCGATATTAATCACCGGGAAGCCCGCGATAATACCTGTATCTTTTGCCATCACGATCCCTTTTTCAAAACCGGGAATATATTCTTTTGGAATGGCACCACCAACAATCTTATTGATGAAGTTATAATCCGGCTTCACGCCATCTTCACCCTCAACAGTTGGGCGCATTTTAAAGACCGCACGCGCAAACTGACCAGATCCACCAGATTGCTTCTTGTGTGTGTAGTCCACTTCGGCTTCGCTTGTGATTGTTTCGCGATACGCCACTTGCGGCGCACCAATATTGGCCTCCACCTTAAACTCACGCTTCATGCGATCAACCAGGATATCAAGGTGAAGCTCACCCATACCCGCGATAATGGTTTGACCGGATTCGTGATCCACCTTCACGCGGAATGACGGGTCTTCTGCCGCCAAACGCTGAAGCGCTGTTGACATTTTTTCTTGGTCCGCCTTTGATTTCGGCTCCACTGCGATCTCGATCACCGGCTCAGGGAATTCCATACGCTCAAGCACGATCGGCTTGGCATCATCACATAGCGTATCACCTGTCGTTGTATCCTTCATACCAACGAATGCCACGATATCACCCGCATGCGCCTCGCTTAGCTCTTCACGATTGTTAGAGTGCATCAGCAACATACGACCAACACGCTCACGCTTATCTTTTACGGAGTTCTTCACGTAAGAACCTGATGTAATAGTACCTGAATAAATACGCGCAAAAGTCAATGAACCCACAAACGGGTCGTTCATGATCTTGAACGCCAAAGCAGAGAAAGGCGCATCATCTTGCGGAGGACGCGAATCTTTTGTCTCAGGATCATCCACTTTTGACCCTTGAACATCACCAATATCCAACGGAGACGGCAAGTAATCAACAACCGCATCCAACATTGGCTGAACACCTTTGTTCTTGAAAGCTGAACCACACATGACAGGAACAAAATCACCGGCAATTGTCCCTTTACGAATACAAGCCTTCAAGGTTTTTTCGTCCGGCTCATTGCCCTCAAGGTACGCTTCCATCGCCGCATCATCTTGCTCAACAGCCATTTCAACCAACTTCTCACGGTATTCCGCCGCCTTATCAGCCAAATCATCAGGAATGTCTTCATAGGAAAAAGATGCGCCGAGCGCTTCACCATCCCAGACAACAGCCTTCATCTTGACCAAGTCAATATTACCGGCAAAATCGCTTTCCGCACCAATGGGAAGCTGAATGACAAGTGGGTTTGCCCCAAGACGATCAACAATCATATCAACAGTGTTGTAGAAGTCCGCCCCGATCTTATCCATCTTATTCACGAAACACATACGTGGCACTTGGTACTTATCACCCTGACGCCAAACTGTTTCAGTTTGCGGTTCCACACCCGCATTGGCATCAAACACGGCAATCGCGCCATCAAGAACACGAAGTGAACGCTCGACCTCAATTGTAAAGTCCACATGTCCCGGTGTATCAATAATATTCAAGCGAAACTTATCACCATCAAAATTACCATCTTTTGGGCCGGGCCAAAACGTTGTTGTCGCCGCAGATGTAATGGTGATACCACGCTCCTGCTCTTGCTCCATCCAGTCCATAGTGGCCGCACCATCATGCACCTCACCAATTTTGTGGGACTTACCGGAGTAATACAAAATACGTTCAGTCGTAGTGGTTTTACCCGCATCAATATGCGCCATAATTCCAAAGTTCCTGTAATTCTTAATGTCGTATTCGCGTGCCATTTTCTTTTTCTCTTAAGTTATCTCTAAACCAATCTATAAATCTTATTCAAAATCCAAATCCCAAGGGTCGATAGTAGTTCCCCTGACAACAGGTTTTGGTTTTCTCCCTTTTTTGGCTTGTTCTTTAATCATCTTAGCTTGATGCCTCGCCGCCCGCTCAAAAATAGACTCGGAACTATGAGTCTTTCCCTTACCACTTTTTGAAGCATGCCCTTTATAAATTCTATTGCCCACTGGCTTTCTCCTACCAACGATAATGCGCAAAAGCCTTGTTCGCTTCTGCCATTTTGTGTGTGTCATCTCTTTTCTTCACAGCATTCCCACGGTCATTTGCCGCATCTACAAGCTCAGAAGCCAAACGCTCCATCATTGTGCGCTCGGAGCGGCTACGCGCGGCATCAATGATCCAACGAATAGCAAGAGCTTGCGCACGTTCAGGACGGACCTCAACCGGCACCTGATAGGTCGCACCACCTACACGGCGTGAACGGACCTCCACTTGCGGGCGAACCTTCTTAAGCGCCTTATGAAAGACACGAAGCCCCTTGGCACCTGCCGCACCAGCAGCAGAGCCAGTTACATCACCGTCTTCATCATCCGTTGCCACGTCTTTAGCCTTATCGTCCATGATCTCCAAGGCCCCATAAACAATCTTCTCAGCCGTAGACTTTTTACCGTCCAGCATGATGTTGTTCATGAATTTATTCAAAATCAGATCACCAAAACGGGGATCTGGTAAAATTTCTCTCTTTTCTGCTCTATGACGACGTGACATTTATATAAAGCTCCTAAAATTATTTCGGTCTCTTCGCACCATACTGCGAACGACGTTGTTTTCTATCTTTCACACCTTGCGTATCCAAGGCCCCACGAATAATTGTATAGCGCACACCCGGCAAGTCTTTCACACGACCACCGCGCACAAGCACAACAGAGTGCTCTTGCAAATTATGTCCCTCACCCGGAATGTAACAGATAACCTCAAGACCTGTTGTCAAACGCACTTTTGCCACCTTACGCAGCGCAGAGTTCGGCTTCTTAGGTGTTGTTGTGTACACACGTGTACAAACACCACGCACCTGAGGGTTATGTTTCAAGGCCCGGTTTTTCTTAGACTTCATCGCCTTTTTACCGCCAATGGCCCGAGGTTTACGGACAAGTTGTTGTATTGTTGGCATAAATGCCTCTCCTTACATTCTTTACAATCAATAAATTCGGATGGATTTTTTAAAACAAGACAGCGCCTCTTGCCGAAAAAAATGTTCTCAAGAGGCGACCAAATACATGTTTCTCTATCGTTAGGAATATTGAGCTACGTTTAGCTTTTGCCTTTATTTTCAATCATAAAGGGCCGCTACAGCCAACCCATCCGATTCCTAATTCCGGCGCACTATATGGTGAAACCTAGCACCAAGTCAAGCGCTAGTTATGGATTTTTTGAAAAATAAATGGATGAACAAGCACAAAAGTGCAATATGAAGCATAAGACACTGTTTTTATTTTGTTTTTACAAAAAACTTCGTATATTTTTCATAACTTAAAATTTGAGAATTCTTACAACATGGCACAAAGAAAAAGCGGCTCTCATAGCCGCTTTTTGTAATTCATAGTCTCTGAAAAACGGGCTTAACCTGCCGCAGCCTCAGGAGTGGCGTCATCTCCTGCACTTTCATCAGGCGCGTCCAAAGCCGCAACAGCTTCCTGCTCCGCTTCTGCCTGCGCAGCCGCTAAAGCTTCCATCTGCTGTTGCGCAGCCAAAGCCACCTGATCACGCTCAGCCGCGACCTGACGAACCTTAGCCATATAAGCCCCCGTTCCTGCCGGAATCAAGCGCCCCACAATCACGTTTTCTTTCAAGCCCAACAAGCTATCAACTTTGCCGTTCACGGCCGCTTCGGTCAGGACACGTGTTGTCTCCTGGAACGACGCCGCAGAGATAAAGGAGCGCGTTTGAAGTGACGCTTTTGTGATCCCTTGCAGTACCGGCTTTCCTTCCGCAGGCTGTTTACCATCGGCAATATACTTCATGTTGGCCGCTTCAAACTCTTCGCGGTCAATATGCTCCCCAACAAGGAATGTTGTGTCGCCCATAGCAGAAATTTCAATTTTCTGCATCATCTGACGGGCAATGACTTCAATATGTTTGTCATTGATTTTCACCCCTTGCAGACGATACACATCCTGAATTTCATTAACGAGATACTCAGCCAAGGCCTCAACTCCCATCACATCCAAGATATCATGCGGCACGAGCGCTCCATCCAAAAGAGGATCCCCTTTACGCACAAAATCACCTTCTTGCACCGCCAAATGACGCCCCTTCGGCACAAGATATTCTGAGGGCTCTAAAGTCTTGTCCGTCGGGTTCACAATAATACGGCGCTTGGCCTTATAGTCTTTTCCAAACTCAACCTGACCATCCACTTCGGAAATAATCGCAAAGTCCTTTGGACGGCGCGCTTCGAATAATTCAGCCACACGTGGCAAACCACCAGTAATATCGCGTGTCTTGGAGGTCTCACGCGGAATACGCGCAATAATATCACCCGCCTTCACTTCCGCACCGTTTTCAACCGAGATAATCGCATCCGTTGACATGTGGTAATTCGCTTCCAGCCCATTTGGCAATTTCAAAACCTTGCCGCCCGGACCTGTCAAAGAGATACGCGGCTTCAGGTCACCACCTTTTGGCTGAGAACGCCAGTCAATCACAACCTTGGAAGAAATACCTGTGGCCTCGTCAGTTTGATCAGCAACAGAAACACCTTCCACCAGATCAACAAATTTGGCAACACCGTCTTTCTCGGTAATGATCGGCATCGTATATGGGTCCCACTCGGCCATCTTATCGCCAGCTTTAACCTGACCACCATCTTTGACCAATAGGCGCGCACCATATGGTACACGGTGTGTCGCACGTTCCTTACCTTTAGAATCAAGCAACACAATTTCGGTATTGCGCCCCATCACAATAGCAACCCCTTCGGAATTAGTCACTGTATTCTCATGACGGATTTCAACCTTGGCATCAACAGCCGCTTCATAGGAAGTCTTCTCCGCACCACGCTGCGCCGCACCCCCAATGTGGAAGGTCCGCATGGTGAGCTGTGTTCCCGGCTCCCCAATAGACTGGGCTGCCATCACACCAACCGCTTCGCCCATATTCACCGGCGTTCCGCGGGCCAGATCACGACCATAACATTTGGCACATACACCTGCGCGGGTTTCACAAGTCAGAACAGACCTTACTTTCAACTGATCCACACCTGCGGTTTCAATCTCTTCAGACGTCACCTCGTCAATAATTTCACCAGCCGGAACAATCACTTTACCAGACAATGGGTCTTTCACATCTTCGGTCGGCACACGACCAAGAATACGTTCTGCCAATGAGACAACAACATCCGCGCCATTCATCACGGCGGCAAGCGTAATACCCTCTTGCGTACCACAATCATCTTCGACAACAACAACATCCTGCGCCACATCAACCAAACGGCGTGTTAAGTAACCGGAGTTCGCAGTTTTAAGCGCCGTATCGGCAAGACCTTTCCGCGCACCGTGTGTGGAGTTAAAGTATTCAAGCACCGACAAACCTTCTTTAAAGTTCGAAATAATCGGCGTTTCAATAATTTCACCTGACGGCTTAGCCATAAGCCCGCGCATACCGGCAAGCTGTCTGATCTGCGCCGCAGAACCCCGCGCACCGGAATGTGCCATCATGTAAACAGAGTTCAAACCAACTTCTTCAGGGTTTGAAATAATATCCATCATCGCATCCGCAACGTCATCTGTTGCCTTTGACCAAATATCAACAACCTTGTTGTATTTTTCACCCTTGGTAATCAAACCATCAAGATATTGCTGCTCATATTCTGCAACTTTCTCTTTCGCTTCATTAACGAGCGTTTTCTTCGCATCCGGAATAATGAGATCGGATTTACCAAACGAAATACCGGCAATACAAGCATTCTTGAAGCCAAGCTTCATCATCCGGTCACAAAAGATCACTGTTTCTTTCTGACCACAATGACGATAGACCGTATCAATCAGATTGGTCAGCTCCTTCTTCGTCATCAAACGGTTCACAACATCAAATGCAATCTCCGGATGACGCGGCAAAAGCTCGGACAACAACATTCTACCCGCCGTCGATTCAACAAGTGTGATTTTCTTGTTCCCCTCCTCATCAATACCGTGATAACGGCATTTGATTTTGGCGTGAATGGACAAATGCCCTTCCGTAATCGCATGCTGGATTTCTCCGGGACCTCGGAAAATCATGCCCTCCCCCTTTTCACCATCAAGGGCGATGGTCATATAGTAAAGCCCCAAAACAATGTCTTGTGACGGCACAATAATCGGCTTCCCGTTGGCTGGAGACAAGATATTATTTGTCGACATCATCAAACAGCGAGATTCAAGCTGCGCTTCAATCGAAAGCGGTACATGAACAGCCATCTGGTCCCCATCAAAGTCGGCATTAAAGGCCGTACAGACAAGCGGGTGAAGCTGGATCGCTTTCCCTTCAATCAAGACCGGCTCAAATGCCTGAATTCCCAAACGGTGAAGTGTCGGCGCACGGTTCAAAAGAACAGGGTGCTCACGGATTACTTCTTCCAGAATATCCCACACTTCCGGACGTTCCTTTTCGACCATCTTCTTGGCCGCCTTCACGGTCGTGGCCATACCATAGATTTCCAAACGGTGATAAATAAACGGCTTGAACAGCTCCAATGCCATTTTCTTAGGCAAACCACATTGATGCAGTTTTAGCTCTGGTCCAACCACAATCACAGAACGACCGGAATAGTCCACACGCTTACCAAGAAGGTTCTGACGGAAACGACCTTGCTTACCCTTAAGCATATCAGACAGAGATTTAAGCGGACGCTTGTTCGCACCAGTAATCACACGACCACGACGACCATTATCAAAGAGCGCATCGACAGATTCCTGAAGCATACGCTTTTCATTCCGCACAATAATGTCAGGCGCTTTGAGCTCCATCAAACGCTTCAAACGGTTATTCCGGTTGATCACACGACGATATAGATCATTCAAATCAGATGTCGCAAAACGGCCGCCATCAAGTGGTACAAGCGGACGAAGCTCTGGCGGTAACACCGGCACCACATCCATAATCATCCACTCAGGACGCGCACCAGAAGAAATAAATGCCTCAAGAAGTTTTACACGCTTGACCAGCTTCTTACGCTTGGCTTCTGAACCTGTTTCACGCAAATCCTCTTCCGTATCGGCAAGCTCTTCTTCAAGCTCAATCGCCATCAAAATTTCTTTAATCGCTTCGGCGCCAATGCCCGCACGGAAGTTTTCTTCTCCGTACTCATCCTGCGCATCCATATATTCTTCTTCGCTCAAAAGCTGGAATGGTTTAAGTGGAGTCATCCCCGGCTCAATCACCACATAATTTTCGAAGTAAAGAACACGCTCAAGCTCCTTAAGCGTCATATTGGTCATCAAGCCCATACGAGAGGGCAAAGACTTCAAGAACCAGATATGCGCAACAGGTGCGGCAAGTTCAATATGGCCCATGCGCTCACGACGTACTTTTGTGAGAGTTACTTCAACGCCACATTTCTCACAAATGATTCCTTTATATTTCATGCGCTTATATTTACCGCATAAACATTCATAATCCTTGACAGGACCAAAGATACGCGCACAGAACAAACCATCTTTTTCTGGCTTAAACGTCCGGTAATTGATCGTTTCAGGCTTTTTAACCTCCCCAAAAGACCAAGACAAAACCTGTTCCGGCGATGCCAACGCAATACGGATGCTATCAAAGCTTTGTGGCCCTTGCGGGTTCCCAAATAAGTTCATGAGTTCATTCATTTTTGCCGTCCTTTTTGTTTAAGCTTCTAAAATTCTTTGTTTAACTACAAATATTTGCGCGTAAGCAATGGTTTACGTCTCCAATTCACTTTCGCACCCTCTGCAGCTTGCGCAAAACTGTCAGCCGCCTTTTGAGTTGTTACGTCAAACATACATTCGCCGTTATGGTTAGAAAGAAATTTTACTCCTTCAATACCATCAAAAATTTTCTTCAAACTCTCCTCAGATTTTTCTTCCGATAAAATAACAACCCAGAAAAATTTATCACCATTAATAATCATTAATTTTGACCCTATTATTTTTTCGTCACTTCGTGTCTTCGTGGTTCAATTCTTTTTTACTAGATCCCGGCCTTCGCCGGGATGACGGTTTGGCTAGGACGCTAACGCACCCAAGCTTCCCGTCAATTCGTCCCTGATTGCTTCATATCAACATTCAAGCCGAGAGCTTTCAGCTCCTTCACAAGAACATTGAATGATTCCGGCACGCCGATTTCGAATGTATCTTCACCACGTACAATGGATTCATATACTTTCGAACGGCCCGCCACGTCATCGGACTTCACAGTCAAGATTTCCTGCAATGTGTACGCCGCACCATAAGCCTGAAGCGCCCAACATTCCATCTCACCAAATCTTTGACCACCAAACTGCGCCTTACCACCAAGTGGTTGTTGCGTCACAAGTGAGTACGGCCCGATAGAACGTGCGTGAATCTTATTATCAACCAAGTGATGAAGTTTCAGCATATAGATATAACCCACTGTCACCGGACGGTGGAATTTCTCACCCGTACGGCCATCAATCAATGTAACCTGACCCGTTGTCGCCAGACCAGCCTTGTCAAGTAACACATCAATATCTGCCTCATCAGCCCCATCGAACACCGGTGTCGCCATCGGCACACCCTTACGCAGGTTACCGGCCATTTCAAGAAGCTCGTCCTTTTCAAGAACATCAACTTTGGCTTTAAACTCCTTATCACCGTAAACTTCTTTGAGTTGCGTTTTTAGAGTTTTCACATCACCATCTGTTGCTTCTTCCTGCCCTTGGAAATCGTCAATCAATTGACCAAGCTGTTTTCCGAGGCTTGCAGAAGCCCACCCCAAATGCGTTTCAAGGATTTGCCCCACATTCATACGTGATGGCACCCCAAGCGGGTTGAGCACGATATCAACAGGCGTCCCGTCCTCTGTATACGGCATATCTTCGGCAGGCATGATTTTTGACACCACACCTTTGTTTCCGTGACGACCCGCCATTTTATCACCGGGCTGCATTTTGCGTTTGATCGCAACGAAGACTTTAACCATCTTCATCACACCCGGCATCAGCTCATCACCGCGCTGAAGCTTTTCAACCTTATTTTCAAAACGTTCTTTAACGCCATCAATAGCATCATCAAGCGTTTTAGAAACCGCCTCAATCTCTGCCATAGTTTTCTCATTTTCGATGATGATTTGACGCCACAGGCCGCGCGGCATGTCAGATAGATTCGCTTTATTCAGCTTATCACCTTTTTTAAGGTTCCCATCCTTAAGCGCTTTAGCAACGCTCTGCCCTGTCAATAGCTCCTCTAGGCGGCCATAAAAACCGTCTTCGAGGATTTTACGCTCCGCATCACGGTCCTTGGCAAGGCTTTCAATCTCTTCTTGCTCGATCGCCATTGCACGGCTGTCCTTATCAACACCGCGGCGGTTAAATACGCGCACATCAACAATTGTACCAACCGCGCCCGGTGGCAAGCGAAGAGACGTGTCCTTCACATCCGCGGCTTTTTCACCGAAGATCGCACGCAGAAGTTTTTCTTCTGGTGTCATGGGGCTCTCACCTTTTGGTGTGACCTTACCAACCAAAATATCACCCGGACCAACTTCCGCCCCGATATGAACAATACCGGATTCATCAAGATGCTTGAGCGCCTCTTCCCCGACATTTGGAATATCACGTGTAATTTCCTCAGTTCCAAGCTTCGTATCACGCGCCATCACCTCATATTCTTCAATGTGAATAGAGGTATAGACATCGTCACGTACAATACGCTCAGACAACAAAATAGAGTCTTCAAAATTGTAACCATTCCAAGGCATAAACGCGACAAGCACGTTTTTACCAAGAGCCAATTCGCCAAGATCCGTCGATGGGCCATCGGCAACAATGTCACCAGCCTTAACTTCGTCACCAGCTTTCACCAAAGGCTTTTGTGAAATACAGGTAGACTGGTTTGAGCGTTGGAATTTAGCAAGGTTGTAAATATCAACCACAGCCTCATCTGATTTTAGCTCTTCCGTTGCCCGAACAACAATACGGTTCGCATCAACTTGAACAACCACACCAGAACGGCGCGCCGTTACTGTCGCACCAGAATCACGGGCAACTGTTGCTTCCATACCGGTACCAACAAGTGGTGCTTCGGATTTCAACAACGGCACAGCCTGACGCATCATGTTTGAGCCCATCAACGCACGGTTCGCATCATCATTTTCAAGGAACGGAATAAGAGACGCCGCAACAGACACAATCTGTTTCGGTGACACATCCATAAATTCGATGAGGTCAGCTGTCGCCATCAAGTTGTCACCACCCTTACGACAAGACACAAGATCCGCTTCAAACCCGCCTTTATCAGTGAGCTTCGCATTCGCTTGCGCCACTGTATATTTCGCCTCTTCCATCGCCGACATGTAAACAACTTCATCGGTTACCTTACCGTTTTCAACACGGCGGTACGGGCTTTCAATGAAGCCATACTTATTCACACGGGCAAAAGTAGACAGGGAATTGATCAATCCAATATTCGGCCCCTCCGGTGTCTCAATCGGACAAATACGACCGTAATGGGTTGGGTGCACGTCACGCACCTCAAACCCGGCGCGCTCACGCGTTAGACCACCTGGCCCAAGCGCAGATAAACGACGCTTATGTGTAATTTCAGAAAGCGGGTTCGTCTGGTCCATAAACTGAGACAGTTGTGATGAACCAAAAAATTCACGCACAGCCGCCGCCGCAGGCTTGGAATTAATCAAGTCGTGCGGCATATAAGTATCAATTTCAACTGAAGACATACGCTCACGAATGGCGCGCTCCATCCGAAGCAAGCCTACACGAATTTGGTTTTCCATCAATTCACCAACGGAACGGACACGACGGTTACCAAGGTTATCAATGTCATCAACCTCACCTTTACCATCCTTAAGTCCGTGCAAATATTGAAGCATTGCAATGATGTCTTGTTTGGTTAAAACACGAACCTCATCAGACGTATCCAAATCAAGGCGAGTATTCATTTTATTACGGCCAACATCAGAAAGGTCATAACGCTCAGGATCAAAGAATAATGAGTGGAACAAGCCTTCCGCAGATTCAACTGTTGGTGGCTCACCCGGACGCATCACACGATAAATATCAATCAATGCCTCTTCACGCGTATCACATTTATCAGCCTGCATTGTATTACGGACATAAGGGCCAACCGTATTGTGATCAATCGCCAAAATCGGCAATGTCTTAATCGAGAATTCTTCAAGGCTTTCAATATCTTCTGCCGTTAGTTCGTGTCCGGCTTCAAAATAAACCTGACCGGTAGAGCCATCAAAAATATCTTCGGCCAAGTAAGCGCCCAATAGTTGATCATCAGACACAAGAATATCTTTCAAGCCGCCTTCAACAAGCTTCTTACCTTTACGGGGTGTAATCTTCTCCCCGGCTTCCGCAACAACCTTACCTGTCTTAGCATCAACAAGGTCGTATCCAAGCTTCACGCCCCGGAAACTTTCCGGATTAAACGGTGTTTTCCAGCCTTTAGTATCCTTCGTATAAGGAACTGTTTCATAGAATGTCGCCAAAATCTCTTCATTTGACATCCCTTGAACACGCAGCGGATCAACTGGCTTATCCGCCTCTTCACACTCTGCACGGTAGCTTTCAGTTGCTTTGGAATCCAGCGCACGCATGAAAGTTGTCACCGGCAACTTACGACGACGGTCAATACGCACATACATAAGATCTTTGGCATCAAATTCAAAATCAAGCCATGATCCACGGTAAGGAATAACGCGGGTTGAGAATAAGTACTTACCAGACGCGTGAGATTTCCCGCCATCATGATCAAAGAACACACCCGGAGAGCGGTGCATCTGCGATACAATCACACGCTCCGTTCCATTCACCACAAATGTTCCGTTATCGGTCATGAGCGGCATATCCACCATATAAACGTCTTGCTCTTTAATATCGCGGATAGAGCGCAAACCTGTATCTTCATCAACATCAAAGACAGACAGACGAAGCGTCACACGAAGCGGCGCAGAATAAGTCATGCCGCGCTGCTGACATTCCTCAACATCATATTTTGGTGTTTCAAGCTCATAGGAAACGTAGTCAATCTCGGCTTTATCAGAGAAATCCTTAATCGGGAATACTTCGGTTAAAACCTTATGAAGCCCTTGCATGGCGCGTTCTTCTACCGGAATATCGGCTTGCAAGAAGTGATCGTATGAATCGCGCTGCACCTCAATGAGGTTTGGCATTTGTGCCACTTCACGAATTTGACCGAATGACCGGCGCACCCGTTTACGTGCGGTAAAACTACTGGCTTCATTTACGTTGTTGATTTTTGCGCCCACTTTATTGCCCTCTTCTTATGAAATATAGTTATTCTGATCTGCTCAAAACCCGGGGTTACAAACCCAAACACAGGCAAGGCGATGAGCAAACTCTGCCCCCGCCTTAAAAAATTTTGTTGTTATTTAAACGAATTAAAATGCAATGTCTAGCCTTAAATAGTTGTTTTTGGGGGCCAAGCCCGAAAACCCTGCCTTTTTGTTAAACCGTCATCCGTCGCATTCGCTCCGTCGAGTTTAACAATATTGCTATATCGGGTTTGGCCCGTTTATTTATAACTCCGCACACACTTTCGCGCGGACCCTAAATCAACTATTTAAGCTCGACTGTCGCGCCTGCTTCTTCAAGCTTCTTCTTGATTTCTTCAGCTTCGTCCTTCTTCACACCTTCTTTCAGGTCTTTAGGAGCACCTTCAACCAATTCTTTCGCTTCTTTCAGGCCAAGACCTGTGATACCGCGAACTTCCTTGATCACAGCAATCTTGTTTCCGCCAGCACCGGCAAGAACAACTGTGAACTCATCTTTCTCTTCAGCCGCGTCCCCACCAGCAGCACCGCCAGCAACAACAGCAACCGGAGCAGCAGCGGCGGCAGTGACGCCCCACTTCTCTTCCAACGCCTTTGAAAGCTCAGCAGCCTCCAAAACAGTTAGTGCTGATAGATCTTCAACAATTTTTTCTACATTTGCAGCCATTTTCTTTTCTCCTTCTTTAAAAATTAGCTTTTATTCTCAACCGCCGCTCCGCTTCCATCGGAATAAAAGCAACGACACCTAAATTCTTTTTATTTCAAGCCCACAACCCCGCCTCCGGCGTGTCGGGTTGAAACTCAAAATTAACCCTTCTCACCATAGGCCCTGGTCACACCAACAAGCTCGCGTGCCGGAGCCTGCATAAGACCAGCAAGCTTGGTCGCCGGAGCCTGCAACAGACCTACAATTTTAGAACGAAGTTCATCAAGTGATGGCAAGCTCGCAAGTTGCTTCACACCTGCTTCATCCAAAATCATGTCACCGTAAGCACCGCCCAAAACAACAAGCTTGTCATTTTTCTTGGCAAAATCATGAGCTACCTTAGCCGCCGCTACAGGGTCTTGCGAAGATGCCATCCCTACAGGACCGGCAAACATATCTACAATCGCTTCATAAGGCGTATCTTTCGCCGCAATCTTGGCCAGCGTATTTTTCACCACTTTAAAACCTACACCGTTTTTACGCATCTCAAGACGGAGCTCTGTAATGCTTTTTGCGTCAAGCCCTTCGTTACGTGTTAGGACAACAATTTCGCTGTCTTCCATACGGCCCTTAATATCCGCAATTTCTTCTTGCTTACGCGCTCTTGTCATTGCCATTATTAGGCCCTCCAAAATAAATAACAAAAAAGCGACTTTTAAAAAAAGCCGCCCATCCAAAACAAATAAATTCAGGTTAATAACGAAACAGGCTCTATAAAGCTCCTGATCTCTTTTTAACCCCATCTATCGCAGGAAATTTAAATCTAAAACATTAGATCCCTGCGGTCTTGGATAGGAATTTTTAAATTCTGGGCACGTTAAATCATACATCCAACGTGCCCGTCAAGTATTAATTTACAAAAGATCCTAATTTAAGCGGCTTTTGCCTTCGCATCCTCATCAAGAGCTGCCATATCAATCTTGATACCAGGTCCCATTGTTGAAGAAAGGGTTACCTTATTGATATAAGTTCCCTTGGCACCACTTGGACGCGCCTTTTGAATCGTTTCAATAAACGCCTTCACATTCTCAACGATTTTCACCTCATCAAAGCTGGCCTTGCCTACACCCGCATGAATAATACCGGTTTTTTCTGCGCGGAACTCAATCGCGCCACCCTTGGCATCTTCAACGGCCTTCTTCACATCAGGCGTCACAGTACCGAGCTTCGGGTTCGGCATAAGGCCCTTTGGTCCCAAAATCTGACCCAGAGTTCCGACAACAGGCATCATATCAGGTGTGGCGATACAGCGATCAAAATCAATTTCACCGCCCTTGATCTTTTCAGCCAAATCTTCAGCACCAACAATGTCCGCACCTGACGCTTTTGCTTCATCAGCCTTTGCATCGCGAGCAAACACTGCCACACGCACAGTTGCACCCGTACCATGAGGCAAAGACACCATACCACGTACCTGTTGGTCCGCATGTTTCGGGTCAATACCCAAATTCATCGCAATATCAATGGTTTCATCGAATTTACGGGCCTTAGCGCTATCCTTTAAGATCTTAACCGCCTCTTCAACACTATAGAGTGTTTTGCGGTCAAATTTTTCAGCTACTGCTTTTAAATGTTTTGATTGTTTCGACATATCCTTACCCCTCCACAACTTCAACGCCCATAGAGCGCGCAGAGCCTTCAATAATTTTCATCGCACCTTCGATATCAACAGCGTTTAAATCCTGCATCTTATCTTCGGCAATTTTCTTAACCTGAGAGGTGCTAATCTGTGCCACTGTTTCGTGACCCGGATTATTCGCCCCGGACTTAAGCTTCGCTGCTTTCTTGATGAAGTAGCTGTTTGGTGCTTTCTTTGTAATAAAGTCAAAAGATTTGTCTTTATAAACTGTAATCACAACAGGAATTGGCATGCCTTTTTCGGCATCTTCTGTCTTGGCATTAAATGCCTTACAAAATTCCATGATGTTCACACCATGTTGACCCAAGGCCGGACCAACTGGCGGTGACGGATTTGCACCCCCCGCCGGGATAATCAGGTTAATGTAACCCGAAATTTCTTTCTTTGCTGCCATTTTCTTTCTCCTTGTTTATTTGTTTTTAAGCCCTCTCTTCTTTGTGAAGCCGTCATCCGTCGCTACGCTTCCGTCGAGTTTCACAATACCGATCCATCGGGCTTAAAAACGCTGGCTTACCTACTCCCGTTCTTTAGCTCGACGGAGCTACAAGCGACGGTTGCAGATAAAGAACAATTAAAAAGTCATGTGGTACGGCCTTTTTGGACTTTCAAAAGCACCTCCCACAAACTTCGCTAGAGCGCCGTTATAAAGGGGCAGGCAGTATTATGCAAGGAAATAATGTGAAAATTTTAAGATTGAGTCGGGGCAGGTCTCCGGCCTCTATCAATGGCCCAGCCTCCTGCAGACAAGCTTGTTACACTCAGCAGCGCAGTCACCCCAATCCCCGCAAATAGTCCATCATAATTTAGAATGCCGCCATCTCCACCGCCGCCCAAAATGTGAACGCCAAAGAAAGGCGTAATGCCTGCAGCAGTCAACCCTACAGCCGCGACCCCAAAGGCAACCCCCAGAGCAAGCCCTCCAGCCCCAAGAACACAAAGCGCTCCCTTACCGGCTTTACGCGAAAAATCTACAGTTAGTTGCTGAATACGCTCGAAATTCATAAAAACCACCCTCTGTTCACCTAATTTATATGGAACAGGCGTAACAGAGCGATGTTTATATGTCAATAATATAAAGTAAGCCGTTGACCATTAAAGCTTTTCAACTTGGCCGTATTCCAATTCCACCGGCGTTGCACGGCCAAAGATAGATACGGAGACCTTCAGTTTTGCTTTTTCCTCATCAATCTCTTCAACCAGACCATTGAAAGACGCAAACGGACCATCCGCCACCTTAACCTCTTCGCCAATATCAAAGGTAATGGACGGACGCGGGCTATCCACACCTTCTTGAATTTGTTGCATCAACGCTTCGGCTTCTTTCTGACTGACAGGAGCAGGCTTGTTATTCGCCCCCAAAAAGCCTGTCACTTTCGGCGTGTCCTTGACCATGTGCCAGACCTCGTCACTGAGGTCGAGCTTAGCTAGCACATAACCCGGAAAAAATTTACGCTCCGTATTCACACGCTGGCCACGCTTTACTTCAACAACCTCTTCGGTTGGCACCATGATTTCACCCACACGGTCTTCAAGTTTCAGCTTCCTTGCTTTTTCTTGAATAGCCTCAGCCACCTTATTTTCAAAACCTGAGTAAACGTGAAGTACATACCATCTCATCGCCATAACTTTATTCCTTTTCTTTTTTGTTTAAGCCCCCAGCCCCGCTTATCTAGCGTGTCGGGTTTAAAATGTTTTATTTAAGCCCTTAAACGTTCTAAATTAACCACCAATTTCCAAAATCAAATTCACAGCCCAAGCCAATATCTGATCTGCAAAAAACAAAAATAATGATGCCAACGTCACCATAATCAAAACCGCAATCACGCTTACCGTTGTTTCCTTACGTGAAGGCCAAGTCACCTTTTTGGTTTCAGACTTGACCTGCTGAATAAATTGCATCGGACTTGTTTTCGCCATTCTAAATTCCTTTTGTGTTTTGTGCTCCCGCCATAGGTTCGTAGAGGCTCTGGGCCGTTCTCGAAATCCTAAAATTTAGGGAATGATGGTTTTTTATCCCACAAAGATAAGAAAATCTAGTAAAATCGACGCATCATGACAAAAAAATTGAAAACACCCATATTAGAAACAGAGCGCCTAACGCTCAAACCTCTCGGGCCAGAGCATCTGGACGACCTGCAAAAGCACTTCAATAATTGGAATATCATCAAAAATTTAAACGGAAATGTCCCTTGGCCCTATCCTAAGGATGGCACCAAAACATTTTATAAGACCGACCTCAAACCCCGTTTGGATCAAGGCCATGACCATGCTTGGGTCATCACCGAAAAAAGTGAAAGTGAAGCTTTGGGACTGATTGAGTTTCGCTCCACCCCGCCAAAAGATAAAACACATCGCGGATTCTGGATTGCTGAAGATCATTGGGGCAAGGGCTACATCACCGAAGCCGTAACAGCCGTCAATGATTTCATCTTTTTTGATCTGGAATTTCCCAAAATGCGCCTTGATAATTTCTTAGGCAATGTCGGATCACGCCGCATCAAGGAAAAAACCGGCTCAACCTTTATCGGTACGATCAAAAAACCGTGGCGCGACGGCAAGGAAATTGAGGTTGAAATGTGGGAACTCACCAAGGACGCGTGGGCGAAGTTTCGAACGCCTAATGCACCGTAACGGGAATAAGATCATTCATCCGGATAGCCGCTTCGGCCATATCGTAAGATTCCATCACCGAAATTTGCGACCCATCCGCCGCGTAAATAGCATGCAGATGCTCACCGCTTTCTCCCGCATGGGGAAGCGCACGGATATAGGCGATCTGATCCATCCCGACATGCAAAAAGTCCTGTAAACTCAGCTTCTTTAAGAGCCGAAGCGTCTCTTCATGATCGGTCAGTAAGTCGCCATTGCGTGAATTATCCATAGATACCCCTTTCCTTACATTATAGCAGGATAAAGATGAAGAAGGTATGAATAGGGGTAAAAAGCTCCGCTTATCCTCAAAAATAAAGGAATCAGAACAACTTACCCCTGCATACAAAATTACTTCTTCTTTTTATCGTTTGTGTCAACATCAATGGCTTGCGCCGTGGAAGAGGCTCCATTTGCGAGCTTTTTTGCGCTCGATTGACCGGAAATTTCAATCTTGCGGGCATTCGATTCCGGAATTTTTCTTTCCATATCAATATGAAGCAAGCCATTATCGAGCGAAGCACCCAACACCTCTATTCCATCAGCCAACACGAAGCTGCGTTGGAACTGACGCGCAGCAATGCCGCGATGGATATAAATGCGCTCCAGATCTTCCTCAGTTTCGATTTGCTTACCACGGATGGTGAGCTGATTATTCTCCACCTCGATATCCAGATCCTGCATTGAAAAACCGGCCACAGCCAAACTGATCCGCAGGCCGTTTTCATGGGTTTGTTCAATATTGTAGGGGGGATAACCTTCCGCCGCGCTCTTGCGCATCCGATCAAAGGTTTCTTCGAAATGATCAAAGCCCAAGAATAATGGGCTATCAAATAGCGATAGTCTCGTCATAACATACCTCCTTAAAAATAAGCGAGTTATCTATATAGCAAGGCCCTTCCGAAGTGGCACCTTACGCCTCCCATTATATGAAACTAACGACAGAAATTCAAGTTTGTTAAACCCGACGGAGCGTAAGCGACGGTTGCGGGCTTAACAAAATTAAGTCTTCACGAATTTCCGGCCACAGTAATGGCATGATATTTCGGTCTTTCCATCGAATGTGTACCAAACTTGCGGATGTCCCAAAGGCCCGACACCGCCATCACATACAACCTGATCCGTATCAAAAGGAACCTCGACAATTTCCGGAGCCTGCTTTTCAGAATTTTGCGCCATATCCAACGGACCTTCTTTATTTACTATTTCTTCACAAATTTGATGATAAATAAATGTGATTATCACTGGTGCTTTAAATTTGACACCACAACCATCTAAAACGCAAGCATGAAAACAATCAACCTTATCGACAATTCAGGCATTAAAGGCCGTGAGCATCAGTATAAAACGGTGAAGGTGAACTTGAGCAAAATCGTTAAAAGCTGGAAGGCTTCCTTGTTCAGCTTCGAATGGTTGACCCCGGAGGGAAACATAAAACCGCCGGAGCAGCTCTCAAGCACAGAGGCACAAAAATATCACGATGTCTGTGAAGCACTAGAAAAAGACGAAGAGCTTGAACGTCCGGTTTTGGGAATTGGCATGCTTGATAATATCGAGATAGGCTCCAAGCGCCATGTGCTCCTCACACTCAGCGCTCAAGGTGTTGAGGAGATGGAAGTCCACATCCCAAGCGCAAATGAAAAAGATTTTAATGACTATCTGTGTTAGGATAAAAACATGACTCATTCTCTCCAACCCAATCCCGAACGCGGTAATGTTTTTTTCTACATCTTGCTCGCCATTGTTCTGGTAGCAGCCCTCACCTATGCCGTGACACGGGGGAACCGGGGCAATGTCGATGTCTTTACCGACCAGCAAGCCAAGCTCGCCGCGCAGGAAATCATTGAATACGGTAATACCATCGCCGCTGCGGTGCAAAAATTACGCCTGCGCGGATGCGCAGATACAGAGATTAGTTTTGAAAATGACATCTATGCCGGATATACAAATTCCAACGCACCCGCAGACAAATCCTGTCATGTTTTTGACCTTAATGGCGGCGCCTTAGAATATACAAAATCTCCTGAGCCTTATTTTTTTCCAGCAAATCCTTCATGGAGACAAAGCTATGGATTTATGACAGGATCAGAATGGGATGGGAATGGAAGCACTTGTGCGGACGCAAGTTGTTCTGACATCATAATGATCCTTTTACCGCTCGACAAAAAGTTGTGTGACCAGCTAAATAAGCTAATAGGATTCTCCACTCCCCCCTCACAAACAATTAACGGCGCCCCATTTGTAGGAACACACGCCTATAGTTCAACAATCAACAATGCTGCAATTACATCTAAAACTTCAGCGTGCGTCCATATGGGAGGGGATTCGTACGCATTTATTAGATTGATCCTCGCCCGCTAACTCGCCTTGCACCAACTTGTACCTTCGCGGGTATCTTTTATTTCGACACCTATGGCCAAAAGTTCGGCGCGGATTTCATCGGCGCGGGCGAAGTTTTTGGATTTTTTGGCCTGATCACGCTGCGCGATCAACTCTTCAACTTTTTCTATATCAACATCTTCACCAAGTTGATCATCGGCAAACCATTCATCTGGATTTTGTTGCAAGATACCAAGTAAATCACCAATCGCCAAAAGTGACGATTTTAATTCTGCTCCATCTTTTTCTTTCAAAAGCTTGTTAATTTCCGCGATAACAAGAGGCGTGTTGAGGTCATCGCATAAGGCACTCATAATGGTTTCAGGCACATCACCTGCCTCAGTTTCAACGTCTTTCAACTCATTTAGCTTCCGGTAGAGTTTATCCAATAACTTCTGGCTTTGATGTAAACATTGCTGCGACCAATCGAGCGGTTGGCGGTAATGCGCGCTCAAAAGTGTTAAACGCAAAACCTCACCCGGATAATCTTTGATTAAATCATGGACGAGCAAGAAATTCCCAAGAGATTTGGACATTTTCTCCCCTTCAACCGTCACAAAACCGTTATGCACCCAATATTTGGCAAAACTTGTGACCTCTTCGGCGCGGCCATGGGCACAGCAGCTCTGCGCGATTTCATTTTCGTGATGCGGAAACTTGAGGTCCGCCCCCCCACCATGAATGTCAAAGGGCAAGCCCAAATGCTTTTCCGCCATCGCAGAGCATTCAATATGCCACCCCGGACGACCATACCCAAACGGAGAATCCCATCCGGGTTGATTGTCGCTACTTGGCTTCCACAGCACAAAATCCGCCGGGTCTTCCTTGTAAGGCGCCACCTCCACCCGCGCACCGGCAACTTGCTCATCCCGGCTGCGGCCTGATAGCGCACCATAAGACGGGTCGGAAGGCACATGAAAGAGCACATGGCCTTCGGCCTCATAAGCATGCCCACGTGCGATCAGTTGTTCAATCTGAGTAATCATCTCCCCGATATGTTCTGTCGCCTTAGGTTGAACGTCGGGTGGTATTACACCAAGCGTCGCCATATCCGCATTATAGATACGGGTGTATTTTTGCGTGATTTCAGAAATCGGTACGCCTGCTTTTTCGGCCGCCACCATGATTTTATCTTCCACATCGGTAATGTTGGATGCATAAGTCACCTTTGGATAGAACTTTCGTAACAGCCGCGCCCAAAGGTCAAACACCACCGCCATGCGCGCATTACCAATATGGGCATAATCATATACGGTCGGCCCACAGGCATAGAGCTTCACGTGATTTGGATCAATTGGTACAAATTCCTGCTTTTCCCGCGCAAGAGAATTATAAAGTTTGAGTTTTGGCATCAAAAATCAGGCACGGGCAACCCGTACCTCCCCTTTAACTTATTGATAATTATCGGAAAGATTATAGAATTATGCGCAACAACCGCAAGGGCAATCCGGCACGCAAACATCCGTACAAACACAATTTGTACAGCACTTACCTTCACAGCAACTGCAAGAACAGGTTTTATTTTGCTTTATATCTTGAGCCATTGTCATTTTTCCTTCATATAGAGGGCTTGTTAGGCCAATTATAGCATAAAAAAACATGAGTGTTGAAAAATTAATTAAAAAACAAAAATCTATTAAACGCCCCAGCCGCGCCGAAGCGCAGGCCGCCGTGGAAGTTCTGCTACGCTGGGCCGGCGATGACCCGACACGCGCCGGACTGGTCGAAACACCTGCGCGTTACGTGCGCGCTTTTGAAGAATTCTTTAGCGGTTATCACGAAGACCCTCACGATATTTTGAGCAAGGTTTTTGAAGACATCGAAGGCTATGACGATATTGTTCTGGTCAAAGACATTGAATTTATCTCGCACTGCGAACATCATATTGTCCCTATTCTCGGCAAAGCGCATGTCGCCTATTGGCCGGATCAAAAAATCGTCGGCATTAGCAAGCTGGCCCGTGTGGTGGATATATTCGCCAAACGCCTAACCTCACAAGAAAATATGAGCCGCCAGATTGCCGAAGCGATTGATACAACTTTATCTCCTAAGGGTGTTGCTGTTATGATTGACGCCAACCACCAATGTATGAGCACACGAGGCGCCGGAAAATCGCGTTCCTCAACCGTGACATCTCATTTCACCGGTTGCTTTAAAGAAGATCAGGAAATTCGTGACCGTTTCACACAAATGATTAAGTAAAACTAGTAAAACGGCGCTTATTTGAGTGTTTTCGTAGAAAATAGATAAAATTTTAGAAAAATTTTTTTAAAATCCTCCATTTCCCGAAAAATATATTTATTTCAACATATTACTATATTAGAATGAAACGTATTCACGTCGTTCGACGTGGCTTTTTAAACGTCTTATTAAGAGTTATCACTTAGAATCAAGAGTCTGGGGCATTATTGGCGTTAAAAAGCGTCATAGCAATGAAATCGCGAGTGAGTTAAACCAACCAAAAATGACACCGCCACCACCAAAGAAAAACGCCTTAGGGCTAGGGTTTTTAAACGGGTCCAGTTCCGTCCAAATCTGGCGTAGTCGCTTGAGCTGGCGCATTGCCGGCGCTGTCTTTATGACTATCTTGCTGGTTCAAATTGCCATTTTGACTTTGACAATCAAGCAAGAAGAAATGAAGCTCTTAAGCGAAATCAGAGAAGTCGGTCGTTCCGCTATTGCTCCCGTACTGGACAACCCTTCAGGCATTTTAGAATCCCCAATGTCACAGATTAAGGCAAACCGCCTTGTTTCTTCGACCATTGTAAATGGTCTTACGATTTACTCTCCGGACCTTCTGTTACTTGGCTCCTACGGAGAACCCCTCACAATTACCCTGACAAGTCAGGAAAGCTTGTCGAAAACATACCGCTCGGTAGATGGTGGGTCCTATGAAGTTGTTTACCGTCCGAACGATTTACGGCGTCCTTTCATTATCGTCGCCCGTCTCAATTCTGAAACGGTGAGTGGCCATATCATTGATTACGTCAGACAAACCATTTTAATTGTCCTTCTTCTTTCCGCTTTTGTCACAACGGTTTTGATGATTACGCTTGGTTACTGGTTATTGGAACCTCTTCTATTCATGCGTAGTAACCTCAAAATTGCGCAGCAAAATCCGGAAAATCCGAAAATTCCGGAAAACCCTTATGAAGAAGATGACGAAATTGGCGGTACAATCGAAATGGCGCAAAAGCTCATACGAACGAATGCCGAGAATATGCAACAGGTGCGCTCTGCAGCTGAAGATAAAATCCATAAACTGGCTTATTATGACCAGCTCACCGGTCTGCCCAATAGAACCTTATTTATTCAAAAACTGACCGAAAATGCTTTTACCAGCTCAGAAGATACCAACACCAGACAATTTGCCGTTATCACCCTTGATCTGGACCATTTCAAGGATATTAATGACTCGATGGGGCACAATGTTGGTGATGCTATTTTGCGCGGTGTTGGCAAACGATTAAAGTCCGCTCTGCCCAAAGAAGCTGTAGTCGCCAGAGCCGGAGAGGATGAATTTGCCGTTACAATGGAACTTTCGGATGAAACAGGACCCGCACGTGACATCGGAGACAAAGTTGCCGATATTATACGCTCCGAACCTTTCAAAGTTTATAATGAAAGCTTTCAAGTCAGAAGCTCCGTAGGTGTGGCCACCTACCCCAAGGACGGCACAGACCCTAGTGATGTGCTTAAAAATGCAGATATTGCCCTCAACCGCGCCAAAGAAGAGGGGCGCGACCGTATCCGCGAATATTCCGAAGACTTTGACAAGGCCGTACAGATACGTTTCCAACTCTTACGCGACCTTCGCGATGCGCTGGAAAATGAAGATCTGACCGTTTACTATCAACCCCAGTTTAATTTGCATAATGGTGACCTCATCGGTGCCGAAGCTTTGATCCGTTGGTGGAAAAAAGATAATAGCAAGGATGGCGGTTCTTTCGTTTCTCCTGCAGATTTTATTCCCATTGCCGAGCAATCCGGTTTAATCGTTCCTATCGGTGCATGGGTCTTAAAAGAAGCCTGCCGTACGGCACAAACATGGCACGAAGCCGGAAAAAATATACGCATCGCCGTTAACGTATCGGGGGAGCAGTTCTATCAGAGCGATCTGGTCAGCTACACGGAAGAAGTACTCAAAAAAACCGGTGTTGAGCCGAAACTTTTAGAGATGGAAATCACCGAGAGTGTCTTTATGGATGACATCACCATTGCCCTTGATACACTGACCCGCCTTCACCAGCTGGGGGTCGAGCTTGCCATTGATGATTTTGGTACAGGGTATTCATCCCTGTCATACTTGCGCCAATTCAGCATTGACCGGCTTAAAATTGACCAGTCCTTTATCCGCAACGCCCTGAATAACGCAGATGACGCAGCCATCGCAAAAACAATTATCCGTCTTGGACATTCCTTAAACCTCAAGGTAATCGCGGAAGGGGTGGAAACCAAAGACCACGAAAAATTCCTAAGCGATGAAGGATGCGATGAAGTTCAGGGATTCCGCTACGCCAAACCCATGCCCGATCACGAGTTCTGGGAGTTTGTACAAAATTATAATGGTGATCTGAGCAGTTTTGACGGCTAAATAGTTGCCATGAATCAAGCACCTCGACCTTTTCAATCTTCCCTTTGCCCTGTCTTAAACGGAACGGCCAAAATTCCCGGTGATAAATCCATATCACACCGCTCTTTAATGTTAGGTGGAATGGCAATCGGTCAAACAACCATTAGCGGCCTCTTGGAAGGTGAAGACGTGATACGCACCGCCGACGCCATGCGTGCTATGGGAGCTGATATCCAAAAACATGATAACGGCACATGGATTTGCCACGGTGTTGGAATCGGAGGCCTTAGAGAGCCTGATCAGGTGCTTGATATGGGCAATAGCGGAACCTCTACGCGGCTCCTGATGGGCCTCATCGGCGGACATCCCATCACTGCACAGATAACAGGAGACACATCCCTCACAAAACGCCCCATGAATCGTGTGATAAAGCCACTTGAAATGATGGGAGTAGAATTCACCGCACGTGAGGGCGGACGTTTACCGCTCACCCTCACTGGCCCTGAGGATCTTTTACCGATTGAATATCGCTTGCCTGTCGCCTCGGCTCAGGTCAAATCCGCTATTTTGTTGGCGGGGCTTTGCGCCAACGGCACAACCACGGTGATCGAAGAAACACCCACACGTGATCACACCGAAAACATGCTGCGCGCTTTTGGAATTGAAGTAGATGTTCAAACTCTGGAAGATGGCGCGCAAGCGATCAGTGTCACAGGCGGTAAAGATTTAACTGCCACTGATATTATTGTTCCCAGCGACCCTAGCTCCGCCGCCTTTCCGACTGTTGCCGCACTAATATGTGAAGGCTCCAAAATCACGTTATCAAACATCCTCATGAATGAACGCCGTAATGGCCTGTATATCACACTCAAAGAAATGGGAGCCAATATTGAATTCACAAATGAGCGCATGCAAGCTGGTGAACCGATCGCCGACCTGATTATCAAAGGCAATCAGACTTTAAAGGGCATTGATGTTCCACCGGGACGCGTCCCAAGTATGATTGACGAGTTCCCTATTTTAGCAATCGCAGCGAGCTGCGCCGAAGGCACGACTCATATGACCAATCTGGCGGAACTTCGGGTGAAAGAGAGTGATCGCCTCCTCATGATGGCGAAAGGACTTAAAGCCTGCGGCGTCGATTTAGAAATGGGCGAAGACAGCCTGACCATTCACGGTACGGGCAAGCCACCAAAGGGCGGTGCAAAAATCAAAACCGCGCTCGACCACCGCATCGCCATGAGCTTTTTAGTGCTTGGCTGCACGACACAAAAACCCGTCATCATAGATGACGCCACCCCCATCCACACCAGCTTCCCTAATTTTGTGGAGTTGATGAGCGGATTGGGAGCAAATATCAGCCTTATAAGCTAAAAACTAGGCTGCTTTAAAAGCGGGTGCTGCGTGATCTAAGTTATCAAAACGCTGCTCGCTTGTGTCTATCGCTATCCCTCCCGGAACTGCGCCATTTTCTGGTTTTATCTTAAAGCGCGCTGCATCATAATGGGCTTTACTGAGAGCTTCGTTGGCATGAAAAACAATACTTTCAGCCTCCATACCAATCGGCGCCGTCAGTTCTAAGGTGATTTCATATATCCCATCAGAAGAATCCTTACTGAACGCCGCCTTAATGCAAGAACTTTGGTTATTCACAGACTTTGCTATATCTGCAAAAATTTTTGCAAGATTTTTGCATTCTTCCATCATATATCTATCCGTGCCCAGAATATCACAAAACGCTCCCTCCTGAACAGCATAAGTTATTTTGCTTGGTTGTAATACACTCATTCTATACTCCGTAATCAAATAATTAGATTTTGGAACAGTAGCAATACCATTGCATTATGTCAACAAAAAAATAATTTACTCCACTCGTCTCACAAGCCAGTCATTTAACGACCGGATATCCGGCTCTTGTCCGCCAGCGTAAATATAGCTATCGACCACGTAAATTTCACCTGTCTCGCGCTCAATAATCGTGGCCGTGTTGTGCGGATAGGTGCCATCAATGAGATAGCCTTTATAGGCCGGCTCTCCGCCTTCGTGAAATTTCAAGACACCTGCAGCTTCCAAAAAGCCCAAATATTTACTCGTATTCACCGTTTCATCAATGCAATCCAGTTCCTTGTTCGAACTCCGCAATATCGGCGCCTTGGGCTGATCTTCGCCCGTTCCCGCTAACTCCGCGCTCATACGTTCCAGCAACGCAATGGCTTTTGCAATTTGCATCCGTTCCTGCTCAGGCGTAGCGGCGGAGGAATCAAAAATATTAAGAACCGTGCTCCATTCACTTTCATGAAAACCTATGCGCGTTTTTTCAGTGCACCCATAACCGTGACAAAGAACAAAATCGTCATAACTCTCTTGAGGCTGGCTATATTGTGCCAGATTAAGCCCGCCAACATGAAGACACCCACCAAGCATGACAACTAAAATCAGAAAAATCCGTATCATGTCTTTTCTTTACCTGCGTAAGTGGTTAAATACAATCATATGAGCGCAACAACACCCATGATTATTGCTATTGATGGTCCGGCGGCGAGCGGGAAGGGATCGCTCGCGCGGCGTTTGGCGGAGCACTTAAATTACGGTTTTTTGGATACCGGAAGTCTGTACCGCCGCGTGGCTCTCGCCGTTTTGGAACAAAATATTGACCCCAAAGATACAAATGCCGTTATTGAAGCCGCCCAAAACCTTATAGCCGTACTAGATCAACCCTATGATGACAGCGCCCTTAGAAGCGACAATGTGGGACAAACCGCCTCTATTGTTGCGCAAATTCAAGAGGTACGTGATCTCCTGATCCAATATCAACGTGATTTCCCCCTACAAGCCTTGCAAAAAGGTATAAAAGGAGCAGTTTTAGACGGACGCGATATTGGCACCGTTATTTGCCCGGAGGCCCCAATTAAGCTCTTTATCACGGCAGAAGTCGAAAAAAGAGCGCAAAGAAGACATAAAGAGTTGCAATCGCGCGACATACAGGCTACAAAGCCCGAAGTTTTGGCAGAAATGCTGGAGCGGGATGCACGCGATCAAAAGCGGCTCGATGAACATTTAGCGCCTCCGCGCGTTATCGGTCATGATGTCCATATCATTGATACCAGTGATATGACACCAGACGAAGTTTTCAATCACGCCCTTAAAATCGTTACTTCCCACTAATCAGGAAACCATTCTCTGGTCAGAACTATTAAGGTCAATATGTAAGTCTGGGCCCCTCGTCTTATATTTCTAAACAAAGACAAGGCTCGCCGAAAAACAGTACTAACATTGATCTATATGAATACCGAAAGGAAATAAAAGTTATGGCTCATGCAGCAAAACGTTTAGAAGATAAAAAAGACTCCCAGGAATTTGCCGCCCTGTTGGAGGAATCACTCGGCACCCAAAATTTTCAAGGGTCCGTAGTGACAGGCAGAATTATTGATATACAAAATGATACCGTCATCATTGATGTCGGTCTCAAATCAGAAGGGCGCGTGTCTATGCGCGAATTCGCCCCTTCCGGCCAAGTGCCGGAAATTCGTATAGGTGACGAGATCGAGGTTTTCGTTGACCGTATGGAAGACAGAAACGGCGAGACAGTCCTTAGCCGTGAGAAAGCCCGCCGCGAAGAAGCGTGGGTGGACATGGAAAAACTCCACAATAAAGGCGAACGCGTTACCGGCACAATCTTTGGTCGTGTAAAGGGCGGCTTTACCGTAGATCTTGGCGGTGTTGTCGCCTTCCTTCCCGGATCACAAGTGGACATCCGTCCGATCCGTGATGTGTCCCCTCTCATGGGAACACCTCAACCCTTCCACATTCTGAAAATGGACCGCGCACGTGGCAATATTGTTGTCTCACGCCGCGCCGTGCTCGAAGAAAGCCGGGCGGAAGCACAATCCGATCTCATGGAAAACTTGCGCGAAGGATCAGTTGTTCAAGGTATTGTGAAAAACATTACCGATTACGGTGCCTTTATTGATTTAGGCGGCGTCGACGGACTACTTCACGTGACCGACATTTCGTGGAAGCGTGTCAACCACCCATCCGAGGTACTTCAAATTGGTCAATCAATCGACGTTCAAATCATTCGCTACAATGAAGAGAACAACCGTATTTCTCTTGGTATCAAGCAACTTTCCGAAGATCCTTGGGAAGGTGTTGAGGCCAAATATCCGATCAAAGCCACCTATAAAGGTCGCGTCACAAATATCACCGACTATGGTGCCTTTGTGGAGATTGAAGATGGTATTGAAGGGTTAGTTCATGTTTCTGAGATGTCATGGACAAAGAAAAACGTCCATCCCAGCAAGATTGTCTCTACTTCTGAGGAGGTCGAGGTCATGGTGCTGGAAATTGACATGGAAAAACGCCGTATCTCGCTTGGCATGAAACAATGTCAGGACAACCCGTGGGAGAAAATCTCGGAAAGCCGTAAAGTGGATGATGTCTTTAAAGGTGAAGTTCGCAACGTGACCGAATTTGGTCTATTTGTGGCCGTCGATGAAGATATTGATGGTATGGTTCACTTGTCTGATATCTCATGGGAAGATCAAACCGAAGACGCGTTGAAACCTTATAACAAGGGAGACGTGGTCGAGGTCAAAATCCTTGATATTGATGCAGAAAAAGAGCGTATAGCCCTTGGTATCAAGCAACTCACGGATGATCCGTTCGAAGGTGCAATGAAAGGAATGGCCAAAGGCGCGGTTGTGACATGTACAATTACGGCTGTGACACCAACGGCCCTTGAAGTCGCTGTGAATGATAATGTCACAGGTGTAATCAAGAAGTCCGACCTTTCTCGTGAACGTTCAGAGCAACGTACTGACCGTTTCGCCGTTGAGGAAAAAGTCGATGCGAAAGTCATGTCTGTGGATCATAAAAACCGCAAATTGACCTTATCCATCAAGGCGCATGAAATCGAAGAAGACAAAAAAGCGATGGAAGAATTCGGTTCGACCGAATCCGGCGCTTCTTTGGGTGATATTCTTGGTGCCGCCTTGGATGGGAGCAAGGATGACGGCAAGGACAGCAAAAAAGACGCTTAAGTCTTTATAGCCCTACATTTCTACAAGTAATTTTTTAAACAAAGCCCCGAGACATCAGGGCTTTGTTTCTTTTAGACCTCTTTATTTTTGAACCATCCAAGACGCAGAGATTTTAATTTTAAAAAAACCACAGATGAACACGGATAAACGCGGATTTTTTTGTTTTCACGCGGAGAAATGAAGATTCGGGGTTTGACGGTTAAGAAAACAAATTACTCTTACCTCTCATTGTCATTCCGACGGACCGTCAGGGAGCGGAGGAATCTTATAGGATCCCTCGGCTACGCTCGGGATGACGGGAGAAAAACATTCGTGTTTATTCGCGTCCATTAGTGGTTTAAAAAAATGTATCCTCGTTTTTTATTGACATCAGCAAACAAGAACCTTATGATCTTGTATTATGTCATTAACAAATGAAGAAGCAAAAGATCTGGCGCGGCGGAATGCTGAATTCGAGCCGCCTATGTCTATACGCCAACAATTCCCCCATGCTGCGACTGCCTGTAGTTTTTTTGAGTATGCTGTAGAAATACTCGAAAACAGAGATATTCCGGGAATTGAAAATCAAAAAACCTCGGCGCAACATCTTCTAAATTATGACTGGCGTCTGAAACAAGTTTTCAACGCCTTACAGAACCCTGAAAACCAAAAAATGCAACAAGACGCCGAAGAAGCTTACAAAATGCTTCAGGCCATTGATTATAATCAGATTATCGACATTGTCGGCCAAGTGCTCAAAAACACCCCTCCCGATATATTGTCGACCAAGCGCGTCAACAAAGCCCTGGTGGGTACGAAGCGAGCTTTTTGTCCCAAACTGGAAGAACGTCCCATCTCTTCCGAAAAGCGCTTGGCTATTTCTTGATAGAAAATCCATAAAAACCCAATATTTTCAATGTTTTGATCAACTATCTCCTTGACGAAACACCAATTTTTGAGGCATCATGAAACGTATAGAGTGCTTGCGAATAAAAAGTGAGATAATGAAGACATGACAAAATCCGAGCTCATCCAACGTTTGGCCGATCGTAATCCGCATCTTTTTTTGCGTGATATCGAGAAGATCGTCGATACTTTTTTTGATGAAATCACACAAGCCTTGGTTGATGACGACAGGGTAGAACTTCGCGGTTTTGGCGCTTTTTCCGTGAAACATCGTGCCGCACGCATGGGGCGCAACCCGCGCACCGGAGAAAGCGTTCATGTTGAAGCCAAGCGTCTTCCCTTCTTTAAAACCGGCAAGGCCCTGCGCGAAAAGCTCAACGAGAAGAAGGACGATTTGCAATCTCCGGAAGATCCTTTTTACAACTCTGAATCAGAATAATAGTTCATGGCTTTACTGCGCTGGATACTCGCCCTTCCTCTCATCGTCGGCGCTGTGTTATTCGCTTTGGCGCACCCCACACCCGTTCCTGTTACATGGAACCCTTTTGAACCGGCCATTGATCTTCCCTTATATTTCGTAGCACTTAGCTTCTTTGGCGTTGGTTTTATTTTAGGGGCTTTCATCTCCTGGTTAGGGATGGGCAAAGTCCGCAAAGAACGCAGGCAACAACGCAAACAAATCAAAAAGCTCGAAAAAGATATCCATGCCGCCAATGAGAAAATGATGGAGACTTTATCAAAGCATGGAACACGTACCTCCCTCCCAAACACAGATCAGGATAGCGATGAAGCAGCCTAATAACCTTCCCGTTATTTTCTGCGCCATTGATACGCCGGATTTGAACCGAGCCATAGAGCTATCCAAATCCATTTCAAGTGCAGGCTGCGGTATTAAATTAGGATTAGAGTTCTTTAACGCCTTTGGTAAATCAGGCATTCAAGAAATCATGGATGCTTGCCCGGATATCCCGGTTTTTATTGATCTTAAATATCATGACATTCCCAATACGGTTGCAGGCGCGGTACATGCTATTTCCTCGCTTAAACCCGCTTACTTAAATGTCCATGCAAGCGGTGGATTGGACATGATGCGCGCGGCCAAGGAAGCTTGCGCGCCTGAGACCAAATTACTGGCGGTCACCTTGCTCACCAGTTTGGACGAACACGCCATAGAAGAAGTGGGGTATAAACCGGATATAAACAAGCGTGTGATCCAAATGGCCGAACTGGCCCAGCGCGGCGGATTGGACGGCGTTGTATGTTCTTCGCATGAAATTGAGGCAATACGGAATGTTTGCGGCGATGATTTTGCCCTGATGGTACCGGGCATTCGCCCCGCAGGCGCCGCTTCAGGAGATCAAAAACGCATTATGACTCCACAAGAAGCCCTCAACAAAGGGGCCACCCATCTTGTTATTGGCCGTCCGATTACAGGAGCCGATGATCCCGCTCAAGCGGCGCAAAATATCCTCTCTACTTTATAAGGTACGACTTTTTATGAAAGAACTCTCTCCCCTGTTGGAGCGTTAGACATGGAAGAAACAAAAATCAAAATTTGCGGCTTGTCGGAGCCTAAAGCTATAACGGCTGCGATTGAAGAAGGCACAGACTTTGTGGGGTTTGTATTTTTCTCTCCCTCCCCGCGTTATGTTGACATTGAAAAGGCGCGTTATCTTTGTTCCTATTTACCCGAACACGTCACAGCGGTTGGTTTATTTGTGAACCCGCTTGATCAGGATCTTGAAGTGGTTTTAAACCAAGTGCCCCTTGGCATGATTCAGCTTCACGGTGATGAAAGTTCGGGACGCATAGAGGCGGTGAAAGAAAGATTTAACCTCCCCGTTATCAAGGCCCTGCCCATCGCCACCAAGGAGGATTTGTCCAGAGCAAGCATATATGACGGCATCGCCGATTGGCTCTTATTCGATGCCAAAGGGGAAACTCTTCCAGGAGGAAACGGTCAGAACTTCGATTGGTCAATTCTGAAAGACTATAGCGGGCAAAGCCCGTGGATGCTGGCTGGCGGATTAACGCCTGAAAACGTGACACAAGCTATTCATCAGATAAACCCTTATGGGCTCGACGTTTCCAGCGGTGTCGAAAGCTCATCCGGTGTCAAAGACGCACAAAAAATTCGTTCTTTCATTCAGGCCGTAAAAAAGGCATAAAGAAGCATTATGAGCACAAATTCGTATAAAAACATGCCCGATGAAAAAGGGCATTTTGGTCTTTATGGCGGGCGTTATGTTGCCGAAACGCTTATGCCCCTTATACTAGAGGTAGAGCAAGCTTGGCATGCCGCGCGGGAAGATAAGAAGTTTTGGGAAGAGTTTCATAATTTGGCTAAAGACTATATTGGCCGACCTTCCCCGCTTTATTACGCTGAAGCCACAACAAAACATTTAGGTGGAGCCAAAATCTATTTCAAACGCGATGAGCTCAACCATACTGGCGCGCATAAGATCAATCATTGTCTGGGTCAAATTCTGGTGGCGGGGCGTATGGGCAAAAAACGTATCATCGCCGAAACCGGCGCGGGTCAACACGGCGTGGCCACAGCCACCGTTTGCGCTTTATTTGATATGCCTTGCACCGTTTTCATGGGAGCAGAAGATGTAGAGCGCCAAAAACCTAATGTCTTTCGGATGAAGCTTTTGGGCGCGGAGGTGGTGCCTGTCACATCCGGTTCTGCCACGCTCAAAGATGCAATGAATGAAGCGCTGCGTCATTGGGTCGCCCATGTAGAGGACACTTACTATCTTATTGGCACCGTCGCCGGTCCTCATCCTTATCCAGAAATGGTGCGAGACTTTCAATCTGTGATTGGTACGGAGACCAAAGAGCAACTGATGGAAAAAGAGGGACGCTTGCCCGATTCCCTTGTGGCTTGTATCGGTGGCGGATCGAACGCGATGGGGCTATTCTATCCGTTTTTAGATGATACAGATGTCCAAATCTACGGTGTAGAGGCCGGCGGTCACGGTGTGGATACGGACAAACATGCCGCCAGCCTGACAGGTGGCAGTGCGGGCGTTCTTCACGGTATGCGCAGCTATTTTCTGCAAGATCATGACGGACAAATTCAAGAAGCCCACTCCATCTCTGCCGGATTGGATTATCCGGGCATTGGGCCGGAGCATGCCTGGCTTCATGATCAAAACCGCGTCAACTATGTTTCCGTCACCGATGACGAAGCACTGAAGGCCTTTCAGCTCCTGTCTAAGTTAGAAGGCATTATTCCAGCACTTGAGCCCTCCCACGCCTTCGCCCATGTGATAAAAATGGTACCAAGCTTGCCCAAGGACCATATTCTTGTTATGAATTTATGTGGTCGGGGGGATAAAGATATCTTCACCGTCGCGGATAAATTAGGAATTGAAATAACTGAATAGATTTTATCATGCAGCTTACCTGTTCCGATAAATTTTCTGTCCGTGCAAAACCTCAAGAGACGTGCTCTTGTGACTATGTGGATCCGGCATATATCCGTGATTACTCGCTCATTGAGAAAACAGAACTTGCGCCTGCTGACATCATCCTTATTTTTGGGAACCCTCATATCATTGAGCAAGCGGCGGAACATGCGGCCCGCCTTTACAAAACAGGCATGGGGAAAAAGATTGTTGTGACAGGTGGCGCTCTCACGCAAGATGATATTCCCGAAGCAACAGCGCTCTACGAAGCACTCAGATCACACGGCATTCCAGCACAAGATATTATCACCGAGACATTATCCGAAAATACGCAGGAAAATATTGAGTTTGCAAAAGATAAGCTATCGCAGAAGTTACCGGATTTCTCTGTCCGTTCTGCCATTGCTATAGGCACCGTAGTTGCCGGACGGCGTTTCCTCATGACGCTCAAAAAACATTGGCCGGAAGTTTTTGCGATGGCTTCGCATGTTAATCCGTTTGAGGTGGATTTGGATGAGTGGGCCGAAAATAAAAAGCTTCAGAAAATTGTTTTGCGCGAATTTAATAAAATTGATCCTTATATAGAAGCCGGTTACCTTGAAGAGGTTTGTGTTCCAACCATCAATCAAAAAGCCAAAAAATTGCGAAAGGCCGCTCTTTCAACGCCGCGCCCGCAACAAAATCTGGCACCGTAACCTACTAAACCTCGCGAAATCCTTGCATTTTTATCCATAAATCCCGTATAACGTCGTTTATGAACTCTCTTGTGAACTCAATGGGCTTTGATAAACCGGAAAGCAAGACCCGCGTGGTGGTGGCCATGTCGGGCGGCGTTGACTCATCCGTGACTGCCGCACTTTTGCATGAACAAGGCTATGATGTTGTGGGTGTTACGTTACAGCTTTACGATCATGGGCAGGCGATCGACCGGAAAGGCGCATGTTGCGCCGGGCAAGATATATATGACGCCAAGCGCGTGGCCGAGGAAAAAGGCTTCCCGCATTATGTACTCAATTACGAAGATAATTTCCGACAAAGCGTCATGGATGACTTCGCCGATAGCTATATGCAAGGGCGCACACCTATCCCTTGTGTGCGTTGCAATCAAACCGTTAAATTCCGTGATCTTTTAAAGGTCGCCCATGACCTTGGTGCCGATTGCATGGCCACAGGCCATTATATCCAGCGTGTCATCAATCCGAATACCGGCATGGTCGAGCTCCACCGCGCAGTGGATCACAGTAAAGATCAAAGCTACTTCCTTTTCGCCACCACACAAGAGCAGCTTGATTTCCTGCGCTTTCCTTTAGGAGGCTGGACAAAAGACATCACCAGAGAACATGCGGAACGTTTAGGGCTTCTTGTCTGTGACAAGCCAGATAGTCAGGATATCTGCTTTGTTCCCAATGGAGATTATGCCTCTATTGTTAAAAAAATGCGCGAAGGTGCCGAGAATAGCGGCAATATCGTTCATCTCGATGGCCGTATCATGGGCGAGCATCGCGGTGTGATCCATTACACAATTGGCCAGCGCAAAGGACTTGGCATTGGCGGTGGCAATAATGATGATAACTCACCCTTTTATGTCGTGCGTGTTGATCCAACCAAAAATGAAGTCATTATCGGCCCCAAAGAAGCACTCGCACGCGACATTGTTACCATTCACGATTGTAATTGGTTAGGTTGCGGTAACCTGTTTCGATCCGACACGCCGACAGGCGGGGTTGCGAGCGAAACATCAAAAAGAATCCAAGTAAAACTCCGCTCTGTCTCACAAGCTGCTCCTGCGACACTCACTATAAATGCGGATGGAACGGCAATTATCACTTTAGACACCCCGCAATACGGTATTGCGCCGGGACAAGCCGCCGTTTGTTATGAAGAAGAGCGCGTTATTGGCGGCGGTTGGATTACGAAGACACAAAACAGCGAAATACCACTTGCAGCTTGACATTAAGACCAAGTTTAGCGATAACATCACATCTTTAGATACTTCGTGGCGGTGTAGCTCAGTGGTTAGAGCAGAGGAATCATAATCCTTGTGTCCGGGGTTCAAATCCCTGCACCGCCACCAATTTTGAACAAATTTAGGTTCTTAGCACCACCCTTGTATCCTGCAAGAAAGCTATTCTGCCTATCTTGTGAGTTCCCATGAGAAAACTGCTCGGGATCAATAGCAACCATCGCAAAACCCGGAGATATATTGCCTTGCCGCCGCAAATTATCATCGCCTATATAGTGAAAAAAACGCGTTGCCGCTTCCATATCTCCTGCCTCTACCATACGCCGTTTTTTATCCGCATAATGCGCCCACGCCCCGGCAAAACGATCTGCCTCCAACTCAAAAGGAACACGCGCCCATCCCGAAGGGAGCTCATATCTACCACAAGCTGATTTTTTGAACCGACCTATCAGCTTCTGCACATGATGTCCCACCTCATGTGCAACGACACAAGCTGCAGCGAACTCGATATGTAGCTTATCCTTTCCAAGCACTTCACTCATAAAGTAGTCTATGAAAGCGGACGGAAAATAAATTGTTTCATCCTGATCATTATATATTGGCCCTCCAGATTCATGCCAAACGCCAGTAGACATTTGCACACTGTCTTCAAAAATCACCAATTTAGGCTCACGATATGTCAGACCATGCTGCGCAAAAACCTCATGCCAAAAATCTTCGGTGCTCGCCAATACGACAGAAAGCAGCTTAAAAATTTCATCCTGATCGGGCTGTTCACACTCAGACATCTTAAAAAATATATAAAAGACTACTCATTATGTCAATGATGTTGTTTCCTCCCTTGTAAAACCACTTGCGGTCTTACCCACCATTTCCTATAAATACCAATGGAAGGTCGGCTTGGGCGAGATCTCGCCGAACCCGGTCAGGTCCGAAAGGAAGCAGCCGCAGGTGAATTTTTTCGGGTCATGTCCGGCCTTCCACTCCTGCTTTTTTGCCCGCTCTCTGAAAAAGGATAAGCCTGTGGATATCTCGGGGATATTCTGCTGCTCTTCTGCCTTAAATACGATGAATCAGGCATCATAATACTTAGCGTAGTAATGGGACTTCTTTTTTTAAGTTAAAAGAATGCATACCCTGATGACCAATACTCAAAAATCGCTTATTACCCCTCTTTTCTACCCCACTATTGTTATTTCCGATCTTCATTTAGGCAAAGGCAGCGTTGTCGAAGCCGAACTTCTGGTTGAATTTCTGGAAAACATGGATTGCGAGACCCTTATCCTGAATGGTGACGTCATTGATGGTTGGTATCTGGAGAAGAAAAAACATAAAAACTTCCCGGAGATGCATGCCCGTGTTTTAGATATCATCAATTATAAGGCCGCGCACGGCACCCGTGTTATCTATATCCCCGGCAATCACGATGAGCGTCTGAGATATAAATCCCGCGAGGAAATGGAACAAAAACGGATGGATCGCGCCAAGCCTAATTTCGCGGAGTTGATCGATTTCAAACATAAAAGTAAAAAAACGGGACGGATCGTATCTTGCCCGATCGAGTTCCTCTCCGATATGGTTTACCGCGACAAGGCCAAACGGAAATTACGCGTTCTCCATGGTGATATTTTCGACCCTCCCTGGGTAACAGGCTCCCTATCTATATTGGGGGATAGAGGTTACGACGCCGCCATTGAAGCCAATGCCGTCTTTTCAGCCCTATTTAAAAGGTTTAACAGCGGTACCCGCTTTTCGATTGCCAAGTTTTTAAAATCCAAAACCAAGCATATGGTTGGCATCATCGCCAATTTCGAAACCGCCGCCCGCGACCTGCCCAAGGGGATTGACGGCATGGTGTGTGGCCATATCCATCACGCCGAAGTCACAGATAAGGATGGAAAGCTTTATATTAATTCCGGTGACTGGGTGGAAAGCTGTACAGCCGCCGTTAATGACGAATATGGCAACTGGGACATTATCCATTGGGAGGAAATGCGCCTCAAATTAGGTCTGAACAAGAAAATTTCCGCTAAGAAAAAGGCAAAGCTCCATAAAGAAAAATACAAGGACTACCGGAAAATTACCAAAAAACAGCTCCGCATTGCCCAATATTTCTGGCCCGCCAAAAACCGGACAAAACTCCTCAAAAAAGTCGTCACCGGGAAAATGAAACCCAAAGAGCTTAAGCTCGAACCAGCTTGAATTTGATTTCCTCTCACTTGTTGCACTCCTTACGGAATCTCTTTACAACTCTTACCTATGAGTGAAGAGCAAACCCCTTACCGTGTTTTGGCGCGCAAATACCGCCCGCAAAATTTTGACGATTTAATTGGTCAGGACGCGCTTGTGCGTACCCTGAAAAATGCGATTGAATCAGGCCGGATTGCGCATGCTTTTATGCTCACCGGTATTCGCGGTGTGGGGAAAACCACCACCGCGCGCATTATTGCCAAGGCTCTCAATTACACTGGTGCCGACGGAAATTCAGGCCCAACTACAGGACCAACAGATGATTGTGAAATCTGCCAAGCCATTGCCGAAGACCGCCACCCGGATATACTGGAAATGGACGCCGCCAGCCGCACAGGTATTGATGATATCCGCGAAATTTTAGACGGTGTACGCTACGCCCCTACTTCCGCGCGCTATAAGATCTATATTATTGATGAAGTGCATATGCTCTCCAAGGCGGCCTTTAACGCGCTGCTCAAAACGCTGGAGGAACCGCCGGAGCATGTAAAATTCATCTTTGCCACCACGGAAATCAGAAAAGTACCCGTGACCGTCTTATCGCGTTGTCAGCGTTTTGATCTGCGCCGCATTGAAACACCTGTTTTAGCGGATTATTACAGCCAGATTGCCGAAAAAGAGAAAGTCAAAACCGAGCCAGATGCCCTTTCACTCATCGCGCGGGCCGCAGATGGGTCGGTGCGTGACGGCTTAAGCCTGCTGGACCAAGCCATTGCCCTTGGTGATGGAAATGTGACACAAGAGCAGGTCAAGGATATGTTAGGACTGGCCGATAGAGCCTTGGTTCTGGATATTCTGGACCGGGCCTTGGGCGGAGAAATTTCAGGCGCGCTTGATATTATGGGCGATCTTTACAAAAAAGGCGCAGACCCTGTTGTGGTTTTGCAAGACCTCCTAGAGCTCGCCCATATTCTGACCAAAAAACGTGCCCTGCCGGCCAATGACCAAAGCGCTATCTCCATGGTTGAAAGCGAATCAGAACGCATCAACGATATGGCCAATAAGCTCTCCATGCCAACATTGGGACGCACATGGCAAATCCTGCTCAAAAGCTTAAACGAAGTCAATGCCGCGCCAAATGCACAACAGGCCGCAGAAATGGTGATTATCCGCTTAGCTTATGCAACAGATCTTCCCGATCCGGCTGACTTGCTCAAAAAAATTGAAACGTCAGGAGCACCGGGGACAAGCGTTGCACCTGCCAATAATGCCGCAAGCGCACGTACGGCACCTCAAACTCCGGGCAAAGTAACCAACCTCTCACCAGCGGCAGAACCAGTTCAAAATCCGACCCCCGCGCAGCCACAAGCCGCGTTGCAGCAGCACCATCAGACAAACGATGAACCCGGCAAGCTTGAAACCGTGGCCGATATTGTGAATTTGCTACAGGCAAATGGGGAGATGATTTTGGCCTCTCATGTGCGCTCTTACGTGCATTTGGTAAAGCTCGCACCACAAAGTTTGGAGTTTCGCGCTGCCGAACATGCACCGCCGCGCCTGTCACAGGATTTGTCCGGCGCGCTAAAAGCCTTCACCGGAGAGCGTTGGGTCATTACCCTATCAAACAAACAAGGAGAAGAGACGCTGGCGCAAGCGCAAGAACGTGCAGCGACTGAGTTGCGTGACCAGATACTGCAAGCACCACTTGCAAAAAATATCCTAAAGCTCTTCCCAGACGCCCAGTTGAAAGATATAAAAAGCTAAATTTTAATCCGTTTAAAACGAAAGGAACTCCCTCATGGATATTCAACAAATGATGCAACAGGCCAAAGTCATGCAAGATAAAATGCAAGTAATGCAAGAGGAGCTTGGCCAAGTTATTGTCGAGGGAACTGCAGGCGGCGGCGTTGTCAAAGCTTCCATGAGCTGTAAAGGCGAATGCCAGAGCATCTCAATTGATGATTCGATGATGGACCTCAACGAAAAAGAAGTGCTGGAAGACTTGATCAAGGCCGCGCTCAATGATGCAAAAGCAAAAGCGGATCAAAAACTGGCCGAAGAAACCCAAAAAATGATGCAAGAGATGGGGCTTCCTGCTGGCATGCAATTGCCAATGTAGTTTTTCAAATGCCAACCATCAAGATCGCAACATGGAACATCAACTCGGTGCGTTTGCGCGCACCTATTATAAAGCGGGTTATGAAAGAAATGTCACCAGACATTTTGTGCCTTCAGGAAACCAAATGCCCGGATGATGTTTTTCCCTTTGATGCGTTTAAGGATACAGGCTATGACCATATTCATATCCACGGAATGAAGTCCTATAACGGTCAGGCAATTTTCTCCAAAATTCCGTTTTTAAGCACCGACATCCACCACCGTGTCGGGCGGGAAGATTGTCGCCATATCGCTGCCAGCTTTAAGGAATTTGACCTACATAATCTTTATATTCCTGCTGGAGGAGATGAGCCAGACCCCGCAATCAACGACAAATATGCACATAAACTTGATTTCGTTGACGAAATGAGCGCGTGGTTTCCAAAGAATTACAAATCAAACAAGCCAATTGTAACATTGGGAGATTTCAACATTGCCCCCCAAGAACATGATGTCTGGTCCCACAAACAATTACGAAACGTTGTGTCTCACACTGAGCCAGAAATTACCCGCCTGAATAAAATGCTGGAAAGCCTCAAATGGACGGATGCCGTCCGTCATTTCGTGCCCAGCGAGGAAAAATGTTATACGTGGTGGAGCTATCGCAATCGGGACTGGAAAAAATCAAACCGGGGACGACGCTTAGACCACATCTGGGTGACCGAGCCACTAGCCAAGAAGCTCAAACAACATGAAATCCTTACCAGCGCCCGCGATTGGGAAAAACCGTCAGATCATGTGCCGGTGATGATTGAATTGAAGCTATAACGCCACTCCATGCCCGTACTATCGAACCCTTATTTGCAAGTTATTTTAGCCGGAGCCATATGGGGTTTAGGCGGTGCTTGTGTGAAGCTCATCGGACTGCCTGCGACCTCTATTGCTTTTTTTCGCTGCGGATGCCCCGTCATAATTCTAACCCTTTTCTTTATTGCTATAAAATCAAATCCTTTTCACGGCAATATCAAGATGATGATGGGAGCGTCAGTCCTCAACGCTTTGCGGATTTATTTATTCTTTGTTGGTTTTCTTTACGCTCCGGTCAGTCAGGTTATTTTAATACTTTATAGCTGGCCGGTATTCTCGACCCTGTATGCCTATCTTTTTTTGAAAGAAAAAATATCCAGTAAAAAGATCGGGCTGCTTTTTTGTGCTTTCACAGGCATGGCCATCATCTTTTCAGGTCAATATCATATAGGTGAACCCGACCCAAAAGCACTTATCGGGTTAACCGCTATGCTCTTTCATTCCATGATCTACGCTGCCACTATTGTTATTTTCAAAAAAGAAATTAATAACTATTCCAAATGGGAAACCATATTTTTTCAATGTTTTGTCGGAGCCATCGTGTTTTTCCCTTTTCTTTTTATTAACGAGCCTCCCCCTGAATTCTGGCAAATCAACATATCCATCATTTATGGAGGTGTTCTGGGTATCGGTTCCTTTGCACTGTTTTTTGCCGCGATGAGAAAATTGGATACCGTAAGCATTTCGATTCTCTCTTATAGCGAGATATTAATCGCGATCCTCTTTGGCATTTTCCTGTTTAACGAGCCCGTCACATGGAACATGGCACTGGGTGGTACCCTTATTGTGATCAGCGCCTATATTTTGACACGGTATAAAGATAAAATCTAAAAATCACTGCACCTGCCGCCGTGTTCCCAATCACCATAGCGGGTTGGCTCTGGCCCTTTGGCGCCACCAAATTCTTGTTCCTTAGGCGAAGAATTATCTTTTTCCTTGCTTATCTCTTCACTCTGTTTTTCGCTTTGTTTTTTGCTTGGCTTTTTATCTGGCATCGTTAAACTCCTTTGACATGGAGATATTAAAACCTTACCGCGCAAAAATCGACCAAATTGATGATCAAATCGTTGATCTTTTGTCCGCGCGCGAAGAAATCATCCGCGAGGTTGGTGAACTTAAATTTCGGGAAAATATCGCGCCTATTCTGCAAGACCGAGTGGATGAGGTACGGGAACGCTGTATTGCGCGCGCCGTCCAAAAAGGCGCAAACCCCGAACTCATCAAAGAACTCTACACCCGCATCATAGATTATTCCTGTGATTTGGAACAGATCATCGCCGATGATTTAAAAAACCAGCAAAAAGCCGGTTAAATGGAACCAAAACAAGACCCTTCACACGACCAAGGCCTTCCTGCACGCCAAGTAGCCTTCCATATACTGTATGAAATATTAGAGCGTAAAAACCCAATGGACCAGGTCCTCGTCCGGCATGAAGGATTTGCCAATCTTCCTCCGCAAGACCGCGCCCTTGCCCGTATGATCGTCGCAACAACACTCCGGCATAAAGGGCAAATTGATGCCTGCATAAATAAGGCACTCACACAAAAAGAACCGCTCAAACCCCGCTCCTTACAAATTCTGCTTTATGTTGGTATCACGCAAATTTTATTTATGGACGTTGCCGACCATGCCGCCGTTGACACGAGCGTTACCCTTGCCAAACAAGAAAACATGTCGCGGCAAAGCGGGCTGGTCAATGCCATTTTACGGCGTATGACAAGTGAAGGGCGGGAGTGGATTAAAACACTTGATCCTGTCCAAAATAATATTCCGCTCTGGCTCTTACAAAGCTGGATTAAAGATTACGGATTGCCGGAGGCGCAACAGATTGCCATGGCCTCATTAACCGAAGCCAGTGTAGATATCAGCATTAAAAATAAAGATGAGCTTGAATACTGGGCCGGGGAGTTGGAGGCACAAATTCTACCCACCGGATCACTGCGCCGGACAAGCGGTGGAAATATCACGCAACTTAGCGGATTTGAAGAAGGAAGCTGGTGGGTTCAAGATGCCGCCGCCGCCCTACCTGTTTTGCTTGCGGGTGATCTTACAGGAAAAACCGCAATTGACCTGTGCGCCGCACCCGGTGGAAAGACAGCGCAATTAGCCGCTCGCGGCACCCATGTGATGGCTGTTGATCGCTCCGCCAAGCGTTTGGAAAAGCTCAAAGAAAATATGGAACGCTTAAAGCTTCAAGGTCATGTAACCGTCACCGCCGCAGATGGCGCCGTTTGGCAACCGCCTGAGCCGGTTGATATTGTCCTGCTCGATGCGCCTTGCAGTGCAACAGGAACTCTCAGACGTCATCCAGATGCGATGTATTTAAAATCGGAGCAAGATATCACCCGCTTGATGGATATTCAAAAGCGCCTGCTTGATAACGCCGCGCAAATGCTCAAACCCGGCGGAATGCTCATTTATTGCACTTGCTCCCTTCAAAAAGCCGAAAGCGAAGAACAAATCGAAAACTTCCTGAATACCCATCCTGATTTCAACCGCTCCCCTATCACGGTCAATGAAATAGGAGGCTTAGAGCAACTCATCAATGATAATGGTGAAATTCGTAGCCTCCCCTATCATCTTGCCCCGCAAGGAGGAATTGACGGCTTTTTTGTTGCCCGCCTCCAAAAAGGATAATTGATATCCTTGCCAAAGAAAGGTAGACTTAGGGTTGTGGGTTTTTTCCCGCTCTCTTTTCTTTATTTACACTCAAAATCACGAAAGTCTTCAAGATGTCGCAAATCAAGATTGCACCATCCATTCTATCCGCAGATTTTAGCCAACTGGGAGCTGAGATCGAAGCCATTGATAAGGCCGGTGCGGATTATATCCATATTGATGTCATGGATGGCCACTTTGTACCTAACCTGACCTTTGGCGCGCCGATCGTCAAATATGTGCGCAAAAATTCTCAGAAAATTTTTGACGTGCATCTTATGATCGCACCTGCGGACCCTTATTTGCAAGATTTTGCCGATGCGGGAGCGGACATTATCACCATCCATGCCGAGGCTGGTCCGCACATCCACCGCTCTCTACAAGCCATCCGGGCCATAGGGAAAAAGGCAGGGGTTTCTCTAAACCCCGGTACAGCAACCCATGTGCTCGACCATGTTATGGATTTGGTTGATCTGATTTTAATCATGACGGTCAATCCGGGGTTCGGCGGGCAAAAATTTATCCCTCTTTTGGATAAAATAGCAGATGTACGCAGTCGCATTGAAGCCACAGGCCGTGACATTGACCTGCAAGTTGACGGCGGCATCACGCCAGACACCGCCAAACAGGTTATCAAGGCCGGAGCCAACGTTCTCGTTGCCGGTACTTCTGTCTTCAAAGACGGGCCTGAGAAGTACGCCGAAAACATCAACGCCTTAAGAGGATAAAACCAAACCAATGTCTGTTCTGAACAAAATAGAGCAAGCCATTAAATCCAAAGCCAGCCATCTGGCTTATAATTCCCCGCTTTATAACTGGAGCTTAGGCGGCACAGTGCCAAACCGCCTATTATTCAGCCCCACAGACCTATGGCCCGGTAACAGCGATAATGCCAAATGGCTCATCTATTCCGGTGAATTTACGATTGAGGGGGATCGTTTGGCCTTGAACAATGCCAATTGGCATCCCGAAGGTGTCAATTCTCAATGGTTGAGACATATTCACGGGTTTTCGTGGCTCAGAGATTTTAGAGCGCTCGGCGGACATGAAGGGCGCCAAGCCGCCCGTGCCATGATCCAAAGCTGGATAAGCGCACACCCTAACTGGGACGAGGCGAGCTGGCACCCACGTATATTGGGAAAACGTTTGGGCCACTGGCTCGCCGGATATGATTTCTTTGGTGAAAGTGCGGATGACGAATTCCAATATATGTTTTTGGACTCGACCGTGCGTCAGCTAAGACATCTCAGCCGTTCGCTGCCTGCCGGGCTTTACGGACTTGATCTGTTAGAAGCAATCAAGGCTCTGGCCTATGGCGGCCTAACTTTGGAAGGGCGGGAAACTTATCTCGAACAAGCGCTTAATTTACTGGATACGGAGCTGGACAAACAAATCTTAAGCGACGGGGGGCCAATCACACGCAATCCGGAGACGCTTTTGCAAATTGTGCGTTTGCTGATTGACCTGCGCGCGGCGATGAATCAAGCGCGCTACCCTGCCATTGAAAAAATCCAACACACGCTGGACCGGGCCGTACCGGCCCTACGTTTTTTCCGTCACGGGGACGGCGCCTTTGGCCTATTTAACGACGCACAGGAAAATAACGAAGAAGATATCAAAAAAACTGTGATGCATGCAGGATCGCGGGCCAGAACTTTGAGCTCCCTCCCTCAAACGGGGTATGAGCGCATTGCGATGGGGCGCTCCCTCCTTCTGGTTGATACGGGCAAGTCAACAAGCTGGCCCTATAACAAAACCACGCATCACGCGCCGCTTTCCTTTGAATTCAGCCACGGACGGGAGCGCATTTTCGTCAATTGCGGCACGCACCCAACCTGCCCCGAATGGCAAGAAGCCCTGCGCTCGACCCCTGCGCACAACACCCTCATCCTCGATGACAGCAACATACATAGCGCACAAACAAAAGCGAACAGCCGCCATAAACCACATAAAGTCACCGTAGACCGTGAGCAAAAAGGCAATTCCTGCCTGATTGATATTCATCACGACGGTTACCTCACCAATCACGGCATTACGCATCGCAGGCGCTTTTATTTGAGCGAAAAAGGCTTTGACCTGCGCGGGGAAGATAACCTCACCTGTACCATTGATCTGGAAAAAGAGCATGACATCGCGATCCGTTTCCACCTTCATCCCAAAGTCATGGTTTCCCTTGTGCAAGGAGATACCGAGGCTTTGCTTCGCCTGAAAAACGGTGTGGGATGGCGTTTTACGATTACCCAAGGCGCTCTTGCCCTTGAAAACAGCATCTATTTAGGTGAAGGCATCCGCCCGCGCAAAACCAAGCAGCTCGTCATTCGTGCCACATTAACCGAAAAGCATCAGCAATATAAATGGGCCTTGCAGAGGGAGTAGCACCTGCACCGACTCTGATTTTTTATGAAAAAATGTGGGCAAGGACAAATTTTCCTTGGCTTTATTTTCCAAAATCTGTAAATTGAGCTTATTCAAACATTGAAAATAGTACTATTTGTAAGGATTTTAGGGGAATGAGATCAAAACGTGTTCCGGATAGAGTGCATGTTGTGCGTCCACCAGAAGACAGCACGAGCACCACCAATAACAGCCAAAATATCGAAATTGTGCGCATGCTGGCCCGTATCAGCGATAAGCTGAAACGCTCTGAAGCCGAGCGCTATGAGCTTTTAGGAGAATTGCGCGAATATCGGAAGTCGCTGAAAGATCTAGAAGAAAAATCCAAGCTGTCCGAAAAAACCTATCAGGCCATTGAGCGCAAAATAGACACAAAGAGCAATATTGACACTGAAAGCCTCCAACGTCAGGCCCGTTTTGAAAAGGCGCTACAAAAGACGGAAGAAAAACTGGTCAAGGTTGCCGCCGGGCAAGCCATGATTGACAAACGTGTCAAGGATACCGAAAGCAAACAAACTGTTATTGATCAAAGGCTAGATCAATCTGTGGCGGAACAGGCCCGCATTGGACGTCAACTTGAAGTCACCGCACAAGATAAATCCAGATTTCAACGCAAATTAGAACGGCTCGAAGACATCGTCACTGAAACGCAAGATACGCTTCAGGCCAAAGCGATGGTTTTACTGACCGATCAAAGTACCGCCGCCCAAGGTAAGGCTGCGCTTCAGGCCCCTGCGTGGGGAGAAGGCAGCCCGCAAGCCAAAGAAGAGCAAAAACCTTGGTGGCAACGCGCCGCCAGCACTCAAAATCTCGGCATGGCGGCTCTGGTCATCGTAGCGCTCATGATGGGGTGGGTCATCAACCAAATGCAGCAACCAAAACTGCCTAGTGTTCAAGTTCAACAAGACGGATCACTACAGCTTGCCGAAACGCAAAATCGCGACTTCACAAATGCGGATTCGATTCCCTCCACCCGTGTCGGCGAAATCAATGCGCTGGAGGAACAAAAACTGCTGGAGCGTTTGGGCGAAGGCGGGTTTGTTGAGGAATCTCAAACCGGTCTAGGCGCACAAGAAGCAAGCATCGAGGAAAACCCGAACAATGTTTTGGACTATAATGATGAACAGCTTTTAGCGGCACTCAATAATGATACGGAACAGCTCGCGCAGGAGCTAAATAATATTGAACCGGGTGTTGGGATTGATCTGGAACAAATTGAGGCAACGCAAGCTCCTGCCCCTGAAAATAAGCCGGTAAAAGAGGAAAGTCAGATTCTATCGAATTTGGAAATTACGGCACCTCTCAAAAATTTCGATCAAGTAGGGTTTAAACATGACCCTAAAATTGCCAAGGCTGTTTTGGCCGAAAAGAACAGCGCCCCACTATCCGAACGGGCGGTACGTGATTCCAAATTGCCTGACGCGGTGAAGGATATTGAAACCCAGGCCATTGCTGGCAACCCTGAAGCACAACATGATCTGGCGGCTATCTATACAGCAGGTCACGGCGGTGTCACCCAGAATTTTGACAAGGCGGCCTTCTGGTTCCGTGAGTCTTCTGATAACGGTATTGCCAATGCGCGTTATAATTTGGGCGTATTATATCATCAAGGGTTGGGTGTGGAGCGCGATTTGGGGCGCGCCCTTTACTGGTACCGCGAGGCTGCAAGGCTTGACCATGCCGAGGCACAATATAATTTAGGCATTGCCCATATTGAAGGGATCGGTACGGATTATGACCCGCGCTTGGCTGCTGCTTTCTTTGAACGTGCTGCCAATAACGGTGTGATGGAAGCCGCTTATAATTTAGGTCTTATCCATGAAAATGGTTTGCTTGGCACACCTAAACCAGATGAAGCTATTTTGTGGTATAAAATTGCCGCTGATCAGGGAAGTCCGGATGCGAAATCCGCGCTCGAACAACTCACAAAGGATTTACAAATTGATATGCGTGATGTCGATAAGTTGGTGGAGCGCATGCAGGCCATCAATGAGTCCGTTAAGGGACGGCGTGCGGGTCCAAACTCCGCATCCGCCAAAACATCTACACTAAATACTAATCAGGCACTAGTCGCCCAGATTCAAGAATATTTAATTATTAGCGGACTTTATAGTGGTCCAGCAGATGGTATTTCCGGCCCACAAACGGAAAAAGCGATCAAGTCCTATCAAGAAGCGAATAGTTTGAGCGTTGACGGTAAGGCCACAAAAGAACTGCTCAGCCGTATGGTCAGTAGCGCCATGAAAGAGCTACAATAGGATTTACCCTCCTATAACCACCGGACGCACCCACCAATGGGAGTGCGTTTTTTTTACCTCTTCCCCCGCCTGTTGGCACATCTCGGAGCTTTCAAATAACCCAAAACATGTAGAGCCGCTTCCGCTCATTCGGGCCAATCGACAACCTTGTTGTTCTTCAAGGCACAGCAAAACATCTTTAATTTCAGGAACAAGATTTTGGGCACTCTTACTTAAAGAGTTTTGAGTAGTTTTTAAGTACGCAAACAATGCGTCTTGATCCTGAAAAACGGTTGGAAAATTTGTTTTATTTAAAAACGGCTCTTCAAAATTCTGAAATACTTGCGGCGTGGAGCAAAACACCCCCGGATAAATGAGCAAAACATGCGTTTGAGGAATAGCATCCGGCAAGAGGTGAATAATTTCTCCAATGCCTTCTACAAAACAGCTCTTTCCTTCATAACAAACTGGCACATCGGCCCCTAAGCTCTCAAGAAAAGGGGAGAGTTGTTTTTGGTCAATGGTCACATTCCAAAATTGTAGCAGTCCCTTGATGGTGGCGGCTGCATCAGCCGAGCCCCCACCCAAACCAGCCCCTACAGGAATATTTTTGGTAAGCCTTATCGAACAATGAAGCGGTTTTTGGACAAGTTCGGCAATCCCCCGCGCCGCACGGACAACTAAATTATTCTGAAGCATAGCGCGCTCTTCCAACACTCCGGCAAATAGTCCATCTATTTCAAAAGAAAATTCCGAGGCCGGAGAAATTTCAATTTCATCAGCCAAGTCAGCAAATACAACAAAAGATTGAAGCGTGTGATAACCGTCTTCACGCCGCGCCGTAACATGGAGGTTCAAATTAATTTTTGCCGGTGCTTGAATATAAATAGGAGAAGACTGCATTTGAAAAAAACTATAATGCAGGGCTCATTTTTTCCTGAATTTGTTCCTGCACAACTGCTCTATTTTTTTGTTCTTCCGGCAAGTCCTCTAGCCCCCGAACAAGTTTTTGTTCAATATCTTCTTTGGATGTCTCACCCGAATTCCCTTCGCCGTAATTGATCGCACGTTGCCATTGAAATTTGGCTTCCAACCGTCGCCCTACGCGCCAATAAGCATCGCCCAAATGATCATTCACCGTCATATCGTAGGGAAGTAATTCCACCGCGCGCTCTAAATGCGGTACCGCATTTTCAAAATCATTCAAACGGTAATAAACCCACCCCAAAGAATCTGCGATATAACCATCATCCGGCATAAGAGACGAGGCC